>NZ_RAVW01000027.1 GCF_003611585.1 Corallococcus exercitus | reverse complement strand
ATCCTGGCCCGTGACGCCAGTGCCACCGCTCGCCCCCACCCCTCCCGCGGAGCCCGCGGCACCGGTGCCACCGGTGCCAGCCACGAGGCGCGTAGCGTGCAGTGTGGTGTCCACACTGTTCACGACCTTGAGCACCACCGAGGCTCCGCCATCGTTTCCAATGTTCGCCGAGGCGATCTGTAGCGAGTCCAGCAGGACGCCTGCATCCGTCACGTCGCGCACCGTGAACGCGAGCGCGCCGCCGTCGAAGAACGTGCTGCCGCCGCCGTCCTTGAACCGGTCCCAGTAGTCGTTGCCTTCGCCGCGCCACGTGTACCCGCCGTAGAGCGAAACAGGCATGTCCACCACGGACGCGGGCTCGTTGTACGTGCCGGTGCCCAGGTACACGATGTTGCGCCCCGTGCCACCGTCGCGGATCTCCCGGAGGGCGCGTGCCAGGGTCTGGAACGGCTTCTTGCGGGTCCCGTCGTAGGCGTCGTCCCTGCCGCGCACCGGATCCACGAAGTAGCCCGCGTCCGCGACACCGTCGATGCCGTCGCAGTCGTTGTCGAAGCCGGTCAGGTCCGGGTAGTCCACGCCGCCATCACCGCAGGGGGGAGGCGTGGTGTCTCCACCGTCGCCTCCATCGCCCGCGTCCTCCCCGCCGTCGCTGCCACCGTCTTCGTTCGCCTGCGGTCCACAGCGGCCCGCGTCCTGGCAGCCTTCATAGGCGGCCTGGAAGTCACTGCAGCCACCCATGCCGAGCACCGCACCGAACACCGCGCTCAGCGCGCCGACCTTCCAGAGGTTCCGCATGGCTCTCCCCGTGCTCACTGCCACGTCCCGGCGAAGCTCAAACCACCGCCCTGCGGCGTGAGCGTCACGGACGGCTGAACATTCGTCTGCTTCACCGGCAGGAAGTACATCAGCGCGCCCGCCGCGATGGCCGCCGCGCCCACTCCGATGCCCACCACGCCAAGCGTCTGCGAACGCTTGCCGGAGTCGCGGACCTTCTCCGCATCACTCAGGTTGGGGTACTCGTTGTTGTTCAGGTCGCTGAGCTTCCCGCGCGACTGCACGTAGAACACCGTCCCCACACCCGCGAGCACCACGCCGCCCGCCGCCGGCACCCACGCCCACTTGCGCCGTCCCGGGGTCTCCCCCGTCGGCGTGCCACTCAGGCCCAGGTCGGTGGGCGGCTGCACGCCCGGCGTCAGGTCCGGCCCCGGCACCGGCTGCTTCTCTCCCGGCGTCACGTTGGGCGTCTGCTGCGCCACGGGCGGCGTCACCGGCGGCGGTGCCACCGGCTCCGGACGCAGCACCCGCAGCGTGCGCGGCACCACCACGTCCAGCGACTTGTTGAGCGCGTCCAGCACCTGGTCCTCGCTCACACCAGGGACGGACTCCTCGACGAGCGGCGCGCCGTCGTGCGCCGTGTACACGCGCACGCCCGCCTTGTACGCGTTCAGGTACGGGCCAATCTCCGTCACCATCACCACGTCCGTCTTCGCCGCGATGCCCAGCGACGCGATGCAGGACGGCTGCGTGCGGTTGCAGCGCATCATCGCCGTGCGCTTCTTCTTCGGCAGCGTGCGCGTCACGTCCTCCACGCGGATCACCTCCAGGCCGCGGGCCTTGAGCTGCTCGGCCACGTGCTCCTGGGCGGTTCCGATGAGGTAGCGCGGCGTTCCCCGCGTCACGTCCGTCGGCGCCAGCAACACGGTGACGGGTTTCGCGGAGGATGGAAGCGCGGGCGCCTGGGCGACCACCAGGGTGAGCGCGGCGAGGAAGGGGATCAACACGGGAGCACTTTCACCCCGACCCGTCCTCCTCGCAAGGTCAGGATTCGCGGACCCGCGTGGTGGGACAGGGCCCCACCCACCCGGGGGCGACGCCGGTGTCCGGCGCACGGCGCCCCGCGTGGATGCATCACGTCACCGGTGCACGGGGAACCCGGAGGGTCCCCAGGTCACGGCGCGGCTACCGGCGCGGACGCTCCGGCGCGGGACGGATCTGCGTCTTCTCCGACGTGTTCAGCTCCGTCTTCGGCCGGTCGTCGTCCTCGTCCTCGTCCAGGTCGTCGGAGGGCGCTGGCGGAGGACCCGGCGGACGGCGCGTGGGCGTCGCACCCGCGCGCAGGGTGTTGGGCGGCGGAGCGCCGGGGCGCGCGGGCGCGGGCGGCGGACGGCGCGGCGGCGGCGTGTTGCGCGCGGGCGGCGCCTCCGCGAGCAGGTCCTCGGACACCTGCACCAGCGGTTCGGAGGGCGGAGAGGCGCGGGTGTCCTCCTGCTCCGCGAACGGGTTGCGCGTGGGCGGCGGCGTCTTGTCGTCGTCCTGCGAGGGCGGCGGGCGGGGCGGCAGCGAGGGGCGCAGCGCCGGCGCGGCCTTCATGGGCGGCGGCGGCGCGGCGGCGGGCTTGGACGGAGGCGCCGCCTGCTTGGGGCCGGACACGGGGCCGTCCGGCGCCGCGTTGCGGAGCACCTCTTCGAAGCGGGCCCAGTCCTCCTTGAAGTGCGCCGGATCCGGCAGTCCCTGCTCGCGGTGCTTCAGCGAGGGGGCCCAGCGCAGGGTGTACGCTTCGCCCACGTGGAAGCTGGGCGGGGGCGGCACGCCGTAGGTGGCCGGGTCGAAGAAGGCGTCGTCCAGGTCATCGAAGCCGTACGCGCGGGCCTTCTGGATGAAGTTGGGGATGATGCCGGTGGGCGCGTGGTAGCCCAGGATGTTGCCGTGCTCGTCCTTGGCGACGGGCGTGAAGACGAAGATGTCCTGGGTGCGGTACTCGCCCTTCTCCGTGAGGGGCAGCACCTCCGACAGGGCAATCGTCTTGCGGCTGCCGTCGTGGAGGCGCTCGCAGCAGATGACGAAGTTGATGGCGCTGGCCACCTGGGCGCGCACGGCGACCATGGGCAGCTCCACGGACGACATGAGGCACAGGGACTCGATGCGGCGCAGCGTGTCCGTGGGCGTGTTCGCGTGCGTGGTGGCCAGCGAGCCGCCGTGGCCGGTGTTCATGGCCTGCATGAGGTGGAAGGCCTCGCCGCCGCGCACCTCGCCCACCACGATGCGGTCCGGGCGCAGGCGCAGCGCGGAGTGCAGCAGGTCTCCCATGTCCACGGCGCCCTTGCCGAACTTGTCGGCGGGGCGGGATTCGAAGGCCACGATGTGGGACTGGTTGAGCTGGAGCTCGGCGGAGTCCTCGATGGTGAGGATGCGCTCCTCGTCCGGGATGAGGGACGAGACGATGTTGAGCAGCGTCGTCTTGCCGGAGCCCGTGCCGCCGGCCACCAGCATGTTGAGCTTGGTGGCGATGCCGGCCTCGATGAGGCGCGCCATGGGCTTGGTCAGCGACTTGAACTTCAACAGCGAGTCGATGGTCAGCTTGTCCTTGAAGAACTTGCGGATGGAGATGGTGGTGCCGTTGCGCGCGATGGGCGGAATCACCACGTGGATGCGGCTGCCGTCGGGCAGGCGCGCGTCCAGGCGGGGGCGCTCCTCGGACAGGGGACGGCCCACGAACTGGGCCATGTTGCGCGCGGCGCCCAGCAGGCCTTCGTCGGAGAAGGAGGCATCCGTCTTGATCAGCCGGCCCTTGCGTTCGATCCACACGTCGGTGGGGCCGTTGATCATGATTTCCGACACCGACTCGTCGTCCAGGTAGGCGAGGACGGGCTTGAGGAAGGCGCGGAGCGACTCGGTGTACATCGTCATGGCGGGCGCAAGGCTAGCGCGCCCCGGCCCGAGCCCCAAGCTCCCGCCCTGACTGCCTGCTCGCTTTCCGGTGCGGCGTTCCGGCACGATGCCGCCCAGGAGGCCATCCGCCTTCCATTTTCAGGGAAGGAGACTCCAGCCCATGCGCGGTCCCTTGGGATGCTGCCTGGTGCTCTGGCTCGGGGGCTGCGCGTCTTCCGCCACCCTCGACCCGGACCTTGTGCGGCCCGAGCCCGGGGCTCCCTTCCTGGAGGAGCTGCAGGGCCCCCTGCTGGGCCCTTACGAGTCCGCCTCCGATGCGCTCCTGGCCGCGTGCGGGAAGCTCCTATCGAAGCCTCACGCCAGCGCGGGCCGTCCGGATCATCCCAGCTTCGACACCCACTGGCGTGTCTCCAGCGAGTACTGCGCATGGCTGTATTACACGCCAGAGCATCAGTACGCCGTCAGCCGACTCACCGACCAATCGAGGATTGATCCCTCTCAGCGCAGCAAGAGTTGCCTGCTGCCCTCCAGGGTCGCCGACGCGCGGTATCCCGCGGACGCAATCCGCTACATCTACGCCCTTCACAACCATCCCTATGGAAGCGCGCTGTCCTCGAACGACCTGCGCTTCATCGTTTCCGAGGGCCGAGCGCACGGCTTCGAAACCGAAACGAAGAACGGACGCGTGCGGCTCTCCATCGTCGCGTTCTTCTCCAATGTGACGGAGCCGGCGTCGTGCGACGGCTTCCACCAGTACATTCCCCTCACGGGGCAGTTGCTGAAGTGGACACGCACCGCATCGTCGGGGTGGCAGTGCGAGCAGACGGGGCGCGTCACGTGGCACGATGCGGAGGCATTGGACTTCACCATCCAGAAACTCCAGGGCCCCTGCCTGAGGGGAGCAGGGCCATGAGGCGGCTGCTGCTCATGGGCACGCTCCTGTGCGCCGGGTGCATGCGGCGCGAGGCGAACCCGCCCGACGTGCTGGCGTCGGAAGACCGCTCCATCCTCTTCCCGGAGATGTTCTCCCGAGAGGCGCTGCCCGTCGGAGCACCGGGACAGACGTACTTGTTGGAGGGGAGCCTGCTGCAAGCCATGGTCGTTGCGGCCGACGACTTCCTTTCCCGGGCGCGGGAGGGACAATCCTGCTGGAGCCGGAGGGAGGCCCATCGCTTCTGGGTCCTCCGTGAAGGGGACGTCGCCTTCGTGCGCATGGACCTGGACCCGCGGGCCTGTGAGTCCGGTGGGCTGCTTCTGGACGGAGGGGCCACCTACGCGGTTCGGCTGTCGGACGGGCGCATCCTGCGGCGGCTCTACGACGGCGAGCCGGGTGGCCCTGCTGTCCCCGGCAGCCCCGACGCGGGTGTATCCGCCGGGCTCTCGGATCCGTCCATTCCGGTGGGGGATACGTCCTGGGGTGAGCCGCTTCCCTCGTTTCCATCCCAGTGGATGGACGCAGGGAGTCCAGCACCCATCCCTGCACCCTGAGCGGCCCGCCTCCGCCACAAAGTTCGCCGTCCGGCACCGGGATGCAAACGCTTGCGCCTGTGGACACGCGCCCTGGTCTAGGGTGCGGCCCCACGGAGGGACATGAATGAGCCTGGCGGACGGGTTGCCCGAGGACTGGAAAGAGGTGCTGCATGACGCCATCCACGCGCCGTCGTTCAAGGAGCTGGAGAAGTTCCTGAAGCAGGAACGCAAGGAACACACCGTGTTCCCGTCGGAGGAGGACCTGTTCTCCGCGTTCCGCTTCACGCCCTACGCGGACGTGCGCGTGCTGCTCCTGGGCCAGGACCCCTACCACGGCCCGGGACAGGCCCACGGCCTCGCCTTCTCCGTGAAGCCCGGCGTGCCGCCTCCGCCCTCGCTCGTGAACATGTTCAAGGAGCTCCAGAGCGACGTGGGCGCACCGAAGCCTCGCGACGGGTCGCTCATCCCCTGGGCGAAGCGGGGCGTGTTCCTGCTCAACACCGTGCTCACCGTGCGCCAGGCCTCCCCCAACAGCCACGCGAAGCACGGGTGGGAACCCTTCACCGACGCCGTCATCCGCGCCGTCAGCGCCAAGGAGGACGCCGTCGTCTTCCTGCTCTGGGGCAAGCCCGCGCAGAAGAAGAAGGCCCTCATCGACGGGGACCGCCACGTCATCCTGGAAGGCGTGCACCCCTCGCCGCTGTCCGCCAGCAAGGGGTTCTTCGGGAGCAAGCCCTACAGCACCACCAACGCGGCGCTGAAGAAGCACGGCCAGCCCACCA
The DNA here is from genome assembly GCF_003611585.1 of Corallococcus exercitus. Taxonomy (GTDB): domain Bacteria; phylum Myxococcota; class Myxococcia; order Myxococcales; family Myxococcaceae; genus Corallococcus; species Corallococcus exercitus. Next base: position 36,128 of record NZ_RAVW01000027.1, on the reverse strand, counting down.
TCGACTGGACACTGCCCTCCTAGGAACGGGCCGCCGGTGGGTTGGCTATAGTGCCCGCCCACGATGGCCACGACCCTCCTCGAAGACGCCGCACGCACCCAGGCCGCCGAAGCCGTCGCGGCCATTGAGTCCCAGACGGCCGCCGAGGTCGTCGTGGCCGTGCGCCGCGCCTCCGGCAGCTACGCCCACACCGATGCCTGGCTGGGCGCGTTCGCCGCCTACGTCGTCTTGATGGTCCTCCTGTTCATCCCGCAGGAGATCCACCTCCTCGTCTTCCCGCCCGTGGTGCTGCTGTCCTACTTCGGCGGCATGCTGCTGGGCCGCCTCCTGCCGTCGCTGCGCCGCGCGCTCACCTCGCGCAAGGTCCAGGAGGCCTCCGTGCGCACCGCCGCGCGCGCCGCCTTCACGGAGCTGGGCGTGTCACACACGTCGCGCCGCACCGGCATCCTGGTGTTCGTCTCCGTGCTGGAGCGCCGCGTGGAGGTCGTCACCGACTACGGCGTGGACCCCTCGCTCATGGGCGCGGAGTGGCAGGACGCGCTCACGCAGCTGTCCGCCGCGCTGGCCGCGTCCACCGCGCCCGAGCCCTTCTTCCAGGCCCTGCGCCGCCTCCAGGCACCGCTGGCGCGCGCGCTGCCCCGTCTGGAGGATGACGTGAACGAGCTGCCGGACCTGCCCGGAGCCGTGGCGTGAGGCGCTCTCCCTCCGTCCTCCTCCTCGCCGTCGCGCTGTTCGTCGGGCTGGGCCTGGCCTCGCTCCCCGACGCGGAGGCGCGCCCCGGCGGTGGCAGCACCTACCGCGGCTCCAGCCGGAGTTCGTCGAGCAGCCGCAGCTCCAGCAGCCGCAGCTCGTCGTCCTCCTCCTTCGGCTCCGGCAGCCGGTCTTCCTACAGCTCCGGCAGCCGCTCCTACGGCTCCAGCGGTTCGTCGTCCTCGAGCGGGGACGGAGGAGGAGCGTTCGGCGGCTTCTGCATGCTCATCGTCTTCGTGGGCGTGGTGGCCATCGTCGTCATGAACATGAAGTCGGGCGCGGGCCAGCAGGACTGGAGCACGCTCGCACCCCACGCGCCGCCTCCGCCCCAGCGCCAGGGCTCGCTGCGCACGAAGCTCGCGAGCCTGGCCCGTATCGGGCCCAAGGGGTCGGACGGGTCGATGCAGCCGCTGGACCCGGAGTTCTCCATCGTCCTCTTCGAGGACTTCGTCTATTCGCTCTTCGCCCGGGTGCACGAGGCGCGCGGCGGCGACCGCCTGGACACGCTGGGCGGCTGGCTGTCCGACGAGGCCATCGGCTCGCTCCGGCGGCTGGGCACGCCGGACGCGGTGAAGGCCGTGGTGGTGGGCGCCGTGACGTACGAGGAAGTGAACGGCGTGAATCCGAACAGCCGGCGCGTCCGCGTCGTCCTGCGCTTCGAGGCCAACTACACGGAGGCCTCCTCCGGCTCCGAGCAGAGCTGGTACGTCGCGGAGGAGTGGTTGCTGGAGCGCGCCGCGTCCGCGAAGTCCCGGTCCCCCGAGGACGTGCGCGCCTTCAAGTGCCCGAACTGCGGCGCGCCGCTGGAGTCCGTGCACGGCCACAAGTGCTCGTACTGCGACACGGTGGTGAACACCGGCGAGTTCGACTGGGTGGTGACGCGCGTGACGTCGCGGGAGCGCGAGCGGCGCGGCCCCCAGCTCACCGGCACCACGGAGGAGCAGGGCACGGAGCTGCGCACCGTGAAGGACTCGCGCGCGCAGGAGCGGTTGAACGCGCTGCTGCACGACGACCCGGAGGCGACGCCGCTGGCCCTGCGCAAGCGCCTGGAGTTCATCTTCCACGAGATGCAGACGGCGTGGGCGAAGCGCGAGTGGCAGGGCATGCGGCCCTTCCTCAGCGACAACCTCTTCCAGACGCAGCTCTACTGGATCAACGCCTACCGCGAGGCGGGCCTGCGCAACATCACGGAGAACGCGCACATCACCAACCTGGTGCTCGCGCGCGTGACGCGGGATGCGTACTTCGACGCCGTCACCCTGCGCGTGTACGCCGCCAGCCTGGACTACACGGTGCGGGACCAGGACGGGCAGGTCGTGGGCGGCAGCCGTTCCCGCGAGCGCGCCTACAGCGAGTACTGGACGCTCATCCGCGGCCGGGGCGTGCACGGCAAGCCCTCCACGCAGAAGCAGTGCCCGTCGTGCGGCGCTCCGCTGTCCATCAACATGGCCGGCCACTGCACGCACTGCCAGGCGCGCGTGACGTCCGGCGAGTTCGACTGGGTGCTCAGCCGCATCGAACAGGACGAGTCGTACCAGGGCTGAGCCGAGTTCCTCCATGCACGCGAGTCATCGGCTTTCGCTGCTCGGCTTCCTCGTCACGGCCACTCCGGCCGCATCGGATCCCCAGTCCTTCGGGGGCTGGTTCGATGCGCGTGTGAAGGCGGAGAAGGTCGTCGTCCGCGAGCGCTTCCAGCTCGACCTCGACGGGGACGGCAGGGAAGACGACGTCGTCTGTTACGTCTTCGAGACACCCAGGGAATGGGTCACCACCGCGCCGGTCATCCTGGTGGGGCTCGCCACCGGTGAGCGCTTTGCCTTGCGCGGCCAGGGGTTGGGCCCCGGGTTCGTCGAGTGCCCCACGGCTCCTCTCGCGACCGCGGAGGAGCAACTGAAGACCCTCCAGGTTGGCATGAGCGCACCGACGGGCTTCCGGGCGGAGGCCTCCCTCCGCTTCGACAGGAAGGGGCCGCTGCTGACGCGCAGCAGAACCCAGGATCAGCACCACCTCCGGACCGTGGACCTGGTGCTGCAGGATGCGGAGTTCATCTCCTTCGAATCGCTCAACGCCACGCCCACGGACGGCGGCGACATCGATTCAGCTCAGGAGTCGCCCCCCGTGCGGTCCGCAGCGATGCTCGCCTCCGGCACGAAGGTTCCCGCGCCCCCCGCGCCGGTCTGGCCGAGCTGGGGCCAGAAGGACTGGGACGGCTTCGCGGATGCGAACCTGAAGGTGCAGTGGCTGCGCAAGGGCGACGCGGTGACGCTCATCGCGACGCTCCGGGACGACCATCCGGTGCCGGCCGCCGACGCCCGTGTGAAGGCCATCCTCGTGGCGGATCACCTGGAGCTGTGGTGGCGCGAATGGAAGGCGGGTTCCTCGCGCCCGGTGCGGTTGGGCGTGGCTCGCACCGCCGACGGCAAGCCCGTGACCGCCTGGTTCCAGCCGCCCGGCCGCGAGGACACGCCGCTGCCTCCCGTCCGGTGGCCCGCTCCTGACCGGCTGGAGGTGGACCTTCCCCTGAACTGGATTCTGACCAGGCCCCTGACGCCCGCGGCAACCCTCCCAAGCTTCCTGGAACCGCCGTCGGAGCGGACAGACCTCACGGTCGCTTTCTCCGACAGTGATGGCAAGGGACCGGAGACGCTCCTCTCCACCACCCAGAGCCGTCCTGACGGGGAGACCTTCAGCCTCCTCTTCATCGCTGAACCGGAATGCCCCCATCCCCGGTTGAGCAAGCGCGTCCTCCAGTGGGTGCCCGTCGGCCAGGGCACCACGCTGCGTGAACTCGTCTGGTAGTGCCAGCCGAACGGGCGCGGATCTCCCGGGGACATCCACGCCGGGAGGTCTAGGATGCGGTGCATCATGACCGCGCCCTTTCTCGCCGCCACCGTCGTTGAACCGCTGGAACCCGGGCACTACCGCTCGCGCTACGAGGCGGCCTGGTATCAGGGCCGGGGCGCGTACGGCGGCGTGGTGGCGGGGCAGGTGCTGCGCGCGCTGGAGCACCACCTGGACGACGCCCAGCGGGCGGTCCGCTCGTTCACCGTGCACTTCTGCTCGCCCGCGGCGGAGGGCGTGGCGGACCTGCACACGCGCATCGAGCGCGCCGGCAAGTTCGTCACCCACGCCACCGCGCGGGTGGAGAGCGGCGGCGCGGTGGTGGCTGTCGCCACGGCGACCTTTGGCGCCGCTCGCGGTGGGGCGCCCGGGTACATGGACTTCGTCATGCCGGAGGTGCCCGCGCCGGGGACGCTCACGCCTGTCCCCGACGACGCACCCATGCCGGACTTCTGCCGCTTCTTCGAGTACCGGTACTGCGTGGGCTCGCCGCCGTACTCCGGCGGGCCCGAGGCGGAGGTGGGCGGCTGGCTGCGGCCTCGCGTTCCCACGGTGCTGGATCCGGCGCTGTGCGTGGGGTTGATGGACGCGTATCCGCCGTCCGTGCTGTCGCGGATGGAGGGCTTCCGCGCGGCGGCGTCGGTGGACTTCAGCGTGCAGTTCTTCCAGACGTTCCCGGTGGCGGGCATCGCGCCGGACGCGCACTACCTGCGCACCGGCCGCTCGCGCCACGCGGCGGATGGCTACACGGAGGAGACCCAGCTCCTCTGGGCGGAGGACGGCACGCTGCTCGCGCAGTGCCGTCAGCTCGTCGCCGTGCTCGGCTGAAGCGTCAGCTCGGCCACCACGGCGTGGTGGTCGGAGACGGTGTCGGGCAGGCGCTCGTAGCGCGTGAAGCGCAGGGCGCGGGAGATCAGCACCTGATCCAAGCGCTGACGTGCGTTCGGAACGGGATACGTGGGCTCTCCGTCCGCGGGCGTGTGCAGCCCCAGCGCCGCGCACAGGTGGACCACGGGACCGTCCACGTCCTCCGCGTTGAAGTCACCCATCACCACGCGAGGCCGCTCCGGCCGCTGGCGCAGGGCGTGGATGAGCCGGTCCACCTGCCGCTGCCGCACCGCCGCGGAGAACGGATCCAGGTGCAGCGACACGACCTCCGGCCCGCGCTCCCCGGCGAGCGTGGCGACGACGTAGCCCTTGTCCATCCGCCGGTCGCGGCCGAAGTGCGCCGTGTCGCGCGACTCCAGCGGATGCCGGCACAGGAGCGCGGTGCCCTGCGCGAACAGCCCGGGGACTCCGGAGTGCACGCCGTGGTGCACGTGCGGATAGCCCGCCTGCTCCGCGATGCGCGCCACCTGATCCACCCGCCCGCTGAAGAGGCTGGACCGGTCCGCCTCCTGCAACGCCACCACGTCCGCGGCCTCGCGCGAGAGCAGCGCCGCCACCCGGTCCAGCGTGCCCAGCAGCGCCGACCGCCGGCGCAGGAAGGGCATGGGCACGGCGAACGGCGCACCGTGGGCCACGTTCAGGGTGAGGACCTTGAGTCGCACGCGCCCAGTGGGACCACGGAGTCCCGCGCCCGGGCAAGTCCGTCATCACGGTGCGCTGCCTTGCACGAGGCAGGTCCAGGCCCTCGGACATGAAGCCTGTCCCCTGGGATGCGACAGGGAGCATCCCGGGGGCTCCCCGGCAGCGGCGAGCCACGCGAACCTATCCGACTGTCCGACAGGTCTGGAAGAACGCCGGGCCGGAGGAGGACGGTCCGCCTGTCTGCTACCCTGAAGGCCATGGAGGTGCCGGGGGCGGCGTCGCACGACCTGAATGGGCCTCCCATGCATTGCCCGGTGGGGTGCGCATCTTCCGTGGGGAGTGTCCGTCCTGAATCCTGTTCCGCGCCATGAAACGCTGTTCAAGGCGGGTGACCTGGAAGGAGCCCGTCGCGAGGCCCTGCTGGCACAGGAGCGCGGTGCCTCCGACTGGCGCGCGATGCTCACGCTGGCGCGGCTGGCCCTGGTGGACGGGGAAGAGGCGCTCGCGGAGTCCCTGCTGCTGGGCGTCACCCGGGCCGGCGCTGCTTCCCAGCCCGAGGCCCGGCTGGTGAGCGCGGCGCTGCACACGCGGCGCGGTGAATGGCCCCAGGCGCAGGCGCTGTACCGGGCCCTCACGGTGGAGCCCGAGCCCCCCACCGAGGCCTTCTTCGGCCTGGGCTACGTGTGGATGGAGCAGGGGGACGCGACCGCGGCCTACCCGGCCCTGTCCCAGGCGGTGGCACGCGAGCCTCGCGTGGCGCTGCACCACTTCCAGCTCGCGCGCGCCCTCTTCCTGCTCGACCGGCTGGAGGAGGCCTTCGCGCACCTGGAGCGGTCGCTGCACCTGGATCCATGGCACGCGCCCAGCTACCTCGTGTTCGCGCGTGCGCTGGAGGCAGGCGGAGAGCTGGAGGCGGCGGAGGACCTGCTGCGCCAGGGCCAGAAGGCGGTGCCGGACGACGTGGGCCTGCTCAAGGCGCTGTCGGACGTGAGGCTCGCGCGAGGCAACGTGCGCGGCGCCGTGTCCGCGGCGGAGGCGCGCGTGCGCGTGGAGCCCGAAGGCGTGGCGGCGCTGGGGCACCTGGCCCGCCTGCGCGTGACGGAGCGGCGTTTCCTGGAGGCCCTGGAGCTGTGCCACCAGCTGGAGGCGCGAGGCCTCTCCACCGGCCTCAGCCGCTCCGTGGAGGCGCTCGTCTTCGAGTCCATGGAACCGCCCGACGTGGAGCGCGCGCTCGCCGCGTGGCGCGAGGCCGTGTGGCTGTCCCCGGATGACTGGATGCCCGCATGGCGCCTGGGGATGCTGCTGCTGCGTCAGGGAGAGGCCGGCCCTCCGGAGGCCGCGGCCCCCGCGCGTGAGCCCCTGGCGGAGGCCCACCGCCGCGCGCCCCACCGTCCGGAGCCCGTGCTGTCCCTGGCCCGGGTGGAGGCCCGGCTGGGCGAACGGGACGCCGCGAAGGAGCGGCTGAGAGGGCTCCTGCGCGGGCCCTCGCTGGAGCCCGAGTGGCGCGAGCGCGCGGAGGCCCTGCTCTCAGAGCTGGGCTGAATGCCCGCGCGATGAGGTCCGCTCAGGCGGCGATCTGCTTGCGCAACAGTCGCGTCAGCTCGGACGCATCCACCGGCTTGGGCAGCAGCTCCGCGCCGTAGCGGATGGCCACGGGCAGCAGGTCATCCAGGTCCGAGTGGCCGGTGAGGAAGATGAACGGCGCCCGGCACTCCTGCAGCTCGCGCATGGCGACGAGCACGTCGGAGCCGTTCATCTCCGGCATGTTGTAGTCGCACAGGATGGCGGCGACGCCGGAGAGGTCCAGGTGGAAGGCCTCGGCGGGGGACTGCACCGTGAGCACCGTGTAGCCCGCGCCCCGCAGGGTGTCTCCCACGGTCGCGAGCACGAAGAGGTCATCGTCGATGACCAGCACGGTTGGCATGGGCGGTCCTCCAGCGCCGGATCGGCGCGGCGATGCCCCGAGTGTATCCGAGCCCGCGCGTCCGCGCGCCACACCCCACCGGCCGAGTCCCGGGGGTCGGGACCACCCACGTCGTAGGGTGTGGGCGCGGTCCGGCCCCAAGGGCCTCACTGTTTCGTGGCTGTGACAGGAGACGGGATGAGGATGAGCTGCTCCTGGGGTGGGTTGAGGTACTCGGCGCCGGTGTCGGTGACGACGGCCATCTCCTCCACGGAGAGGATGCGCAGCGCGTCCGGGCTGCTGCCGTCCTTCCACGCGAAGAAGCCGTCGAAGGCGAACACCTGCCCGGGCTGGAGCTTGCGCAGCGCGGAGCCCGCGGGCGGCTTGCCGGACGCCGCGCCGGACAGGGCCGGTCCGGCGTCATGGGCCCAGTAGCCCACGGGATGGCCGGTGCCCCACATCACGGGCTCGGAGCCCGCTTCGCGCATCCAGTCGCGCTGGGCCTTGTCCACGTCGTAGCCACGCACGCCGGGCTTCATCGCCGCGAGCGCGATGCGGCTGCCCTTCTTCGACTTCTCCCACTTCGCCAGCGCCTCCGCGGGAGGCTGCTTCTCACCCGGGGCCAGCACGTAGGCGAAGCGCTGGATGTCCGTCACCCAGGTGCCGCCCACGCGGATGCCGAAGTCCGTCTGGATGAAGTCCCCCGGCTGGATGACGCGGTCGGTGGCGTTCGAGTGCCCGCGCGTGGGGCCGCTGTTCACGTTGGGGTTCTGGTCCGGCTGCCACCCGTCACCCACGCCCAGTTCCGCGATGCGCTTCTTGAGGAAGCGCGCCACGTCCGAGTCCCGCGTCTTGCCCGGCACCACCGTGCGGTACGCCTCCTCCTCCAGCTTCGCGGTGATGTCCGCGGCCTTGCGCATGATGTCCACCTCCTCCGGCGTCTTCACGGACAGCCACTCGGAGACCAGGTCCTCGGACGACACCAGCTTCTTGCGCAGCGCGGGGGACAGCGCCGCCTCCAGCTTCGCGCGCTGCGTGGCGGACAGCCCGTCCGCGATGGACATCCGCTCCGACGAGTTGATGGCCACCTTCGCCAGCTTCGCCTTGGACAGCCGCGCGGCGATGAGCGCGTTCACGTCCGCGCCGCGCTCGAAGGCTACCACTTCGTCCACCACGCCCATGTCCCTCAGCGCGGTGGCCTCACCCTCGGGGGACAGGGCGGTGGAGCGCAGCGTGTCGCCGTCGCGCAGGAACAGGAACGCGGCGGTGCCCCCCGCGTTCTCCCCGCCGACGTGGCCGGCGAGCGGGTCGTTGTCGTTCTCGCGGCACAGCACCACCCACGCGTCCACGCCCGCGCGAGCCATGGCCTGGGGCAGCAGCTTCTGGAGCCGCTCCTTGCGCACGCGGGGCCACGCGCCTTCCGCGGCGGGCACGGCGGGCGCCGCGTGGGCGAGGGAGGCAAACAGCAGGGCGGAGAGGAGCACGGGCCGGACGCGCGTCGTCATGAAAAGGCTTCCTTCGGGTGGGAGAGCGCGCGGATTGTTTCATGGCCGCGCGGCGCGACAACCCACATGCCGTGCACCGCGCAGGCGCTTCACCGGGAAGTCCCGGAATCAAGCGCTGCGGCCGGGACGTAGGCCTGTCCGGCGCTGGACGCGGCCCTGCCTCCCGGTCGCGGGCGTGGATGGCTGTCTGTCATTGTCCCGGGACCTCCGGGAGGGCGCGAAGGACGCAGGGGCTTGCGAGCGTGCGCGCTGTCTCCAACCCCGGAGTCGCACATGCGCATCGAGGAATCGGTATCCACCGTGAACCCTGCCCTGGGCCACGAGGACCGGGAACTGCACCGGCTGATGCTCCATGCGCAGGTGTACGCGCCGCTGACGGAAGGCGTGCTGCGCGGGGCCGGACTCAAGCCCGGCATGCGGGTGCTGGACGTGGGCTGCGGCGTGGGGGACGTGTCCTTCCTCGCCGCGGAGCTGGTGGGCCCCACGGGCGAGGTGGTGGGCGTGGACCGCGAGGCCCGCTTCCTCACCTGGGCCCAGCGCCGCGCCGAGGCGCAGGGCCTGGCCCACGTGCGCTTCCGGCAGAGCAGCCTGGAGTGCCTGCCCGTCGAAGGACCCTTCGACGCCATCGTCTGCCGGCTGGTGCTGATGTTCCAGCCGGACCCCATCTCGTTCGTGCGCCGCATGGCGGAGCACCTGCGCCCCGGGGGCGTGATGGCGCTGCAGGAGCTGGAGCTGGCGGCCATGGGCCTGGCGCACCCGAAGCTGCCGCTGTTCTCCCGCATCTGGGGCTGGATGCTGCCCACCTGCGAGCGGCTGGGCATCAAGGTCCACATGGGCCTGGAGCTGGTGTCCACGCTGCGCCGGGCGGGGTTGGTGGTGGACGACGGCGTGATTGGCGGACGGCTGGGCGTGACAGCGGACGCGGAGCCCACGCAGGCCCTGGTGGAGACGGTGCGCGCGCTGCTGCCCCACATGGAGCGGCTGGGCGTGGCGCTGGCCATGGAGGTGGACATCGACACGCTGGGCGCCCGCCTCACCGCCGAGCTTCGCGCCAACGGCGGCGTGCTGGTGCCCAGCCTCATGGTGGGCGCCTGGGGCCACCGGCCGGGCCCCGTCTAGCGCGGCCGTCTCCGAAACGACTTCGTCTTCACGACTTCGTCTTCGCACGACTTCACGAGCGGCGGGGGAGTGGGTCGCTTAGAGTGGCCCCATGGCAAAGACGGCACCCCGCAAGTCCCCGGCCAAGGTGAAGAAGCAGCCCGCGCGCCCGGCCGCTCCCGCGAAGGCCCCGGCCCGGCCCGTGAAGGCGAAGGTGGAGAAGGTGGACCCCCGCCGCGCCTCGTCCTCCCCGAAGCCCCCCGTGCTGGAGGCCGAGCCCGTCTTCGAGGAGGCCGCGCCCAAAAGCCTGCCCGCGGGCGAGCCGCAGGGCCGCGTGCTGCCCTTCGAAATCGACCCGGCCCAGCTGGAGGCCGGCTTCAAGAAGCTCCGCGGGGAGCTGGTCCACTGGACCAACAAGGGCCGCTACACCAAGGTCCGCTTCAAGTTCCGCGGCAAGCAGCTGCTGCCCGACCTGCCCCTGGCCGCCGTCGTCGCCGCGGAAGGCCTGTCCTTCTACTGGGGCGGCATCCTGCGCGTGCTCGTGGCCAACGTCGTGGGCAAGAGCGTGTTCGAGGTAGAGCTGGTCAACGACGCGGACAAGCGCGTCCTGGCGGGCCGCGAGGCGCTCCTGTCGGGTGACGTGGACCAGGCACTCACGTTGTTCCGCGAGGCGCTGGCCATGGACCGCGACAACGCCTCCGCGCACCTCAACGTGGGCGTGGCGCTGAAGCTCCGCGGGGACCGCGAAGGGGCGCTCGCCGCGTTCGAGACCGCGAAGGCGAAGGACCCCGAAGGCGGCGTGGGCGCGGAGGCCGAACGGCTGGCCGCGAACCTCCGTCCGAAGGCCTGAAAACGGGCCCGGAAGAGGCCCCGAAAAGGGCCTCCGGTGGGGCTGAAAACGCACCGCCCGGATGTTCCATCCGGGTGCCCCGGAAAGGCCCTCTCCGACCCCTGGAACCGGGCGGGCGGGCAGCCGTGGCGAATCCCCCCTGTTTCCCTTATTGACTGAGGGAAATCCAGGGGTTACGAACACTCTCCCATCGGGCGGAGCCCCCCACGTGAGGGGCCCGTCCGCACCTTCCAGAGCCCATGGCTGACGACACCACCGACACGCCGGCAACGCCCCCCGCGCCTCCTCCGTCGAGCGGCGCTGGAGAGCTCATTCCCATCAACATCGAAGACGAGATGCGCCGCTCGTATCTCGACTACTCGATGTCCGTCATCATCGGCCGCGCGCTGCCAGACGTGCGCGACGGCCTGAAGCCCGTGCACCGTCGCGTCCTCTTCGCGATGAACGACCTGGGCAACCTCCACAACCGCGCCTACAAGAAGAGCGCGCGCGTGGTGGGTGACGTCATCGGTAAGTACCACCCGCACGGCGACTCGTCCGTGTACGACGCCATGGTGCGCCTGGCCCAGGAGTGGAGCCTCCGCTACCTGCTGGTGGACGGCCAGGGCAACTTCGGCTCGGTGGACGGCGACTCGCCGGCGGCCATGCGCTACACGGAAGTGCGCATGGAGCGGCTGGCGGAGGACCTCCTGTCGGACATCGACAAGGAGACTGTCGAGTTCGGCCCCAACTACGACGACTCGCTGGAAGAGCCGCTCGTCCTGCCGGCCAAGTTCCCCAACCTCCTCGTCAACGGCAGCAGCGGCATCGCGGTGGGCATGACCACCAACATCCCGCCGCACAACATGACGGAGGTCGTGTCCGGGACGCTGCACCTCATCGACAACCCGGACTGCACCGTCCTGGACCTGATGGAGTTCATCGAGGGACCGGACTTCCCCACCGCCGCCATCATCACCGGCCGCGAGGGCATCCGCCGCGCCTACGAGACGGGCCGCGGGTCCATGACCATCCGTGCGCGCACGGAGATCGAGACGAACAAGAAGGGCGACCGTGAGGCCATCATCGTCACGGAGATCCCCTACCAGGTGAACAAGGCCCGGCTCATCGAGAAGATCGCCGAGCTGGTGCGTGAGAAGAAGCTGGAGGGCATCAGCGACATCCGTGACGAGAGCGACCGTCAGGGCATGCGCATCGTCATCGAGCTCAAGCGCGATGCCATCTCCCAGGTGGTGCTCAACAACCTCTTCTCCATGACGCAGATGGAGACGACGTTCGGCGCGGTGATGCTGGCCATCGACGGCGGGCAGCCGCGCACGCTCAACCTGAAGGAGCTGCTGGACCGCTTCGTCGCCCACCGCCGCGACGTGGTGACGCGCCGCACGCGCTACGAGCTGCGCAAGGCGCTGGCGCGCATGCACATCGTGGAAGGCCTGCTCGTCGCGCAGGACCTCATCGACCTGGTGGTCAGCCTCATCCGCGCGTCGCGCGACCCGGATGAAGCGCGCTGGGGCCTGATGAACATCCTGTCGCCGGAGCTGTACACGCGCGAGCGCTTCCAGAACCTGGACCGCATCGACTACGCGAAGGCCAAGGCGCAGATGGAGCTGCTGGTCAGCCGCGCGCGCAACGAGGAGCCGGCCTACGGCGGCCTGGAGCACAAGTACGAGGGCGCGGGCTTCAGCGAGGACCAGGCGCAGAACATCCTGGAGATGCGCCTGCAGCGCCTCACCGGCCTGCAGCGCGAGGAACTCTTCAAGGAACTCATCGGGCTGGTGCGCGACATCGCGCGCCTGCGCGACATCCTGGCCAACGAGAAGAGCCTGCTCTCCGTCATCAAGGCGGAGCTGATGGAGATCCGCGAGCGCTACGGCGACAAGCGCCGCACGGAAATCACGGGCGCGGTGGATGACCTCACCAGCGAGGACCTCATCGCCGAAGAGACGATGGTGGTCACGCTGTCGCACACGGGCTACGTGAAGCGCTCGCCGCTGTCGGAGTACCGCGCGCAGAAGCGCGGCGGGCGCGGCAAGACGGGCGCGGGGACGAAGGAGGACGACTTCGTCACCAAGGTATTCGTGGCCAGCACGCACGCGTACCTCATGCCCATCACCACGAAGGGCAAGCTGTACTCGCTGAAGGTGCACCAGATTCCGCAGGGCAGCCGCACGTCGCGCGGCAAGGCCATCGTGAACCTGGTGCAGTTCGGGGAAGGGGAGCGGCTGGCGCAGGTGCTGGTGACGCGCGACTTCCCGGAGAACCGCTACGTCTTCTTCGTCACGAAGAAGGGCGTGGTGAAGCGCACGGACCTGAGCGCGTTCGAAAGCGTCCGCGCCAGCGGCATCATCGCGCTGGGCATCGACGAGGGCGACGAGCTGGTGGGCGTCATGATCACCGACGGCACCAAGGACATCCTCCTGTCCACGGCCACGGGCATGAGCATCCGCTTCAAGGAAGAGGACGTGCGCTCCATGGGCCGTCAGGCCTACGGCGTGAAGGGCATCACGCTGGAGGACGGCGACGAGGTGGTGGGCGCGGACCTCCTGGACAAGGAACCGGAGGAGGGCCAGGCGCCCGCGGAGCAGGGCAGCGCCATCCTCACCGTGACGGAGAACGGCTACGGCAAGCGCACGCAGGGCGCCGAGTACCGGCAGCAGGGCCGTGGCGGCAAGGGCATCATCGACATCAAGACCACCGAGCGGAACGGCCGCGTGGTGGGTGTGGTGCAGGTGAAGGACAGCGACGAGGTGATGCTCGTCACCAACGGCGGCATGCTCATCCGCATGAAGGTGAAGGAGATCTCCGTCATCGGCCGCAACACGCAGGGCGTGCGCCTCATCGCGCTGGAGAACGGCGAGGAGAAGGTGATGGCCATCTCCAAGCTCCCCGAGGGCGAGGAGTCCGAGGAGGAGACGGACGAGGTCACGTCGCCGGTGGAGGGGGCCAGCGCCGAGGGCGCGGAGGCTTCCGCGTCGGAGGCTCCGGAGGCTTCGACGGACGAGTCCGGCTCCGAGGACGCCGCCAGTCCTGAAGGCGAGCCCGGCTCGGAAGGCTGAGTCAGGGCAGTAGGTTGAAACACGGGAGGGCCGGGCACGGGACGCGGGATGCGCGCTCCGGGACCCGGCCCTCTTCGTTGGCGCGGAGTGGCTACTTCTGCGTGAGGTCCTTGGGCACCTTGAGGCCGGCGGTGTTCTCGTCGATCCAGAAGATGTTCATGACCCACCAGCGCTGGCCGTCGTTGAAGAGCTGGATGCTGTTGACGCCCTTGGCGATGAGCGGCCCGTCCTGCGTGCCGCGCGCCTCATAGGTGCTCATCACCTGCACCAGCGCACCGAAGGCGTGCGTCTGGCGCGCGGTCTCCTTCTCGAAGAAGCCGTGCGTCGCGGTGGCCTCCTGGCCCCACGTCACGTAGTCCTCCGGGGTGATGGGGCGGGCCGCGAGCGTGGTCGCGCCCGGGGGCTTCACGAGCGGGATGAGCTGGGCGCCCGGGTAGAAGAGGGAGCGGAAGCGCTGCCAGTCGCGAGGCGTCCCCGCCGGCCCGCTGATGACGTCGTAGAGGGCCTTGAGGATGGCGTCCATGGACTTCACGTCCTCGGGCTTCGCCTTGGGCACTTGCGCGAGCGCGGCCTGGGTGCGGTCCGCGGCGGCCTTCAGCGGGTTCGGCTTCGCCGGAGCGGCGGGGGCGGCCGGAGCGGTCGCGGCCTTGGGCGGAGACGGAGGGGCGGCGGGGGCCTGGGCGAAGGACGTGGCTCCCAGCAGGACGGCACAAGCGATGAGCAGGCGCGACATGGGGACTCCCTGAAGAGGGGAAGAACGGGTCGGGAGCCTAGCCTCACGGTGGGAAGCGCCGCAGCCGGTTCGGGTAGCGTGTCCTGCGATGGAACCTGAAGCGGACGAAGCGGGGGCTCCCCGAGCGAGCGGATGGCGGGGCCTGTGGCAATCCAGGTCCTTCACGCGGGCGCTCGTGAGCCTGGGGCTCAGCGCCGCGGCCATGAACACCTGCGACCTCTACAGCCACCTGGAGTGGAAGGTGATGAATCCCGTCCTCAACAAGCCTGCCCTGATGGCGGTGGAAATGCAGGTGCCATTGGAGGCGCTCATGGAGGGACTGGAGCGGATGGAGCGCGTCTTCGCCTGGCTGGGGTTGGGCTTCATGGTCTGGGCGTTCCGCTCCGGCACGCCACAGTGGCCCGCGTGGGTTGCGCTGTTGCCGGCCGTGTTCGCCTGGATCGCGGCGTGGCACATCTACGTGTAACCGTGTCCACCGGGCGTCCAGCAGTCCCCAGCGGGCGGGACCCGGTGCTTGGCCCGGCCAGTGCCGCACCGTAGTGTGCCCGCCGTCATGGCCTTCCTCTCGCTCGATGCCCTCACCCTGAAGTTCCTCGGCGCCGCAGCCCCGGCGGTGCGGGACGTGACGCTGGCGCTGGAGCCGGGCGACGCGGTGGCGCTGATGGGCACCTCCGGCTCCGGGAAGACCGCGCTGCTGCGGCTGGTGGCGGGCCTGGAGCAGCCGACGTCCGGCACCGTCACGCTGGATGGCCGCGTGCTCGCGGGGCCGGACACGTTCGTGCCCCCGGAGCAGCGCCCCCTGCGCCGCGTCCTCCACGACGCCGAACTCGAATCCGGCCTCACCGTGCGCGACGTGGTGATGGGCGTGCAGCCGAAGGGCGAAGGCCTGGCGCACGCGCGTGGCCTGCTGGCGCTGTTCCAGCTTGAAGACCTGGAGTCGCGCACCTGCGGCACGCTCTCCCGTGGACAGCGGCAGCGGGTGCTGCTGGCGCGCGCGCTGGCCTCCGGCACGAAGCTGCTGGTGCTGGATGAGCCCTTCGCGGGAATGGACGCGGGCCTGCGTGCCACCGTCCTCGGGGAGTGGCGCCGCGTGCTCAAGGCGCGAGGCACCGCCGTGCTCTTCGCCACGCACGACGTGGGGGACGCGCTGGCCTTCGCGGACCGGCTGGTGCTGCTGCGCGCGGGCACGGTGGAGCAGCAGGGCACGCCGGAGTCCGTCTACGAAGCGCCGCGCACCGCCTTCGCCGCGTACTTCCTGGGCGGCACCAACCTCTTGCCCGGCTCCGCCTTCGGACGCGTCGCGCGCACGGCCCTGGGCAACCTGCCGCTGAGCAGCGATGCGCGCGGCGAGGTGATGCTCTCCCTGCGCCCGGAAGCGCTGCGGCTCGTCCCCGACACGGACGGCGTCGCGGTGGGCGGCGCGCTGCGAGCGGAGGTGCTGGAGCGCGCCTTCCGGGGCGCGCACGTGGACCTCACCGTGTCCTGCGCGGGCATGGCGCTGGTGGTGCGCACGGCCCCCGCGTCCACCCTGCGCGAGGGCAGCCGCGCCCGTCTGGAGGTCTCAGGCCGCGCGGACGTGCTGGAGGAGACACCCGGGCAGGCCCGCTAGCACACCGGGCGTGCAAGCGCCGGGCCGGGGTGATGCAATCACCCGCGTCCCCCATGCGTAGGGAGGGGTATGAACATCGCAGGCCTTCGAGGAATGGGGACCCGCTTCTTCCACTACGTTCGCGACCCCCGGGTGGCGACGTGGCGCAAGCTGGCCGGGCTGCTGGCCGTCCTGTACTTCGTGTCGCCGGTGGATGTGATTCCGGACTTCATCCCGGTGGTTGGCTGGCTGGACGACCTGGGCGTGCTGTCCGCCGCGGCGTTCTTCATGGTGCGCGAGGTCCAGCGCTGGCGTCCCGGCACGCTGTCCGGCGAGCCGGAGCTCGACGGCCTTCCGCGTGACGAGGAGGGCCGCACGCGCGAGCCCTCGCTGCGCCGGCACTCCTAGCCGCTGCTCTCGCGGCGGTTTTCGAAGTGCACGAAGTCGATGAGGAACGTGGCGGCCACGACCAGCGTGCGGACATGCGGGTCGTTGAGGCCGTCGAACCGGACGCCGAAGTTGTCGGCGTCCGTGAACATCTCCTTGCCGAACCCGCTCCACCGCTTCGCGATGGTGCCTACCTCGCGGCCCTGCTGCTCCACGTTGAACGTCCACGGCCGGAAGAACGGCCCGCTCAAGTGGGCCAGCTCCTCGTCGCGAGGCCCGAGCACGTCGTAGGCCCGGGTGAAGAACCGGAAGCGCTGCTGGATGGCGCCCAGGTACCGCCCCTCGCCGTCCTCCACCTCCATGCGGGACAGCCAGAAGCGCCACGGACGGCGCAGCCGCAGCAGCGTCTCCCCGCTCGTGGACTTGAGCTCCATGGTGAAGGGCCGCTTCGCCTTGAGGAAGCTGCGCAGGATGAACAGCCCCACGCCGCCGCCCACCTCGCCCGCGAAGAAGAGCGGGCCTCCGTCATTGCCCACCACCTCGTAGCGGTTGCGGCCCTCGAAGCCGGTGAGGATTTCGCCCCACTCCTTCACCTGCCGCACGCGCAGCGCATGCTCACCACGCAAGAGGGTCAGGGCCTGGGACTCGACGGGCATGGGCGGCTCCGGGACGGCGGAACGAAGCGGGCAGCTTAAGGCTAGAACTGGCCCAGCACCGCCAGCCCCAGCCCCCCGTGGCGTCCCAGCGTCGCCGGGACGACGGAGACGGTCGGGGCATCATCGGGCTCGTCGAAGTCGTGCGTGAGGAAGGTCGCGGTCCCCAGGCCGGCCACCACGCCCACGGCGGTGCCCACCAGGAGGGCGTCCCCATGGTCGTCGTTGAACGCCAGGAACAGCGCGCTCAGCCCCACCAGGCCGCCCAGGATGCCGCCCGCGTCGATGAGCAGCACCCGGCCCCGGGAGATGTCCAGGTTGCGCCCCACCAGCGCGAAGGTGATGAGGCCCGCGCCCACCACGCCCTGCTCGAGGGCGATGAAGTCGCGCGTCTCGCCGCTCTGGGTGGCCATCAGCAGCCCCGCCACCACGCCCGCCCACAGTCCGCCGGAGTTCGCCAGCGACACCTGTCCGGCGGTAGGCCGCGCGAACTCCGCCACCAGGATGCCCAGGCCCGTGAAGCCCAGCGCCCCCACCATCACCGCCCCCGTGGAACTCTCCCCCTCCAGGTCGAACGTGCTCGTGGACGCAAGGCCGTAGCCGAAGCCCCACACCGTGCCGGAGTTGATGGCCGCCGCCTGGCCCTGCGTCAGCCCGCTCCGGGTGGCGAGCATCGAAATCGCCGCCCCCGCGCCGCCGCCCAGCAGCGACACCGCCACGAACGCGCGCCCGTCCTGGCAGTTGGCGATGGAGCACAGCAGGACGCCCTGGGTGATGCCGTGCAGCGTCTGCACGACGGTCAACGACGCCCGCGCCCCCTGCGACGGTCCCTCCTTCAAGGTCGCCTCTGGCTCCGCGTCCACCGGCCGCGCCAGCGTGTCCTGCGCCAGCCGCGCGCCCGGCTCCAGCCGCGTCCGCGCCAGCCGCGCCAACTCCGGCGCGTACGGATGGCGGGGGCACACCAGCAGCACCCGCTCCAGCAACTCCAGCGCCCGCGCGTCCTCGCCGCGCACCAGCGCATCGAAGCCCGCCGCGTAGTCGGACTCGGCGGCGCAAGTCTCGTCACTCGCCACGAGCGGCGGCGTGGACACCGCGTCCGCAGGCGCGGGGGCAGGGGAGCCAGGAGCCGTGACAGGGGCCGCGGCCCCCGGGGATGCCGTGCCTCCCTGGGGAGAAGGACCGGGCTGCGCTGCGACGAGGACGGCCAGGACGAAGGGCGCGAGGAGCATGCGGGCGCAACCCTAGTCGACCCCCGTGAAAAGGCGGGAGACCCGGGACCCCGGTCCTCCCGGAGAGGAGGCACGGAGCCCAGGTGACGCCACGCGGCGGCCTACCGCGTCGCCAGCGTCTCCACGTGCTGCCGGAGCGCGGCCGTGTCTCCCATCCGCCCGCCCAGGCCCGGGAGGGGCTTCGCGGCCTGCTCGATGCGGCCCCGCGTGCGCGGACCCGCCGCCACCAGCCACGCGACGCCCAGCGCCAGCTCCGCCACGTCCGGCGCCTGGGTGAGCTGCGCGGCCAGCGCGAGCAGCGCGTCCACCGCCTTCTTCACCTGCGCGCCGTGCAGCGGGTGGCTACTGGTGATGCCCTCGCGCAGGAGCACCAGCAGCACCCGCGCGGTGGCGCGGGCCTGGCGCACCGGCTCCGGCCCCTCACCCGCGCCGGCCCACAGGCCGTTCGCGAGCTGCTGGCCCAGCAGGCTCCCCACGTCCTCGGTGGCGATGGACGCCTCCGCCACGGACGGCAGCGAGACCTCCTCCTGCTCGTAGAGCACCTCCGCCTTGTCCTTCTGGGCGCTCGACGCGGCCTGGGCGGAGGGCCGCCCCTCCAGTTCGGGGGCGGTGAGCAGCTTCGACGAGGCGGACATCAGCCGGTCGATGAGGCCGCCCTTCGCCTTCTTCGCGGACTCCTGCTCCCTGCGCGCCTTGGGCGCGGCACCAGGCCTCATGGCCCCGGCACCATCCGCGGACCCCGCCTGGAAGGAGGACCCGGTGGTGGGCTCCGACGACAGCTCGGGCGCGAACGCGGGTGCGGGTGCGGGTGCGGACACGCTCGGCGGAGGCGGGGGCACCGCGCCGCCCCGGGAGCGGCCCACCGCACCGGGCATCGCCCCGGGCGCGGGCATCGGCTTCGAGGCCATCCGCTTCATCCCGGGCGCCCGCGCCGGCACCAGCTCCTCCGCCTCGTCGTCCACGTCCCCAGGGGCCGGGTTGAACATGCTCCAGCCCGCGGGCGCGTTCACCGGCACCACGCGCGTCTCCGGCGTGCCCGACGCGCGACGGTCGCCCTGGCGTTCCTCCACCACCACGAAGGACGTGTACTGCGTGGCCAGCTGATGCTCGATGGCGAGCCGCACGATGCGCTCCTTCATCGCGTCCGCGCGCCGGCCCACGAGCCCCGCGTCCATCCAGCCCCGGATGCGCTCGGCGGCCCACAACTTCTCCACCACCGGCCGGTCCGACAGCGAGGGCAGGTCCAGCCGCACCGTGAGGGAGAAGGGCTCCCGGCCCGACCTCCCCTTGAGCGTCACGCTGCCCGTGCCCGCCTGCGCATAGCGCCCGAAGAGCGTCCACGGCGTGCCGTCCACCAGCGGCGGCAGCGTGGCCGGCGCCAGCTCACTGGCCTCCACGCCGTCGAAGCGCACCTCCAGGTCGGTGACGCGAGGCGCGAGCGCCCGTGAGAACTGCGCCACCACCTTCTCGTCGATGCGCTCCCCCGGGTGGATGAACTCCACCGCGCCGTCCGTGCGCCGCGCCAGTTCGCGCAAGAGCACGTCGCTCACGTTGGTGCCGATGCCGAACGAGAACACCCGCCCCGCCCCGCGCGCCGCGAGCACCGCGTTGAGGATCTCGCTCTCGTTGCCCACCTGTCCGTCCGTCAGCAGCACCACCACGCCGTCTGGCGCGGCCTTCATCGCGGCGACCATCGGCTCCAGCAGCTCCGTGCCGCCGTAGGCCTTCAGCCCGGCGACCCACGCGTCCGCCTGCTCCAGCGTGCGCTGGGTGAACGGCACCGTCTGCGCGGAGAAGGAGCGGAACGAGTTCTCGAACGCGATGACGTTGAAGCGGTCGCCCTCGCGCAGGTGGCGCAGGCACAGCCGGAGCGCGGCCTGGGCCTGGGGCAGGCTGTCCCCGGCCATGGAGCCGGACGTGTCCACCACGAACACCACCTCCTGCCGGGGTGGCGCCGCCGCCAGGTTCAGCAGGTCCGGCACCACGGTGAGCGCGAACGTGCCCGGCCCTTCCGCCTTCCGGTGCGCGACCACGGGCGTGAGCATCGCGTCCGGGTTGGCGTTGCGCATCGTGAGCACCACGTCCCGATCCAGCGCCACCTCGTCGCCCGCGAGGTTCTTGTAGAGCGAGTCGCGCTGGAGGTTCACCCGCGTGCGGGTGCCGTCCTTCGTGACGGTGATCCGGTGGGACGGACTCTCCACCACCACGTCACGGCCCACGTCGATGAGCAGGTCCATGCGCAGCCCGTAGTCCACCGGGCCCTGGGGCGGGGAGATGCGGTCCGCGTCCGGCACCCGCGCCGTCGGGGCCGCGCTGCCGTGGCCCGTGCGGTCGCCGCGCACCGGGCCGGGGATGTACCGGGGCGCCACCAGCGTGGGCAGCATCCATCGCACGCTGCCCTCCTCGGAGGTGAGCGCTTGAAGGAACTCCACCTCCACCAGGGTCTCCTCACCCGGCAGCAGGTTGCCCACCTGCGCGGTGAAGACGTTGGCGCGCTCCTGGTCCAGCAGCGCCGCGCCATGCCCTTCGGTGATGGCGTCGTCGTAGGCGCGGAAGGCTGCCTCGCGCTCCTTCACCACGCCGGCCACGCGGCGGCCCGCGCACGTCATGGAGAAGGCGCTCAGCGTCGCGTCCGAGGGCAGGGGGAAGGTGTAGATGGCCTCCACCGGCTTCTTCTCGTCGTTGCGATAGCGCTGCGCCACGCGCACCCGCGCGTGCCCCCCGAGCAGCTCACCGGAGACCTCCACCCCCTGCAGGGGCACCTGGGCCCCCTCACGCGTGAACAGCCCACACTTCGCCTGCTCGTTCATGACGGCGTTCCTTCCTGGGACTCCTCGATGAGGGCGCGCACCCGCTCCGCCAGCGCCCGGACCTTCGCTTCCGCCTGCTCCGACACGTGCAATTCCAACCCCGGCGCCAGGAGCCAGCGCTGGTAACGCGCCACCTCCACCGTCGGGTCTTTTCCCGGAGGCCGGGGGGGCGGCAGTCGGGGGGCCTCTTCCGGCAACGTCCCGGGGCCCACCGGCGTCTCCGCCAACCGGCGCAGCTCCTCCGGCGACAGCCGCAACAGCTCCGCCTGGATGGCGTCCAGGGGCAGGAACCTCGCCTGGAGCACCCGGATGGCCTTGAGCCGCACCCGGTGCTCCTCCCCGTAGACCGTGTCCGGCCCCTTGAAGGGCGGCGCGGGCAGCAGGCCCCGCTGGACGTAATAGCGGACCGTGCGAGGCGAGACGCCCACCTCCTCCGCCAGCGCGGTCAGCTTCCACTCCGTCTGTGTCTTGGGCGTGCTCACGAACCTGACAGTAGGTTGTGACAGTTAGGGTGTCAAGACGTCGGTGGCGATTCGTCAGCGGTGGTGTCGGGATTTCCTGGAGGTGGCGGCCGGGCGGGCGGTGTGACAGAAGGGGGCATGAATGGCGTCGTGGACGGCCTGGACCCCTCCTCCATCCAGCTCATTGGCACGGCGGTGACGCCCGCGGTGATGGTGTCCGGGTGCGGCATCCTGGCCACGGGCCTGGACAATCAAATCTCACGCATCACCGCGCGCATGCGGGACATGGTCCGGGAATGGCGCACGCTGCCGGAGGGCCATGCGCGCCGCTCGCTGCTGCGCGAGGAGGTGGCCATCATGGACCGCCGCCACGCCATCCTCGCCAGGGCCATCGGCTTCACCTACGCGGCGCTGTTGTCCTTCGTGGTGACGTCGCTGCTGTACCTGCTGCGCCGCAGCGTCGCGGTGCCGGAGGGGCTGCCGGTGATGTCCTTCTCCCTGGGCGTGGGGTTGCTGGGTTCCACGGCGGTGCTGGCCCTGGCGTCGCTGCGGTTGAGTCGCCGCGCCATCGCACTGGAGCGCGAAGACCTCTTCCGCGACGGGCAGCCGGGCGGCCCACCGAAGGCCTGAATTTGTTCCGCAGCGCACGCGAAGGTGCTAGCGGGTGCCTCCGAGACGCGAGGGTCTGGTACGTCCCGGCCCGCGCGCCTGGTACCGCGCTGGATTCCGAAGCCTCTGGCTCAACCCACACCGTGGAGCACGTGAACATGGCAAACACCAAGGTCTTCTTCGACATGTCGATTGGTGGCCAGCCCGCCGGCCGCATCGTGATGGAGCTGTTCTCCGACGAAGTTCCCAAGACCGCCGAGAACTTCCGCGCCCTGTGCACGGGTGAGAAGGGCGTCGGCCGCAGTGGCAAGCCGCTGCACTACAAGGGTTCGTCCTTCCACCGCGTCATCCCGCAGTTCATGTGCCAGGGCGGCGACTTCACCGCGGGCAACGGCACGGGCGGCGAGTCCATCTACGGCGAGAAGTTCGCGGACGAGAACTTCAAGCACAAGCACACCGGCCCGGGCTTCCTCTCCATGGCGAACGCCGGCGCCAACACCAACGGCTCGCAGTTCTTCCTCACCACCATCGCGACCCCGTGGCTCGACGGCAAGCACGTCGTCTTCGGCAAGGTCGTCGAGGGCATGGACGTGGTGAAGAAGATTGAAGGCGTGGGCAGCCAGTCCGGCGCGACGCGCCAGCCCGTGAAGATCGAGGACAGCGGCCAGCTGTAATCCGGCCCTCGCCGCGTCTCACCCGGAAGGTCCATCCGTGCCTCGCGCGCGGGTGGACCTTCGCCGTTTCAGGACAGGCCGTGGGACGCGTCCTCGTCCTCCTCCTCTCGCGCCACCTCCGGGCGGGAGGGCTGCGTGGGCATCACGCCGAACGCGCGCAGGAGCTCCAGGGGAATGGGCAGGATGGTGTGGTTGCCACCGCCGGTGATCTCCACCAGCGTCTGCAGGTAGCGCAGCTGGAGCGTGGCGGGGTTGCGGCTGAGCACGTCCGCGGCCTGGGCCAGCTTCTCCGCGGCCTGGTGTTCGCCTTCCGCGGCGATGATCTTCGCGCGGCGCTCGCGCTCGGCCTCGGCCTGCCGCGCGATGGCCCGCTGCATCTCCAGCGGCAGGTCGATGTGCTTCACCTCCACGTTGGAGACCTTGATGCCCCACGGGCCGGTGCGCGCGTCGAGCACCTGCTGCAACTCGTGGTTGATGCGCTCGCGCTGGGACAGGAGATCGTCCAGCTCCACCTGGCCCAGGATGGCGCGCAGGGTCGTCTGCGCGATCTGGCTGGTGGCGTAGAGGTAGTCCTCCACCTGGAGCACGGCCTTGTCCGCCTGCATGACGCGGAAGTAGACGACGGCGCTGACCTTCACGCTGACGTTGTCCTTGGTGATGACGTCCTGCGGGGGCACGTCGCGCGCGACGGTGCGCAGGTCGATGATCACCATGCGTTCAATGAAGGGGATGAGCCAGCGGAAGCCCGCGCGCTTGAGGCCCACGTAGCGGCCCAGCCGGAACACGACGCCGTTCTGGTACTCGGTGACGATGCGCACGCCGGAGATGAAGAGGAGGAACAGCACGGCCACGGGGATGAGCCACCCCAGGGCTCCGAACAGCTCGTTCATGGCATCGACTCCGCGACGGTGAGGGTGAGCCCTTCCACGGCGCGCACCACGACCTGCGCGCCCTCGCGGATGGGAGTGAAGGAGACGGCGCGCCAGCGCTCGCCGTGGACGAACACCTCGCCGCCAGAAGGTGTGACAGGGCCCAGCGCCGTGCCCGCCTCGCCGACGAGGCCCGCGTCGCCGCCCCGCTGCGGCAGCTTGCGCGTCTGGGCGCTGCGGTACGCGATGAAGGCCGCGGTCCCCGCGAACACGAGCGCTGTCGGAAGCATCACGCCCCACGACAGGCGGAAGGACGGCTCCACGAACCAGCCCGGTTCGAAGCGATCCACCAGGAACACGCCGCCCAATATCAGCAGGCCCACGCCCGCGGCCCCCAGGAGGCCACTGGTGACGAACAGCTCCGCGAGGATGAGCCCCATGCCCACGAGCATCAGCACCACGGCGCCCGAGCGCACCGGCAGCGTCGCCGAAGCCATCAACGCCAGCACCAGCGCCACGCTGCCAACGAGCCCCGGTGCCACCGCGCCTGGATGGGACAGCTCCACCACCAGGCCCAGCGCCGCGGTGAGGAACAGCAGGTAGATGATGGAGGGCTGCGCGAGCGCATGCACCACCTGCTGTGACAGCCCGGGCTCCAGGGACACCACGTGGGCATCGCGGGTGGCGAGCGTCACGCTGTCCCCACTGGCCACCTCCACGCGGCGGCCATCCACGGCGTTGAGGAACGCGGCCTCGGTGGGGGCGACGAGCTCCACCACGCGAAGCTCCACGGCGCGGTCCGCGGGAACGCTGGCGCTGTCGCGCACGGCGGCCGCGGCCCAATCCGGATTGCGGCCCCGCTGCCGTGCGATGCCCTCCGCGAAGGCGACCGTGTCGTTCTCCACCTTCCGGGCGAGCTGCTCGCCTCCGCTCTTCTCAACGTCCTGGCCCCCCAAGCCCACGGGATGCGCCGCGCCGATGTTCGTCCCCGGCGCCATGGCGCTCACGTTCGAGGCCAGTGAGATGAACACGCCCGCGCTGCCAGCACGCGCGCCGGAAGGCCCTACCCACACGAGCACGGGGACGCGCGAGCCCAGGAACGCTCGCACCACGGCGCGGGTGGCCTCCAGTGATCCGCCCGGCGTGTCCAACCGAACGAGCAGCGCCGTGGCCCCGCCGTCCTCCGCGCGCTTCACGCAGTCCGCGAGGTACGCGCCCGACCCGGTATCCACCACGCCTTCCAGCTCGCATCGCGCGACGAAGGACGGTGACGCGGGAGCCGCCGGAGCGACGAGGCCCGCGAAGAGGAACGCCAGGAGCCAGCCCCACAGGACGTGACGGCGCCACCTCCTCCTGTCGACGTGCTCCCGCATGTCCGCCCCCGGTGCGCGCACCGTGCGCACACGTACTCGGACAACGATGTGCATTGGCCTTCTGGCGGACCGTGAGTGAAGCCGGGGGCCTGGAGGGCATGCGGGCAGGAGGGGCCCGGCGTCCTGCTTGTGCATCCAATGTTGGACGTTGCAGGGGATGCGCGTTGCTGGAGGAGGACGCACCTCCCTAGGGTCGGCCTCTCGAATTTCTCCCAGGAGGTTTCATGCGCCGTGCCGTGCTGCTCATCGCTGCTCTGGGCCTGACCGCTGCTGGAGCGGTGGCCTGCAAGACCACCCAGCCCGCGGGGACGGACGACCAGATGCCCATCCAGGGCCCGGACACGGCCCGCGAGACCATCCAGAACGTGCCCAACGAACCGGCGGGCCCCGCAGGCCCCGTCAATGCGCCGGACGTGGATGCTGGCACCCCCGGGGGTGGCGAGTAGTCTTCCGCGCCATGACGGCGGAGACCACGGTCTACAGGGCGGAGCGCGTCTGGACGTTGGATCCAGCGCGTCCGCGCGCGGAAGCATTGGCGGTGCGTGACGGGCGGTTGCTCGCGGTGGGGACGCTCGCGGAGGTGCGTGCCGCCGCGGGGCCCACCGCGCGAGAAGTGGACCTGGGCCGGGCCACGGTGGTGCCCGGTCTGGTGGACGCGCATGCGCACCTGCACGGCCTGGGGAAGAGCCTGACCACGGTGCGCCTGGAGAAGGCGCCTTCGGTGGAGGACGTGGTCCAGCGTCTGGCGAAGGCGCCCGCTTCGAGCTTCCAGGGAGACTGGTTGCTCGGCAAGGGGTGGGATCAGAACGAGTGGCCCGGCGCCGCGTTTCCCGGCCGCGCGGAGCTGGATGCGCGCTTCCCCACGACGCCGGTGTTCCTCACGCGGGTGGATCATCACGCGGCCTGGGTGAACGGCGAGGCGCTGCGCCGCGCGGGCATCACGCGGGACACGCCGGATCCGCAAGGAGGCCGCATCCTCCGCGACGCGAGGGGCGAGCCCACCGGCGTCCTCGTGGACAACGCGATGGACGTGGTGGAGGCCGCCATCCCCACGCCCACGCGCGAGCAATTGGAGACCCGGCTGCGAGCCGCGCTGGAGCGTTGCGCGCAGGTCGGGCTCACGGGCGTGCACGACGCGGGCATGGACCTCCACGCGTTCCGCACGTTGCAGGCGTGGGACGCGGCGGGGACGCTGCCCCTGCGCGTGTACGCGATGGCGGCGGGGCAGGGTGAGCAGCGCCACACCTATCTGGAGCAGGGGCCGTGGCAGGGGCGGCACCTGGCGATGCGCTCGGTGAAGTTCCTGGCGGACGGAGCACTGGGAAGCCGGGGCGCGGCGCTGCACGACGACTACAGCGATGAGCCCGGCCAGCGCGGCCTGTTGCTCCTCGCTCCCGAGGAACTCGAGGCCCGGGCGCAGGCCTTCATGGCCCGGGGCTTCCAGGTGTGCATCCACGCCATTGGAGACCGTGCCAATACATTGGTCGTGGACGTCCTCTTGCGAGGCGCGGAGCGGACGGGCACGCAGGCCCTGCGTCACCGCGTGGAGCACGCACAGATTCTGCGGCTGGAGGACATCCGCAGGCTGGGCGCGGCGGGGCTGGTGGCCAGCGTGCAGCCCACGCATGCGACCAGCGACATGCCCTGGGCGGAGACGCGGCTGGGGCGCGAGCGGCTCAAGGGCTCATACGCGTGGCGCACGTTGAAGGACGCGGGCGCGCACCTGGCGCTGGGCAGCGACTTCCCCATCGAGAATCCGGACGTGCTCGCGGGGCTCTACGCGGCGCGCACGCGGCAGGACGCGAAGGGCTGGCCGGAAGGTGGCTGGTATCCGGAAGAGCGCCTGAGCGCGGCGGAGGCGCTGGAGGGCTTCACGGTGGGGCCCGCGTGGGCGTCCTTCGAGGAGGCTCGGCGCGGAAGGCTGAAGCCCGGCCTGGACGCGGACTTCGTCGCGCTGTCCGCGGATCCGCTGGAAGGGCCCGCTTTCGAGTTGGTGGACGCGCGCGTGCTGGCCACGGTGGTGGCGGGCGCGGAGGTGTTCCGGGCAGCGGAGTGAGCCTCAGCCGCCGAAGATGTGCGAGCGCGCGGCCTCGGCGATGGCGACGACGGCGGGGTGGCGCAGGCGGCGCTCCACGGTGATGGCGTAGAAGCACTGCTCGATTTCGTCGGTGTGCCCGATGGCGGTGACGTTGAACTGCCGTTGCACCTCGGCGTCGATGATGGAGGGCATGGCGAAGATGCCGTGGCCCTTCTGTCCGAAGGCCTGGAGCAGCGCGCTGTCGTCGAAGTCACCCGCGATGAGGGGCCGGATGCCGAGCCGCTCGAACCACAGGTCCAGCGAGCGGCGCACCGAGGACTCCTCCGACGGCAGCAGCATGGGCGCGCCGTCGAGCGAGCGCGGGAAGTCCTTGCGCAGGTGCGCGAGCGGCTGGGCCGCGAAGAACGTCACGCCGCACTTGCCCAGCAGGTGGTTGAAGGACCGGACGCTGACGGGCTCGGAGCCGGGGGCGTCCGCGAGCACCACGTCCAACTCATGCAGCGCCAGCTGTGCAAGCAATTGGGGCAGGGGGCTCTCGCGGCAGATGATGCGCAGCGAGGGGCCCGCCTCCAGCGCGGGCTTGAGCAGCTGCTCGGCGACGAGCTTGGGGATGACGTCGAGCACGCCGACGTTGAGGCGCAGCTGCTGCCCGGTGGGCAGGCCGGAGACGACGTTCTTCAGCTCGTTGCCCAGGCGGAAGATCTCATCCGCGTAGCGCATGACGGTGCGGCCCACGTCGGACAGGACGAGCTTGCGGCCCTTGCGCTCGAAGAGCTGGTGGCCCAGCGACTCCTCCAGCAGCTTGATCTGGGCGCTGATGGTGGGCTGGGCGAGGCGCAGCTCCTCACTCGCCTTGGCGATGCTGCCCGCCCGCGCAACCGTCCAGAAATACAGGAGATGGTGGTAGTTGAGCCACGCCATGACTTAGGTTTAACCGAAGGGTTTCATCCAAACTAGCTCATTTTTTTAAGAGTCGCGGCCGCTTATCTCTATCCCCGTCACCGCGCGATGGGTGCGCGGGGGATTGATTGGGGAGGTTGCGTTCATGGAAGCCATCTACGAGGAGCGCGAGTCCACGGTGGAGCTTGTCGGGGCCGAGGTGGACTCGGCCGAAGTGGAGATGCGGGTGCGGGGGCACCTGGAGCTGGTCCGCCGGCTGGCCTGGAAGTACCGCTGGACGGGCCTGTCGCTGGAGGAGCTGATGTCAGAGGGCAACGTCGGCCTGGTGGAGGCGGCGCGCCGGTTCGAGGAGCGGGGTGTGCCGTTCGGCGCCTACGCGCAGCAGTGGATCCGCGCGCGCATCCGGGCGTACGTGTCCCGCACCTGGAGTGTGGCGGGGGGCCGCGCGCCGTGGATCGTCTTCCAGCTGAGGCGCGAGCGTGCGCGGCTGGAGGCCCGTTGGGGCGAGGGCCACCCGGAAGTGACGAAGCGGCTGGCCGAGGCGCTGGGCAAGCGGGAGGAGGAGGTGGCGCGGGGGTCGGACGCCCTGGCGAAGGACGTGTCGTTGAACGCGCCCTTGGGGTGGGAGGGGGACGTGACGCGACTGGACATGCTGGAGTCGGACGAGGACTCGGCGGAGGAGCTGGCGGACCGGGGCGCCTGGGCGGAGAAGCTGCACCAGAGCGTGGCGGAGGCCTGGCCGGAGCTGGACGCTCGGGAGCGGGCGCTGGTGAAGGAGCGGATGCTGGCGGAGGACGGGGTGAGCGCGGAGTTCCTGGCGAAGCGCTTCGGGGTGACGGCGGTGCGCATCCGGCAGATCGAACAGGGGCTGCGCCAGAAGCTGCGCCAGAAGCTGACGGCGGGGTGCACGGCCTGGGACAGCGAATCGCCCCGGCTGGCGGCCTGAGTGTCGGGCGAGGGGGAGGGCTGGCGGAAAGAGGTTGACGGCGCGAGCCAGGAACCGTAAATCGGCGCTGCCGCTCGCGGTGCGCGGTACGCCCAAGTAGCTCAGTCGGTAGAGCAGGGGACTGAAAATCCCCGTGTCGGTGGTTCGATTCCGCCCTTGGGCACACCAGTAAGAAGAATCTGAAGGGCGTCGGACTCCGGTCCGGCGCCCTTCTTCTTTTCATTGCCCGCGCTGGCGGGCGGCGTCGCTACGGGGGGCTGATGCGTCCGGGGGCGCCATTGGCGCCGGCCACGGTGTGGCAGGAGCCGCAGGCCCCGGTGCCCTGCGCGGTGTTCATGGCCCACTGGGTGCCACCGTGGGTGACGCGGGCGGTGTAGGGGAACGCGAAGTCCTTCGCGTCTCCAGCCTTGAGGAAGAAGTTGCCGGAGGCATTGGCCGTCAGTGGGTAGGTCTTCTGATTGGCGTCGGTGATGACGACCTGGGCGCCCTCGAGGCCCGCGCAGTCGTCCGCCTCGTGCGCGGTGGCCAGGACGGTCCCCGCCACCACGAACTTCGGCCCCTCGCCCCGGTCCGCATGACATTGGATGCAGTTGCCACCGGGATGCATCAGGGCGTTGCCGCTGTCGCCGCCCGTCCACTTCATGCCCGTGGAGCACTCGGAGGTGCTCACCGCCTCCAGGCTGCCTCCGCCGCAGCCCGTGACAAGACCACCAAAAGCCAGACACAGCATGAGTATCGGGGGAATGCGTTGAGACATGTGTCACCTCTGGAAGGACTGTGTTTCATTCGAGGACTTCACCTCCTCGCTGTCAACGGCACTCCCGGTACGGGGGCCCGCGGGGCAGGTTGGGAATACGGGAGGCAGCTCGTGGTTCATCCGGGTCGTGCCTTCGTTGGTTCCAGGAGCCTTGCGTGCGGTCCCTCCGCGTCCCGGGTGCACATCCGGGCGCGACGCGGTAGATGGGAGTCCCGGAGGAACATCAACGCAATGGACGCGAACGTGGTGGCGGAGCTGGAGAAGGCGGGCGTGAAGGTGGAGGACCCCATGCGCTTGTTCATCCCCGTGGAACGGGACGAACAGGGCCAGGTGAAGCCCGTGGGCGACGAGGTGCCCGTGCGCTTCGGCGACGTCACCGCCCACGTGCGCCTGCAGCCCGTCTCCGCGCTGTGGACCGGGAACAAGCAGCCCCCCGACTTCACCCGGCCGCCCTTCCCCGAGTACGAGCCGTTCTTCTTCCTCATCGAGGCCACCGCCGCCGGCTTCTGCCGCGACACGCGCCACGCGGAGGTCGACCAGGAGTTCTCCCAGCTCTACCGCCACCTCGCGCGCCGGCCCGACGGCCATCACAAGAACCCGCTCTTCTCCTACCTGCGCGCCGCCGCCCGCCTGTACCTGTCCCTGCGCGACGTCAGCCAGGCGGAGTACGAGGCCGTCGCCCAGCGGCTCCACCAGTCCGCCAAGCTGCACGCGGGCCACATCGGCAGCACGAACTACTTCCAGGCCGTGCTGCGGCAGGTGCTGGGCGCGTAGCCCCGCGAGCGGGAGCGGCTGCGGGGAGCGCATGCCCGGCCGGCAGGCGTCCCCTCGCGGAGGGCCCGGCGTGACGACTTGAGGGTAGGGCTCGTCGGAAGACCACCCCATGGGTAGTTTTCCCATGCGATGCCCGGCCTCCCCTCGTCGCCAGCCCCTTCGCTCCAGCAGCGGCTCACGCGCAAGCATCTCCACGAACTGGCCGACCGGGAGCTGCTCGTGCAAGCCCGGAGGTGGCTCGTCCGGGACGCGGTGGACGTGGGGCCCCCTTTCCCGGACTGTGTGGCGGGGACCGTCTCCGACGGCCACGGGCGCACGTTCGAAGCATCCCTCTGCGTGGACCCTGGCTCCGACGGGTTGATGCTGGAGTGTCAATGCGACGCCTACTGGAACGAAGGGGTCTGCTCGCACGCGGTCGCGGTCTGGCTCGCGTGGCTCCAGTCCTCCGCTCCCCATGAGCGGAAGCCCGCCTCCCCGCGCCTCGCGAAGGCCTCGTCGCGGCCCGCCACTTCCGACGCCCTCCAGGCGTGGCTCGTGGAGCACCACGTGGAGCGTGCCCGGACCGTGCCCCTGGCCGTGCTGGCGTCCCTGGTGCCCGACTCCGTCACGCGCCACGCGCGCTCCGCGCTGCGCAAGGCCACGGTGGTGGATGCGCTGGGGGGCACCTCGAAGCTCCGGCGTTTGAGGGGCAGCGAGCAGGACGCGCTCGCGGAGGCCGCCTGGCGCTGGGTGCGTGACGAGGCAGGGCGCGTGTCGCGGGGGCTGGCCCGTGAAGCCTCCACGACGCCGTTGCCTCCCCAGATGGACGACCGCCTCGCGCCGCTGCGGGATGCGCTCGTGCGGAGCCGCGCGCGGATCCGCGCCGAGGCCATGCCCCGGCTGCTGTCGCCCGCACCCAGGGCCATCCTCCAGGAGGCCCTCTTGCGGCTGCTCGTGAAGGAGCCGGAGCTGGCGGCATGGGAGCCTTGTGACGCGTGCGGCGCGGAGGAGGACGGGGGCGCCGTGGTGCTCGACCCTCGCGCCATGATGGAGGGCCGCCCCGGCCTGTGCTGTCCGTGCTCGCCCAGGGCGGAAGAGGCTTCCTGTGTCCACGCATTGACCGCCGTGGACGCGGCGCTGGCGTTCCTGGTGCTTCCGAAGCACGCCGCTGTCGCCGCGAGGCTGGCGGAGCTGTTGTTCGAAGTGCCGGGCCGTGCGCTCCTGTCCGCGCTGGAAGGGTCTCTCCTGGCGCAGGCGGTGCACGACGCTCCGGCGACCGGTGACTTCGTCACCTTCCGGCTGGAGCCCGAACCCCCGCGCGGCTGGCGGCTCCAGCCCTACCTGCACGTGCCCTCGAAGAGGGGCGGCCTTTCCCAAGGCCGCGCCGTCACCTGGTACGACCGCGACAAGGCGCTCCGGACGCTTCAGGATCCGGACGAACGCCATGCCTGGTCGCTCCTCGACGCGGAGGAGCGCATGGACCGGAACGGCGCGTACCTGGGAGACGGCCTCGGGGACGGCGCGTCGTACACGCTGCTGCTCCAGGCCCTGCGCTCGCTCGCGCACAGCCCCCGCCTCCGCCTGGCCGGCGCTCCGGACGCGGCCGCGCGGGTGCGGGAAGCGCCGCTGGGCTTCGCCCTGGAAGAGGACGCAAAGGCCCTGCGCCTGCGGCCTGCGGTGGACGGACGCCCCGTGCCCCCGGAGGCCCTGACGCCACCTCCCGGTGGGCCGGAGGCTCCCCAGCCCTGGCTGCTTGTGGAGCCCGGCGGGCCGAGCGTCACCCTGGTGTCCGTTCCCCCGGGCGCGGTGCCCCTGCTCGAGTCCCTGGCGCGCCACGGCGTCTATGTGTCCGAACACCAGCGCGAGGCGTTGCTGGGCCACCTCTCCGCGCTGGAGGCGGCCTTCCCCGTGGCGCTGCCGCCGTCCCTGGAGCCCCGCCCCGTGGAGGCCAGCCCGGGCGTGCTGGTGCGGCTGCGCGCGGTGGAGGACTCCGCGCTGGAGGTTTCGCTCCTCGTGAGGCCGCTCCCGGAGGCAGCTCCACAGCCCGTGGGCGAGGGGGCTCCCGTGGTCCGGGGCCAGCGCGGCAATGAGCGCGTCATGGTCCGGCGCGCCCTGGATGCGGAGCGCGCGCAGGCGGACGCGCTCCTCACACGTCTGTCATTGCCGGCCGGGATGTATCACTTCACGCGTGACACCGCGGAGGACGCGCTTCAGCTCCTGGAGGCACTGGAGCCGCTCACGGGCCCGGAGGTGCGCGTGGAGTGGGCGGAGCAGCCGTGGACGGTGACGCGCGTGGAGACCGCGGACGTCCGGGTCCAGGTCCTGCGGGAGCACGACTGGTTCGGCGCGAAGGGGGGCGTGGAGCTGGATGGCGCGCGTGTGGAGCTGGCCATCCTGCTGGAGGCCGTGCGCCGCCGCCAGCGCTACGTCCCGCTGGGGAAGGGGCGCTGGATGCGCCTCACGGATGCGCTACGTGAGCAGCTGACCCCGCTCGCGGACGTAGCGCATCCGGGACGGAAGGGGCTGGAGGTGAGCGCCGCGGCGGCGCCCGTGCTGGACACGCTGGAGAAGGCCGGCGTGAGCGTCCAGGCGCCTCCGGACTGGCGCCGGCTGGCGAAGCGCATCCACGACGCCCACGCGCGTCCGGTGCGCGTGCCCCGGGGCTTGAAGGCGGAGCTGCGCGACTACCAGCGCGAGGGCTTCGTGTGGCTCGCGCGGCTGGCGTCGTGGGGCGCGGGCGCGTGCCTGGCGGATGACATGGGATTGGGCAAGACGGTCCAGGCGCTGGCCCTGCTGTTGTCCCGCGCGGCGGACGGGCCCGCGCTGGTGGTGGCGCCCACGTCCCTGCGCGGCAACTGGGTGCGCGAGGCCGCTCGCTTCGCGCCATCGCTGCGCGTGCACGTCTGGCAGGACGCGGACCGCGACGCCCTGCCGTCCCTGCTGGGGCCCCGGGACGTGCTGATCATCAGCTACGGCCTGCTGGCGAGGGATGCCACGAAGCTCGCGGACGTGACCTTCGCCACGCTGGTGGTGGACGAAGCGCAGGCAGTGAAGAACCCGGACACCGCGAGGGCCCGCGCGCTGCGCACCGTGAAGTGCGAAGCCCGCGTGGCCCTCACCGGCACTCCCGTGGAGAACCGCCTGTCCGAGCTGTGGAGCCTCTTCCACCTGCTCTTCCCAGGCCTGCTGGGCGGGCGTGAGTCCTTCCACGCGCGGTTCGCGGTCCCCATCGAGCGGGACCGGAACGCGGACGCCCGCGCATCCCTGGCCCGGCTGGTGCGTCCCTTCCTCCTGCGCCGCACCAAGGCCCAGGTGGCGCGCGAGCTTCCTCCGCGCATGGACACGGTGGTGCCCGTCACCTTGTCGCCTACCGAGCGGCGTCTGTATGACGACGTGCGGCTCGCGGCCCTGGCGCGACTGGGCGAGGGAACTCCTGGTGGAGACCAGCGCTTCGAGATGCTGGCCGCGCTCACCCGGCTGCGGCTGGCCGCCTGTCATCCCCGCCTGGTGGATCCGGACACGGGGATGGCCTCCTCCAAGCTGGAGCGCGTCCTGGAGCGGGTGGATGAACTGCTGGCGGAAGGGGGCCGCGCGCTCGTCTTCAGCCAGTTCGTGCGCCACCTGGCCCTGGTGCGCGACGCGCTGGAGGCGCGGGGCATCACGTTCCAGTACCTGGACGGGCGGACACCCGCGGCGGAGCGGCAGGCGCGCGTGGAGGCCTTCCAGCGGGGAGAGGGGGCGCTCTTCCTCATCTCGCTCAAGGCGGGCGGCACCGGCCTCAACCTCACCGGCGCCGACCACGTCCTCCACCTGGACCCGTGGTGGAACCCCGCCGTGGAGGACCAGGCCTCGGACCGGGCCCACCGCATCGGCCAGACGCGCCCCGTCACCGTGACGCGGTTCGTCTCCGAAGGCACCATCGAGGAGGCCATCCTCGCCCTTCACGCGGAGAAGCGGGACCTGGCGGACAGCCTGCTTTCGGAGGCGGACGGCGCCGCCGCGCTGTCACCGGAGCAGCTGCTGGGACTGCTGCGCTTCGGTGCGGGGCCGCCCGGGGATTGAGCCGGAGCCTCCACGCCCGGGCGCTGCGTTTCTGGAATAGGGTGCGCTGCCGCCCGTTCCCGGGCGCCGCCGTGGTCCCTCCCCAGGAGCAAGGATGTTCCGTCCACCGTTGTCGTGGTTCGCCTGTCTGGCCCTCCTGGGTGCGCCCCAGGCCGGGGCCCAGGCCGTCTCCGAGCCGTCCGCGAAGCCCGCCGCCGCCTCCACCCCCGCCGCGAAGCCAGGCTCCGACATCCAGGCCCGCACGCTGAAGAACGGGCTCACCGTCGTGGTCTGGCCGGACCACGACATCCCCAACGTGGCGCTCGCCAACTGGTTCCGCGTGGGCAGCCGCAACGAGCGCCCCGGCATCACCGGCCTGTCCCACTTCTTCGAGCACATGATGTTCAACGGCGCGAAGAAGTACGGCCCCGGTGAGTTCGACCGCGTCATGGAGGCCAACGGCGGCGCCAACAACGCCTTCACCTCCGAGGACGTCACCGTCTACCTGGACTGGTTCCCGGCCTCCGCGCTGCCCCTCATCCTGGAGCTGGAGCAGGACCGGCTCCAGTCGCTCGCCTTCGACCCCAAGGTCATCGAGTCCGAGCGCGGCGTCGTCTACTCCGAGCGCCGCTCCGGCGTGGACAATGACAACGGCGGCGCGCTGCAGGAGCAGATGCAGGCCACCGCCTTCGTCGCGCACCCGTATCAAATCCCCGTCATCGGCTGGCCGTCCGACATCGAGTCCTGGCGCATGGAGGACCTCCAGCGCTACTTCAAGACGTACTACGCCCCCAACAACGCCACGCTCGTCATCGCGGGCGACGTGGAGCCGGCGCGTGTCTTCGAGCAGGTGGAGGCCACGCTCGGCACCATCCCCTCGCAGCCCGCGCCGGAGCCCGTGCGCACGAAGGAGCCCGAGCAGCAGGGCGAGCGGCGCATCGTCGTGAAGCGGCTGGCGCAGTCCCCGCTGCTCCAGGTCGCCTACCACGGCCTCGCCGCCAACGACCCGGACGCGGAGACGCTGGAGCTGCTGGGCCTCATCCTCACCCACGGTGACTCGTCGCGCCTGCACCGCAAGCTGGTGGATGAAGCGCGCGTGGCCATCCGCGTCCGCGGCACCACCGCCGGCGGCTTTGACCCGACGCTCACGTGGTTCTACGTGGACCTGCCGCCGGGCGGCGACCTGGCGAAGACCGAGGCGCTCCTCACCGCGGAGCTGGCCCGCGTGGCGAAGGACGGCGTCACCGACGCGGAGCTGAAGAAGGCGCGCAACGTCGCCCTGGCCACCTTCTGGCGCAAGCTGGAGACCAACGACGGCCGCGCCCGCGAGCTGGGCAACGCCGCCACCTTCCGAGGTGACTGGAAGGCCCTGCTCGACGCGCCCACGCGCTACGAGAAGGTCACTCGCGACGGCGTGAAGGCGCTGGCCGCCCGCATCTTCAACCCCGACCACCGCACGGTGGGCTGG
Organism: Corallococcus exercitus; assembly: GCF_003611585.1. Classification (GTDB taxonomy): domain Bacteria; phylum Myxococcota; class Myxococcia; order Myxococcales; family Myxococcaceae; genus Corallococcus; species Corallococcus exercitus. The sequence goes on along the minus strand of NZ_RAVW01000027.1, from coordinate 306 downwards.
CTCGTCCCCACCACGCCTTCCGCCACCCCGGCCCGCCAGGAGGCCGCGCGATGAGTGCTTCCTTCCGACTTCGTTCCGCCAGGCCTCACGCGACCCGCGTCCCCCCCCGTCCTGACCCGAGCAGGCCTCACCCGATGCTGACACCCCGCCCGCTGCGCTCCGCCCTCGCCGCGCTGCTGTTCGTCTCCGCGTGCGCGACCACGCAGGCGCCCGCTCCCGACTCCGCGCCCGTGCAGCCTCCCCCGGCGCCGGAGGCCTCGGCGCCGGGGGAGGCTGCACGGGCGCGGAGTCGGGAGCGGGCGCCTG
>NZ_RAVW01000279.1 GCF_003611585.1 Corallococcus exercitus | reverse complement strand
CCGCGGCGGTGAGCGTCTCCAGCTCCGTGGAGGTGGGCGTGTCCGTCTGGCCGGACTCGAAGACGCGGTGGGCGCGGGCCCACTTGTCGTAGCGGGTGCCGCAGCGGGCGCAGGCGTGGGCGTGGCGCAGGAGCCGCGAGGATTCCGGGGCGGACAGCTCCCCCAGGGACCAGCGCGTCAGTCCCGCGTCCACATGTCGTTCGTACCACTTCATGGGAGGCTCCCGAATGGGATGGCGCACAGCAGGGCCAGGGTGGCCAGGAGGGCGCCCAGCTGCAGGCGTCCCGGTGAGACGTCACTGTCCAACCAGCCCGAGTCCTTCAGGTGTTCGGTGAACTGCAACCGCAGGCGGCGCTCGCGCACCCGCACCTCGCCGCGGGTGAGCTTCAGCTGGTCGGCGGCGGACTCCTGGGACAGGCCGTCCATGAAGCGCAGCTGCGCCAGGGCGCGCCCTTCATCCGGCAGGGCCTCCAGGAAGCGGCGCACGATGGAGCGGACCTCGGCGCCCAGGGCCTCTTCCTCCGGGCTCTTGCCCTCGGTGGGGGCGTGGACGAGTTCCGGCGCGTCATCCAGCGGGATGGCCTCGCGGGCCACGCGGCCGGAGGCGCGCATCAAATCAATGGCGGTGGAGCGGGCGACGGTGAGCAGGAAGCCCAGGTAGGGGCGCACGCCGTCGTAGGCCTGGCGCATGTGGGGGCGGAAGGCCCGCACGAACGTCTCCTGGTGGGCGGCGTCCAGGTCCAGGGGCGTGAGCGAGACGGAGCGCGTCCCGGTCTCCGAATGGACGGAGAAGCGCCGGGACAGGTAGCGGAGCACTTCGGGTGAATAGGTGCGGTAGACCTGGGTGAGCACCGCGGTGTCACCCCGGCGGAAGGCCTCCAAGACTGACCGCTCGGTTCCTGGCAGCACGCGGAAGGCTCCGTCCCGGGTAGGTGGCCCAGCCGGGCCCTGTGCCCGGCCCTCCCTGGCCCCTTCTGGAAATGAGATACGAAATGACCTGGAAAATCCGGTCGTCGCCACACGCACGGCGTGCGTTTTCTTGAGCCTGGCGTCGGGATGGTTTCGAACCCGGGTGGAGCCCTCCGGAGCCGGAGGCCGCGGGTGCGAATCCTGCATTGAGCGTCGGGGAGGTTCGCGGAAGCAGGGGCGGCGGACCTGTGGCCCTGCTCGCGGACAAAAAAATGGAGGCCGAGACCCACCGAGATGAACAGCTCCCAGGCGGGGACGGCCTCCGTAGAGAGGACGGTCAAGTGACCTGCTCTAAAAATAGGACGCTCGGTGCTCGAAAGCAAGGACAGCTCACAGCTGGTGGCGGCACGTCTCCTGGAGTTCTTCGCGGCCTGGACTGCCTGGTTTCGAGGGCTGTGGGAGGTGGGCACGGTGCTCAGCCTCCGCGAACTGATGGAGGCGGTGGAGGCCGTCCCGGCGGGCGTCCTCTCCGACAAGGCGGTCGAGTGGCTGGCGAATGAATTGTCCCGGGCCCTGGGCCCGGACGAAGGCATCGCACCGCAGTCCCGGAGCCTGCTGCAACGGCTGCTTGGCTCTCCGTTGAGGCCCCGCTCCGGGGAGCTGCCCGCGGTGCACCGTCTCACCGAGGAGATTGATGCGTCGTACCTGTCCCGCTGGGCCGGGCAGCTCGCGCAGGGCATCCCGGTGAAACCGGAACGGGTGGCCCGCGCCGTCGCCTCGCATCTGCTGGATGCGGGATTCAGCCCCGACTTCCTCCATCGCTGGCTGACATACCGGCTCGTGCACTCCACGCAGACCTATCGTCTGTCGGACCTGCTGGAGGAGGCGCATGGCCTGGCCCGCACGCAGCCTTCGCGCTTCCAGGTCCTCCTGACCATGCACAACGCGTTGGGCTTCCAGGGACCTCCACCGCGCGAATGGTGTGATGCGCCCACGGTTTCGAAGTGGCTCATCACGAATGGATTCGACCCCACCCACATCCGGCAGGGTGGGGGCTGGTTGCTGACGGTTCAGGCCCGCGATGCCTTCTCCGCCGCTGAACAGGCTTCGGAGACGGTGGAGAAGCTGGCCGCCCGGCTTCTGATTGGAACCGGCCAGCAGATGAGGCCTGGGGACCACGCGTACGTCGAAGGCATCCAGCGGCCGCTGCCGCTGCGTCGGCACCGGCGGGTCGAGGTCCGCAGCCTGGAGCGCCAGGACCAGCTCTTCGCGTCCGGGCCTCCCAGCCGTGTCGACGCGGCGTTCGAGTTGCTGGGGCAGTTGGACGCGCCCGCCGTGGTCGCGGTAGCCGCGGGTTGGGCCGCCATCGAGGCGTTGCTGGTCGCGCCCGAGGATGGCCAGAAGTCACCCGCCGGTGACCGGTTGGCTTCCCTGGTGGCGTGCTCGTTCCCCAGGGCGGAGCTGACGTTGCTGGCGTCCCTGCAGGGCAGGAGCAGTGCCAGCCCCCTTTACGAACAACTCCTGCGGTGCGCGAGCAATCATGAACGCGCATCCGTGATGGGCGCGGCCATCCGGCAGGCCCAGCCGCTCTCCTGGGCTGAGCCTGTCTGGAGTCACCAGGCGGCGGTCGCGCGCATGAAGGGGCTGTTCCAGGAGCCCCGGAAGAAGCTGAAGGAAGTAGAGGGCTACGCGGTGCGGGCGTTTCGCCGGCTCTATCGCCAACGCAACCTGGTGCTGCACGGTGGGCAGACGAACGCGGTCGCGCTCCGCGCCAGCCTGCGAACGGCGGCGCCATTGATTGGCGCTGGCATCGACCGCATCGCGCATGCCTGGTTCCGTCATGGAGTTCAGCCGCTCGAGCTGGCGGTGAAGGCCCGGCATCGCCTGGACCTGCTGGAGCCCAGGGAGCCCATGGCGCTCCTCGACCTGCTGGAATAACGGCGTGAAGGCCTTGAGGCCCTGGGCACGGCATGTGCTGCTCATCACCCCGGCGGTGCTGACGCTCATCGGCTGGATGACGCGTCGGCGCTCCGGCGCGTGAACCGGAAGGCGGAGCCCCCTGTCGGCCGTGCCGTGCTGGCGTTCGGGGGGCTCGTGCTGGGGAGCGCGGTCCTGCTGCTGTGGTGCTTCCGCGCGTTGGAGCTCTACATCGCCCTGACGCAACTGCTGCGCGACCTGCCGTGATGACCTACGGGAATGCGTCCACCACGGTGTAGCCCGCGGTCCGGGGAAGGAGCGCGGCACCGGGCTTGGAGCCCGTCTCCAGTGGCCAGAAGCCATCGTCGTTCCCGAGGACGAAGCAGACAGGATAGGTGAGGCCGTCAGGCGTCTCCGCTCGCGTGTAGCGGCCCATGACCCGTTCTCCCCCTGTCCACAGCCGTCCGTAGAGCAGGGTGCCCTCCGGAAGATCGCCGCGTTTTTCCTTCTGGACGCTGACGATGTCTCCGTCGTGCACGGTGAGCATGTCGGCATCCGGGCGGAAGGGATAGCGGATGTCGACCGTGATGGCTGTCTTCGCACCCCGCCGCAGCTTCAACGCCTTCATTGCCTCCAGCGCTTCCGTGGGACAGCGCTGGGGCTTGGGCACCACCTGCGCACCCGAGCAGGCAATGAGGGTTGTCGCCGCACCGACAGCCAACGTGCAGCCGCGTGACAGCGAACGTCCGCGGACAGGTGGGTCCTGCTTCAAGGGAATGCTCATGGCGTCCTTCTCCGGCGGGAGCGGCGCAGGGGAAGGAGAGGCCGCTCCGGACGCGGCAGCTTGGTCGGACGCAGGCACCCGCGCCACGGGAGGCGTGGAAGGGGGCGCTGGCGCATCGACGCCGGAGTTTGAAAAGAGTCCCAGGCTCCAGCCCAGACAAGCCATGGCCACCACACATGCGAAGCCCACGGTCCCCTGACGCCACAAGGCCCGCAGCGTCTGTCGGCGGCGCACCGTGCTCGCGGCGAGGATGTCCTGGGCTTCCATCCGGGCGACATGGCGGGGAAGCCGGTGACGCAGTTCGCGTGCTTCGCGAAGACGTTGGAGCCGGTCCAGGCGCTGAAGACGTGCATGCTGGAGCGGCACCTCCTGACCGGGAGCCACCGGCCCCACCATCCCGGGCGCCTCCTGCGTCGTGCGCGAGGAATCAGAGGGAGGTGTGGCCCAGTCGAACAGGGGGTGGTCCCAGGTTGCATCCGCATGGGGCAGGACCCGATGCAGTTCGGAGGCCAATGTGGAGGCGCTCGGAGGTCGTGCTTCGGGCGCGAACGCGAGCAGCCGGATGACGAGTGAGGCCAGCGCCTCCGGCACCAGCGGGTTGGGCCATGCGCATGCGAGTCCTTCCCCCTCCAGCGGGAGCGCCGGATAGGTGTCGGTCAGCAAGCGATGGAAGGTGACGCCCAGGGCGTACAGCTCATCCGCCACTGCGTAGCGAGGACACTCCTGCGACGGCACTGCCATCCGCCAGCGGTGGAGCTGGGGACTCAAGTAGTGCGCCGTGCCAGGAGGCAGCTGGCCTGTTCCGGTCAGGGGCTTCGCTTCGGGATGCCAGCCCGCCCCCCAATCCAGCAGGGTGAGCCGTCCACCGGGCCGGACGCGGAGGTTGTCGCCTTTGACGTCGCGATGCAGGACACCGCGCTGGTGCGCGAAGGCCAGGATCTCCACGGCCTGAAGGAGCAATGCGCCTACCTCGCGGGCCGTGGGGTTGCGCGCGCGGGCCCACTCATAGAGCGACTCACCGGCCACATGCTCCATCACCAGGAACGGGTGGTTCCCGGAGCCCGGTCTCCATGCCCCTGCCTCCACGAAGCGGGGCACTCCCGGATGCCACAGGCGGGACAGCACCTCCGCTTCGCGTGAGAACCACGGACTGTCGGGCTGGCGCGCCAGCTTCAGGGCGTACCGCGTGCCGCGAGGATGGTGCTTCGCATGAACGACGTAGACCGTGCCGTACCCGCCTGACGCCACTCGACGGAGGACGCGCCAGGGACCGATGGGGGTACCCGGAGGAAGCGCATCCACCATCAGCAGCAAGGAGGGTTGGACAGGGCCATGGGCCTTCTGCGCGGGCTGGGTGGATGCGGGATGCTCAGGCCCGGACTGTTCGCCGGGCGTTGCCTCGTGCGGGCTCATGGCGCCACCTCTTCCCAGCGGACGCCGCGTTCGCCCTTCGCGTCCAGCAGCTCCAACGTGAAGGGCGTGCCAGCGGGCAGGTCCGGAAGCGCGTGCCATTCCACCACCACGGTGGCTTGCTCCCCAGGCGACAGCTGCTTCACCTGCATGAGCAGAGGGAACTCACGGGCAGGCAGCGCGCTGGGCCCGCGCGGTGTCATCCGAGCGAAGCCCGGTATCCAAGGCGCAGCCCCCACGGCGTTGATCAGCGAGGTCGACAGGGCACGCGTGTTCTCCGCGCGGTAGAGCACATGGGGGCCTTCGGCGGTCATTCCCGGGCTCAGCGAAGGCTTCGGGAGGTGTTCCACCGAGACACCTTCACGGGTGATCACCCCCATCAACACCGCGCCGCCCAGCCCACGCAGCGCGCACTGCGCACGCAGCGTCGCGAGCCCCGCCTCGGTGACAGCGCACCGGGCCCGCAGGTCCGCGAGTTCCTTCCCCAGGTCCTGCGCGGTGCGCCCCTGCCGGAACACCTCCACCTGTGAATCCACCTCCGCCTCCACGGTCGTGAGCACGAACCCCACCTGCGCGGGAGCGCCCGGCCCCGCGAAGCGCACGGTGAGCACGGGCTCCTTCCCGGCGGGGACATCCATGGACGCCTTGAGCACGAGGACGTCCTCATGCACCGCCACGCGGGAGAAGAAGGGCGTGAGCACGCTCCGGTCCACGGACTCCGGAACGATGGGCGCATCGAAGGTGACGGTGGTCACCTCATGAGCAGCAACACGCAGCGCCATCAGCACCGGAGGCTCCTCCGAGCGCAGCATGAGCTGCCGGGCCTTGTGCTCCCTCACCGTGGGAGTCCGGGACTGCGCCACCGCCGTGGTGCTCATCAGGACCGTCAGCACCAGGGGCATGACCGAAGTGGACAGCGACATCACGGGTCACCTCCATCCTTCAAACCTAACAGATAGGGGTGACACGCATGGGAAGCCATGGACCTGGGAAGCCCGGATGCAGCTGCTGGGAGAAGGAAAAGCCAGCCTACCTCAAGAGTCGTTGAGAGAAACCCCTACTCAGCGGTCGTCTTAGCTGGAGCTGGAGCAGGCTCTTCAGCAGGGCCCGGCGGAATGGGTTCCTCGGTGGGTGGCTGCTCTTCCAGAGGTACGTCCGGAGTGCGGGGGGCTTTCGCCACCACCTCGCCCTGGGGCGTGACTGCATAGACCTGCCACCAGTCGAGGACGCGGCCATTCGGGCCACCACACCGGCTGAACCGCTGTTCCACGGCGACGTAGTACAGGCTGGCTGTCGGTCCCGTGAAGACGGCGACATCGAGTCCTTGTTCGGGGCTCGTGCAGCCATGAAAGAGCTGAGGGTGGGGATTGGTCCGGATGACTTCCCGCAGCGCGCCCGCCGCGGCCAGCGCGGCACCCGCTTCGGTGAAGGGGAGGACGGTGGACGAGGACCCTTCATCCGGCCACTGCACCTCTCCCTTCCATGAGGGCTTGTGCCGGATGCAGCCACCAGCCCCCAGTGCGACGAGCCCCGAAAGCATGAGTGCCTTGCGCATGGAGGCGTTCACTCGTTCAGGAGCCGCAGGGCTCCGGGGCGGCACTGGGGCGCACTGCTGAAAGGAGGGCTGAGTCTGCGCGGAGTACACGTCCCGAGTGTGACCCACTTCGACCTGGACTGGCTCCACTGCTGGATTTCTCCCGTTGGAAAGTAGCGAAGGAAGAATCGCGTCCCATCCTGCCGCTGAGCCACCAGCGCCGACGACATCTGGATTTCCTCACCCTTGAACACGGCGGGCGCTGGGTTGCCTGGAATCATGCGGAACTCGGCCATGGAAACGGTCGGGTCGAATGTATCCGTGGGCCACGGAGCCAGGTCGCTTGAGCAGCGCTTCCGCCACATCGCGAAGAAACCCGATGGGAATCGCGGGATCACCCGCAGGCAGTTCCATGGCTGGAACCTCCGACCAGGGACCTTGAGCAATTGGGGCATCGGATGCCGTGGTGTTCGGCGGCGGCGAACTCGCACAGGCCATCGACAGCAGAGGGAAAAGCCACGAAAGCTTCATGAAATCCTCCGCTACGACCGCCGGCCCGTCTTCCGGGCGAAGTACGCGCGGTTGAACGTCCCGAGTCCCCACATGCGCGAGTCGTCCGGATGCTCCAGCTTCGCCAGGGACTCGTCGCTCTGCTCCGCCAGCCAGCGGATGAACTCTTCCCTCGATGCGAAGGTCTGCTTCGCATGGGCGTCCCCCTGGATGTACCGGAGCCCATGCGCGTACGTGCCATCCCCGGACCGCCACAGCGCGCGGGAGACGCCTTCGCGCGGATCCACGGTGAGGGACAGGTCCGCTCCCGCGTCCATCAGCTCCGCCACCCGCTGCGCCAGCGCGCGTCCGTAGCGCCGCGAATCGAAGTGGGCTTCAGCCCGGGCCTGCTCCTTCGCGTCCTGCTGTCGCTGGGCTTCATCCATCCACCGGATGCGCGGTGGGCCCGCTGCCTCGCAGACGATGGACAGCGCGATGTCCCCCCGCCCGGGCGCCGACGCGTGATGCCGCTGCATCAGTCCCTTGACCTGGGCACGAGGGGCCTCCGGCAGGGAGCCGAAGCTCAGCGCTCCGTCCGGCGCCGTGATGATCAACGTGTCGTCATGAAGCGTTCCCGGGTGCTTCAACGACGCGGACAGCTCGATGCGGGCCAGTCCACGGGCCTGGAGCTCGGCGCGCAGCCAGCGGACGACTTCGGAGTCTTCGGTCAGCGGGGAGGACATGGCTTGGGCCGGGACTCTCGCACGGCGTGCCCTGCCATGGCCCACATCGAAAGGCTGACATTCCTGTCGCGCTTCAGGGCCATTCCCATGTCCCCCGGCACTCGAAGCCCAGGGCGCCCGCATCAGGGGACCCTGGCCGCGGGCTTGCAGTGCGTGGCGCCGCCAACTCCCACGGCTGTCGCGTGACGGCCCCTTCACCCTGGACGACATGACTGCTCGACACTTCATCGCATCGCTGGCGCTGACCTCCTGCCTGGGCGCATTGCCGGCGGCGGCGCAGGAACCCTCGAACTCCGGGCTCGCGCTGGGCGTGCGCGGCGCCTTTGGCATTCCGGTGGGCGACGCCGGCACGGACCTCTCGCTGAAGGACACGTTCGGCAGCACCGTGGCGCCGCAGGTGGACGTCTCCTACTTCTTCAACCGGCAGCTCTCGCTGGGCGCCTATTTCCAGTACGGCATCGGCTCCGGTCCCGGTGACGAGTGCTCGGATGGCGTGGACTGCAAGAGCAAGGTCCTGCGCTTCGGCATCGACCTGGACTACCACTTCCGGCCGGCCGGCTTCGTCTCGCCCTGGGTGGGCGTGGGCGTGGGCTATGAGATCGGCTCGCTGGAAGTGGGCGAGGGGGCGGGGAACTCCTGGTTCAAGCTCGAGGGCTATGACCTGGGCCACGCCCACTTTGGCGTGGACCTCCAGCTCACCCGCTCCATCGCGGTGGGACCCTACATCTCCGCGTCCGTGGGGCAGTACAACAAGGGCACGATCCGCCTGGGCAATGCCGCGGAAGTCAGCAACGACCTCTCCAGCGACGATAAGCAGATCCACGTCTGGATCCAGCCGGGCGTGCGCGTGCAGTTCCGGCTGTAGTCCGCGCCGCCGTGGCCCTCACGTCTCCGGCGAAGGAGGCGTGGGGGCGGGCAGGGGATAGAGGACGCGGTAGTCGATGCGGTGATGGTAGGCCGCCAGATACGGCGCCCCCGCGATGTCGACGACCACCTGCTGGGGCGGCGTGGGCTGCTGGTTCATCCACGCCTCTGTCTCCGCCTTCGTGGCGAAGGACAGGCCCGAAGGCGTGGGCCTCTGGTCCGCCATCTCCTGGAGATAGAGCTCAAGTCGGGGCTGACGCCCCAGGCCCCTCCATCCGCTCGTGGGATTGAAGAAGACGGAGAAGTACTCATCCGCCACCAGGATGGAGGCAGACGACGGTGGACGTTTCTGGGCCATCAGCCAGGCATCGGCATCCTGCCGGGTGTCGAACCGGGCAATGGCAAGAGGTGGCGCAAAGGCTTCGAGGTTCCGGACGTAGTCCTCGAAATCGGCGACCTGCCCTGTCGCTTCGATGAATCGGATGGCAGTCGCGGCAGTGCGGATCGCCTCCTCGCCTCCAGGAGTCTTCGGGGCATCGTCGAGCAGGACACGCCCAAGCATTTCAATCTGGTCGAAGAGACGGGTCATGGACGGGTTTCCGCAAGAGGGAGGACGGAAGCGCTGTCGTGGGCCGTCATGAGCAATGCAGGAGCCAGGACGATCAGCCCCACGCCCGCGGAGACAACGACAAAGGTGACCCCTGCGATGATGACCACGCTACCCACGAGCAGGAATTCGCGGTGGCGGTTCGCCCATTCCGACAGTGCCTCCGTGGAGGACAACTCCTGGGGGCGAAGCGCCTCCAGTTCGAGGCAGTCCCTGTAGGCCGGCTCGCACTGGTTGACGCAGTGGTCATTCTTTCCTCCCGCCCCGCGCGGGATGCGGACATGCCCATATCCACGAGGCAGCGGGGTGCGCATGCACTGCTGGATGCACTCGAGGTTCTCCGCATCACAGTCCCGCACGGAGCGCGCGGTCCGCACGATGCGCCGGCCCTCGGGTGCCTTCACGTTCCACAGGCCGCGAGCCACAGGCTCAGCGCCACGGCTGTGACGCTTCTCGCGACCTGAATCCAGACATGCATCCTTCCACCCAAGCAGAACCCCGGGTGGAAGTCATGTCACCGCGAACCGCTCAGAACGCGCTGCCGTTCGCGCGGTAGCCCGGGGTCGAGTAGTAGGAGGACAGGTTGGCGCAGTAGTCCCAGAGTCCCGTGGCGCTCGCGTCCGGGGAACGGTTGAACGAATAGCCCTGGTACACGAGGACGTCGGCGCTCTGGTACGAGTGGCTGTCCTGCACCGTGCCGTCCGCGCGCACCAGGTACACCGCGTCGCCCGCGCCACTCTGGTTCACGCCCCGGTCGAACCGCAGACCGTAGCCGTTGTTGTTGGCGTACGTCGCGTACTGCGCCCCCACCGGCACCGCGGACGAGCCCGAGTACACCACGTAGGCCTTGCCCGCCGGCAGCAGCGTGCCCGCCACGAACGTGTGCCGCGCCGCCTCCGCGCCCGAGTACGACTTCGCGTCGTGGATCTTCCAGCCGCTCAGGTCCACCGTCGTCGTCCCCGCGTTGTAGATCTCCACGAACTGCTGGTCGTAATCCGGCGTCGTCCCGCCCGAGGCCGGCGGGAACGGCTGCGGCAGGTACTCGTTGATGAACACCGTCTGCGTCGGCCGCGTCATCGTGAACGCCCCGTCGCTCACGTCCGCCACGTCCGCGCGCGCCGTGTCCGCCACCCGCACCCGCGCGGCCGTGGAGGACTCGTTCGGCACCGTCCACGTGTAGCGCCCGCTGGACGCCGCCACGTTCGACGCCAGCGCCCGCCACACCGTCCCGTCCAGCGTGTACGTGAGGTTCACCTGCGCCACGTTGCTCGACGTCCAGGTGATGTTGAACGTCTTGCCCGCCTGCAGCGTCTCACCGCCGTTGGGCGCCGTGACCTTCACGCTGCCCGCCTGCGAGGCCGCGCCGAAGTTGAACTGGCTGAAGACTGGGTAGTGGTCCGACGTGGTGCTCTTGTAGCTGACGATGGAGGGCTTGAGCACCTTCGTGGTGTTCGGCACGTAGTAGGGCGCCAGCTCGTTCGTCACCAGCTGGTGGTCGATGAACTGGCTGTTGCTCGTCGTCGAGCCCACACCGGACTCCGACAGCGGCTGGGTGAGGAACTTGTACCGCGCGGAGTCGTTCACCAGGTCCGCGTAGGGCGACGCGTACGGCGTGTAGATGGACACGTCCACGTCGTCGTTCCAGTCGCCCAGCACCATCACGTTCTGCGTCGGCAGATAAGTGTCCAGGTAGTTCTTGAGGCACGCCGCCGCGCCCTGGCGCCGCGCGTAGGAATCCGCGTCCGCGTACGCCTTCATGTGCAGCACCATCACCGTCAGGTCCACCTTCGCGCCGCCACGGATCACCTTCAGGTCCACGCGAAGGGGCGGCCGGTAGGCGAAGTCCGGCGCGCACTCCGTCAGCACGACGTTCGAGTCCACCAGCTCCACCGCGTCCGTCTTGTAGAGCAGGCCCACCTTCTGGTCCGTGGAGCCGTAGGGGTAGCTGCTCGCGAGCAGGCCGCTGTAGCCGGAGAGCCCCGCCTTCAGCGAGTTGAACGCGTCCACGCCGACGATCTCCGCCACGCCCATCACGTCCGGCCCCGCGTCCGCGATGATGGCCGTCGCGTTCGCCAGCTGCAGCGCCTCGTCGCTCGGGCCGTTGCCCGGCGTCGTGTCGCCGAACCACTCGATGTTCCAGTTGCCCACCTTCAGGCCCACCGTCGGCTGCGTCCCGCCATCCGTCGTCGTGCCGCCGTCCGTCTGCGTGCCGCCATCCGTCTTCGTCCCGCCGTCCGTCACCGGACCGCCGTCGGGCAGCTGCCCGGACGACGTGCGCACGGGCACCTGGATGACCGCCTCCGCGTGGGCGCCGTTGGCGTCCTTCACCTGCACCGTGAACTCAAACAGCGCCGGAACCCAGGGCGTGCCCGTCAGCACCCCGTCCTCCGTCAGCGTCAGGCCGTCCGGAATCGCCCCGCCCACCTGCGACCAGGTCAGGGGCGGCGCCCCGCCCGTGGAGGTGAAGGTGAAGGTATAGGCGCTGCCCTCGGTCGCGGCCGGCAGCGGCGACACCGTCGCGATGACCGGCGCTGGCGACACGCGCAGCGCATAGGCGCGCGTGTCCTGGACGCCCTTGGCGTCGCGCGCCACGACGGTCACCGTCCAATCGCCGGGCGTCGTCGCGGGGCCCACCAGCCGCCCGCTGTCTCCATAGAAGGAGAAGCCCGGCGGCACCGGGTTCATCGTGTACGTCAGCGGCGCCGTGCCCCCCGTCGCCGTCAGCACCTTCTCGAAAGGGGCGCCCACCGTCGCGGCCAGCGCCACCTGGGGCAGCACCGGGCCGGACGACCCCGGACCCTCCGAACCACAGGCGGCCAGCGTGACGAGGGACGTGACGAGGACGAGCGACGCGAACGCTCGGAGGGACCGGGACGACATAAGGGAACGCTCCAGCACCGGGACCGCCCCAACGCGGCCTTCCCGGAAGAGGGCACGCACCTTAACGTGTCTGGCATCCGACTGTCGCGAGCCCCCCCTCTTGCACCCCGGCGGGGCGCCTGACGCACTGCCACACGGCAATCGATGGCGCGGTCCGCCGTCCTTCACGGACAGCGCGGAAGGCTTTGCGCCCGGTCCGCACGTGCAGTTGGATGGGTTCGAGCAGACGGAGGAGACGCGTCATGGCCGAAAAGTGGGACAGGCAGTTGATGGACTTCCTCAAGCGCACCGGCGAGGACCTCAAGCGCACCACGGACGACCTCCGCGGCGAGGCCGAGCGTCTCCTCAAGGAAGTGAAGGACCCGGAAAAGCAGGCCAAGGTGAAGGAGGGCCTGGTGCAGCTGCGCACCTGGGCCGCCGCCACCACCAAGACGGCCGCGGACAAGATTGAAACCGCCGTGCGCCGCGTGGAGACCTCCGTCGAGGAGGCCTTCAAGCCCGGCTCCAGCACCGCGACCGCCTCCACCCCTCCGCCCCGTGACAC
>NZ_RAVW01000278.1 GCF_003611585.1 Corallococcus exercitus | reverse complement strand
CCCCGTGACACCGCCAGGGCCGCCCCCAAGGCCGCATCCGCGGAGGAGGCCGCCCCCAGCCGCCCGGCCCGCGCGAAGACCGCCGACAAGCCGAAGGCCGCGGACAAGTCCATCGGGCGCAAGAAGACCGCGGGCGCTCCCGCCGCCCCCAAGGGCGCCCGGGCCACGAAGAAATCGGCTTCCAAGAAAACGTTGGGCCGCAAGAAACCCGCGCCCGGGGCGTGAAGTTCCGTTCCCCATGAAGTCGCGCCTGCCCGTACGCCGGGTATGCGCCACGTCCTCCGGTCCTGTTGGATCGCTCCCCGGCGCGTGAGATAGTGCGCGCCGTGTCGGGTACCCAGGACAATGACAAGGGCAGCATCCAGACGGACATCGGGCAGGACGTGATCGACGAGGCGGTTCGCAGCGTCGAGCGTCGGATGGACGAAGACGCCGACAGCGCGGGCACGGAGGTGGAACTGGACGTCTCTGCCCCTGCCGCCGAAGCGGACGACGCCTCCACCCCCGAAGTCACTCCGCCTACCGAGGACGCGGCCGCGCTCCGCCAGGAGGTGGAGTCGCTGCGCGCGCAGCTGGACTTCAGCCAGACGAAGGCCCGCGAGACGCTGGAGCGCTTGAAGGAAGCGCACGAGCGCGCCAAGGACTTCCAGGACCGGGCCATCCGCTCCGCCGCGGACCTGGAGAACTACCGGAAGCGCGCGCAGAAGGAGAAGGAGGACGTCCAGAAGTTCGGCGTGGAGAAGCTCCTCAAGGACCTGCTCCCCGTGGTGGACAACCTGGACCGCGCGCTCGACGCCGCCGGCAAGTCCCCCGACTTCGACAGCTTCCAGAAGGGCGTGGCCATGACGCGCAAGTCCTTCGAGGACTCGCTCGGCCGCCACGGCGTGAAGGGCTTCTCCGCCAAGGGCCAGCCCTTCGACCCGCGCCTGCACGAAGCCATCCAGCAGGTGGAGACCGCCGAGGTCCCGGCGGGCCACGTCGTCTATGAGGTGACGCGCGGCTTCTACCTCAACGACCGCCTGGTGCGTCCGGCCATGGTCGTCGTCGCCCGCGCGCCGGAAGTCGTGGCCGCGCCGGCCGTCAGCACGGAAGCACCCAAGGCTTCTGAAGATGGCAGCACCACGGCGCCCCAGGCGCCCGCGCAGCCCGATGACAGTTCCTCCGGGGGGAGTCAGTAGTCATGGCGAAGGTGATTGGAATCGACCTGGGCACCACCAACTCCTGCGTCGCCGTGATGGAAGGCGGCGAGCCGGTGGTCATCCCCAACAGCGAAGGCAGCCGCACCACGCCCTCCATGGTGGGCTTCACCGACTCCGGTGAGCGCCTGGTGGGCCAGATTGCCAAGCGGCAGGCCATCACCAACCCGGAGAACACGGTCTTCGCGGCCAAGCGCCTCATCGGCCGCAAGTACGACTCGCCGGAAGCGAGGAAGGCCATCGGCGTCTCCTCCTTCAAGGTGGCGCCCAGCCCCAACGGGGACGCGTGGGTCGAGATCCGGGGCAAGGGCTACAGCCCGCCGGAAGTCAGCGCCATCGTGCTGATGAAGATGAAGCAGACCGCGGAGGACTACCTGGGCGAGCCCGTCACCGAGGCCGTCATCACCGTCCCCGCGTACTTCAACGACAGCCAGCGCCAGGCGACGAAGGACGCGGGCCGCATCGCGGGCCTCAACGTGCTGCGCATCATCAACGAGCCCACGGCCGCCGCGCTCGCGTACGGCCTGGACAAGGTGAAGGACGCCACCACGGAGCGCGTCGCCGTCTACGACCTGGGCGGCGGCACGTTCGATATCTCCATCCTGGAGCTGACCGCCGGCGTGTTCGAGGTGAAGAGCACCAACGGCGACACGTTCCTGGGCGGCGAGGACTTCGACCAGCGCCTCATCGACTACCTGGCCAAGCGCTTCGCGGAGCAGAACAACGGCCTGGACCTGCGCAAGGACCGCATGGCGCTCCAGCGCCTGAAGGAAGCCGCGGAGCGCGCCAAGCACGAGCTGTCCAGCGCCCCGGAGACGGAGGTCAACCTCCCGTTCATCACCGCGGACGCGTCCGGCCCCAAGCACCTCACGGAGACCGTGGACCGGTCCACCTTCGAGGCCCTGGTCGCGGACCTCATCGACCGCTCCATCGAGCCGTGCCGCATCGCGCTCAAGGACGCGGGCGTCACCGCGCAGGCCATCAACCAGGTCCTCCTGGTGGGCGGCATGACGCGCATGCCGCGCGTGCAGCAGAAGGTGAAGGAGTTCTTCGGCAAGGAGCCCCACAAGGGCATCAACCCGGATGAAGTGGTGGCCGTGGGCGCCGCCATCCAGGGTGGCGTGCTCAAGGGCGAGGTGAAGGACGTCCTCCTGCTGGACGTCACGCCGCTGTCGCTGGGCGTGGAGACCGCGGGCGGCGTCTTCACGAAGATCATCGACAAGAACACCACCATCCCCTGCAAGAAGGGCCAGGTGTTCTCCACCGCGGTGGACAACCAGCCGCTCGTGTCCGTGCACGTCCTCCAGGGCGAGCGCGAGATGGCGGCGGACAACAAGACGCTGGCGCGCTTCGAACTGGTGGGCATCCCGCCCGCGCCGCGCGGCGTGCCGCAGATTGAGGTGTCCTTCGACATCGACGCGAACGGCATCGTGCACGTGAGCGCGCGCGACCTGGGCACCGGCAAGCAGCAGCAGGTGCGCGTGGTGGGCAACTCCGGCCTCACCGAGGCCGAAATCCAGGCGATGATCACCGACGCCCAGTCGCACTCCGCGGACGACAAGAAGAAGAAGGAACTGGCGGAGCTGCGCAACAACGCGGACGGGCTCATCTACACCACGGAGAAGAGCCTGGAGGAGTACGCCAACCTCCTGTCGGAGAAGGACCGCGGCGAAATCCAGGCGGACCTGGAGCGCCTGCGCTCTGTCCTCAACACCTCCGACGCGGGCGTCCTGAAGGAAGCCTTCCAGCGCCTGGAGGGCAGCGCCTACCGCATCGCGGACGCCATCTACACCGACCAGGCCAAGTCCGGCTGACGCCTCACCCCGGGACGCGGGCCGGGCCGGGTGCAATCACCCGGCCCCCGCGTTCGTAGGCCCGGGAGTCCGCCTCTTTCTTCCCCGGAGCCTCCCTCATGGAACTCACAGAAGCCGTCATGATCATCATGGTCACCGGCATGACCATCGGCGTGCCCCTGATGGGCCTCACGCTGCGCTTCGCCCTCAAGCCCGTGATTGAGACGTGGCTGCGCGTGCGTGAGGTCCAGGCCCGGGGGCAGGTGTCCGCCGGAGAGCTGGAAGGGCTGCGCGCGCGCGTGGCGCACCTGGAGTACATGCTGGAGCGGCACGGCATGCTGGAGCACCCCGTCACCCGGGGGACGCCGGAGCCGCGGGAGCTGCCGGAGCACCTGTCCGCCGTGGTGCGCGTGGACCGCGAGCGCGTCTGACGTCCCACCCGGGGGGCGCTCCATCCCCGCCGGGTTTTCGGGTATTGATGGACGCGTGGCGTTCCAATCCCCGGAAGAAGAGCTGGCCTTCCTGCGCGGCCTGATGGCCGTGAACCGGATGGCCGACGACATCCTCGAGGACTGCCTGGAGCGGGGGCTGGACCTCGACACCGGCCTGGACGTGTTCCTCACGCAGTGCGCCAGGATGGTGCACGCGAAGGCGGGCTTCGTGTCCCTCCGGGGCACGCGGGGGCCCGTGCTGACGCGCGTCCTGGGCGAACTGGGCGTGGACGTCTTCGAGGCCGCGCACTGGAGCGGCCCCCGGAAGCTGCGCGAGGGCCGGATGCTCTTCTGCCAGCAGCTCACCCTGGGGCGGCTGAACCTGGGCGGGCTGGGCCTGGTGGTGGACGGGGACTTCGAGGACGGCGGCAAGCGGGTGATGGGGCTGGTGGAGGCGATTGGCGAACAGCTGGACTCGGCGGTGCTGTCCTTCCTGGCGCTGACGGACGGCCGGGGCCCCCTGGAGCGGCTGGACGAGCTGGACGTGGAAGGCACGCCGGTCAACCGCGGGCGCATCGGCCGCTATGAAATCGTGAGGCCCCTGGGCACGGGCGGCATGGCGCAGGTGCTCATCGCGCGCACGCGCGGGCCGGAGGGGCTGGGGCGGCTGGTGGCGCTCAAGCGCATCCTGCCCCACCTGACGGCCCAGACGGAGATGGTGCAGCAGTTCCTGGACGAGGCGCGCATCGGCCTGCGGCTGTCGCACCCCAACCTCGTGCACGTCTACGACTTCGGCGAGGCGCAGGGCGCGTACTACATCGCCATGGAGCTGGTGAACGGCATCGACCTGGACCGGCTGCTGCGCGCCAACAAGGGCCCCGTGGAGCCTGCGGTGGCGTCCGCCGTCGTGTCGCAGGCGCTCCTGGGGCTGCACGCCGCGCACGCGCTCAAGGGCGAGGACGGCGCGTCGTTGGAATTGGTGCACCGCGACCTGTCGCCGCACAACCTGATGGTGGGCTTCGACGGTCAGGTGAAGGTGCTGGACTTCGGCGTGGCCAAGGTGCGCGCGCAGCGCACGGTGACGCTGCCGGGCATCGTGAAGGGCAAGCCGCTCTACATGTCCCCGGAGCAGGCGCTGGGCCAGAAGCTGGACGCGCGCAGCGACCTGTTCGCCATGGGGCTCATCCTCTACCAGGCCCTCACGGGCCGGCGCGCCTTCGAGCGCGACGACGAGCTGGCCACCATGAAGGCCATCTGCCAGGAGAAGCTGACGAAGCCCCCGGAGGTGCCGGCGGCCCTGTGGAACGTGCTGTCGGTGGCGCTGTCCAAGGCCCCGGAGGCCCGCTTCGACACCGCCCACGCCATGGCGGACCGGCTGGTGTCCGCGTGTCCCCCCGCGCGCGACACGGCGCTGGCGGCGCTCGCGGGCCGGCTCTTCCCGGAGCGGCTGCGCGACTCGCAGCGGCTGGAGACCGCCGTGGACCACGCGCGGGAGATGCCCACCCGCGCCACGCCGCCCACGCGCGCCCCGCGCTGAGGAAGCGAAGCGGATGCGCCACCCCCGCACACCGCGCGCGTGAAGGCGCGGCATGCGGGGCGGAGCACAAGGCCTGGCTTTTCTTCCGCCCGGCGGCGCTAGGAGCGCTTGAGCGGATCGATGTCCGGGTTCGCCTTGTAGCCGGCGCGGCGCGTCTCGTCGTCCACGTCGCCCTCGGTGCGCACCACCGTCACGCCCTCCACCTCCTCGCGGCGGACGCTGCCCTGCATGCGCTCCTGCTCCTCGATGTCGCGCTTGTGGATGCTGATCTCCTCATCCGTGTAGGTGCGCTTGGTCAGCTCCGCCTCCTCCGCGCTCAGCGGGATGCGGATGGTCTCCTCGCGGAACGCCGCCGTGTCGCCGGGGACAGGGTCCTTCGCCACGCGGCGCACCACCTCCACCTCTTCGTGGCGCAGCGGGACCTCCACCGTCTTCATCTCCTCCACGACGATCTTCCGCACCTGGGCCTCGCCCGCGTTGCGCTGGTGCTTGGCGACGCCCAGCTCCTCATGGTGCGTGCGCAGCGTGACGTCCTCGTTCGCGATGCGCTCCTTCTCCCGAACGTCGCCGGCGCGCATGTCCGTGCGCAGGTCGCGGTCCTGGATACCGGTCCTCGGGACGTCCCCCACCTTCGGGGTGCCCGTCTTCAGCCCCGCGCCAATTCCGCCCGCGGTGCTGCCGGTGGCCGTCGCCGCCGTCGCACCCACGGCTCCGGGGCCCACGCCCGCGCCGCCGCCCCGTCCCGCCATGACGCCGCCGGAGTCCGACAGGCTGCTCAGCGCCTCGCGGCCGTGGTTGAGGAAGATCTCCCCGTTGCGGATGTCGCTCACCTCGGAGTAGCGGACCAGATAGTCCTTGGGGAAGAACATCCCCTTCTCGATGTGGAACTCGGCGTCGCTCACGGCGAAGACCTTGCCCAGCTTCTCGCCGTCGCTGCTGCGGACCGTCATCCCTTCCTTGATGTCGTTGCGCTTGATCATCATTGACTGGCTCCTTGTGCCTTCACGTCGGGTCGGGTGTGGTCGGAAGCGGAGCGCCCGGTTCATGCGTCTTGCGGTCTTGCGGATGTCGGCTTCCTTGGGGGAAGGGGACGTGAGGTGCCCGCCACGGCCATCACCACGAATGTGGGTGCAACGGTGCCCGGGGAAACCCCTGACGCTGGATACTCCTGGGGGCTCGGCGCGCCGCACGCCGGTCACGACGCCGCAGCGACCGCCCCCCTGGTTCCTGTCCGGACACCGAGCGTGCAGGGCTGACGCCCGCGGGCTTCCCGCTGGCCGCGCGCGTGCCCACGCCCCACTGTGTGGGGACGCGCGCCTGGATGTCCCGGCCCGCGCCGGGAAGGAGCCTTCGATGCGAGCCACGAGGCCAGGCCGGGGACTCGGGTGGATGGCCGGAGCGGTGGGGCTGCTGGTGGCGGGCAGGCTGTGGCGCCGCCGCGCGGGCGCCTCCCTTTCGGAGCCCGCCGCGCTGGAGGTGCCGCCCGCCTGGCCGCCGGACGATGAAGCGCCTTCCACCCCACGCTGGGACCTGACGCAGGAGGACGCGGCGCCCTGGAGGGACCGGGATGGGGTCCCGGCGCCCGGGGGCCCGCCGAGGATCCGCAGGGGGCCGTCGGGCCGGGAGCACTTCTGGCTGGAGCCCTGACGCGGGGGCGGGAGCGCACCCGCCGTGGGGCATGGGGTCGCGACAGCGCTGTTCCGAGGTGTTGGCGGGACCCCGGAGCCAAGCTGTGCGCTTGACCCATGGGGAGGGCTCCCCTAGAAAACCGGGGCTTTGCCCGTCATCTCCCCCGGAGGAATCCCCCGCATGCGACGACTTGCCCCGATGCTCCTCGCCGCGCTCGCCGTCCTGGCGGCCGCCTGCGAGAAGAAGACGCAGCCCACGGGAGAGGCGGGAGGCCAGCCCGCGGCGCAGGCCCCGGCCACCGCGCAGGGCGGCGGCACGCCCCCGGCCGGTGACGACGTCATCGTGCTGGGTGAAGTGGGCGCGCTGACGGGCGGTCAGGCGACGTTCGGCATCTCCAGCCGCAACGGCATCGCGCTGGCGCTGAAGGAGGCCAACGCCGCCGGCGGCGTGAAGGGCAAGAAGCTGGTCGTGCGCGTGTACGACGACCAGAGCAAGCCCGAGGAGGCGGCGCAGGCCGTCACCCGCCTCATCACCCAGGACAAGGTGGTGCTCATCCTGGGCGAGGTGGCGTCCTCCAGCTCCCTGGCCATGGCGGAGAAGGCGCAGGCGGCCGGCGTGCCGATGATCACCCCGTCGTCCACCAACCCCTCCGTGACGGAGAAGGGCGACAACATCTTCCGCGTCTGCTTCATCGACCCGTTCCAGGGCTTCGTGATGGCGAAGTTCGCGCGGGAGAACCTCAAGCTCAACAAGGTCGCGGTCCTCCAGGACAACAAGAGCGCCTACTCCATCGGCCTCACGGAGGTGTTCCGCCAGAAGTTCGCGGAGATGGGCGGGAAGATCACCGTCACGGAGAGCTACAGCCAGGGCGACACGGACTACCGCGCGCAGCTGACCGCCATCAAGAAGACGCAGCCGGAGGGCATCTACGTGCCGGGCTACTACAGCGAGGTGGGCGTCATCGCCCGCCAGGCGCGTGAGCTGGGCCTGAAGGTGCCGCTGATGGGCGGCGACGGCTGGGACTCCGAGAAGCTCTTCGAGCTGGGCGGCAGCGCCATCGACGGCAGCTACTTCTCCAACCACTACTCGCCGGACAACCCGGATCCGCGCGTGACGAAGTTCATCGCGGACTACAAGGCGGACTACAACGGCGCGGTGCCGGACGCGCTCGCGGCGCTGGCGTATGACGCCGCGCGCGTCGCCATCGAGGCGCTCAAGAACGCCCCCGACACCAGCGGCCCGGCCCTGCGCGCGGCCATCGCGAAGACGAAGGACTTCCCCGGCGTGGCGGGCAACATCACGCTGGATGAGAAGCGCAACGCGGTGAAGTCCGCCGTGGTGCTGAAGGTCGCGGACGGCAAGTCCACCTACGTCACCACCATCTCTCCGTAGTCCAGGGCCACCCCCGGCACATGTCGCAGCTCCTCCAGCACCTCATCAACGGTCTGGCCGCCGGCACCATCTACGCCCTCGTCGCCCTGGGCTACACGATGGTGTACGGCGTCCTCAAGCTCATCAACTTTGCCCACGGCGACGTGATGATGGTCGGCGTCTACATGGGCTACGCGACCGCCTTCGCCCTCGGGCGTCAGGCGCAGCGTTCCCTGTGGGGCGTGGTCGTCATCTTCGCGGTGGCCATGGTGGGGTGCGCGCTGCTCGGCTTCCTCATCGAGCGCTTCGCCTACCGCCCGCTGCGTGAGAAGCCGCGCCTCACCGCGCTCATCACCGCCATCGGCATCTCGTTCGCGCTGTCGTACGGCTTCCAGCTGGACATCGGCTTCCTGCCGGGCGCGTCTCCCCGGGCCTTCCCGGAGGTCATCGTCCCCAGCGAGTGGTTCATCATTGGCGACCGCGACGTGGTGGTGTGGAACTGGCAGGTCATCAGCTTCCTCATCGCTGTAGGGCTGATGGCCGCGCTCCAGTTCCTCGTGTACCGCACGCGCTTCGGCAAGGCGATGCGCGCGGTGTCCTTCGACCACCGCACCGCGGCGCTGATGGGCATCCCCACCGACCGCATCATCGCGCTGACGTTCATGCTCTCCAGCGCGCTGGCGGCGGGCGCGGGCCTGCTCTACGCCATCAAGGACACGTCGGTGAGTCCGCTCATGGGCCTGTACGTGGGCTTGAAGGCCTTCGTGGCGGCGGTCATCGGCGGCATCGGCAACGTGCCGGGCGCCGTGGTGGGCGCGCTGCTCCTGGGCCTGGTGGAGGAGTTCGTCGTGGGCTACGCGGCCAGCACCTGGCGTGACGCGGTGGCCTTCGGCTTCCTCATCCTGGTGCTGCTGGTGAAGCCGGGCGGCCTCTTCGGCCGCGTCGCGGCGGAGAAGGTCTGATGGCGGCCCCTGGTGTAACGACGCTGACCGACGTGGACACGGGCCGCGTGCCCCCGGCCCTGCGCGGCCTGTTGCCCGTGCTCATCGCGGTGCCGGTGCTGGCGCTGGCGGAGGTGCTGCTGGGCTCCTCGCCCTTCGCCACGTACCTCTTGTCCGTGGTGGGGGTGAACATCATCCTCGCGGTGAGCCTCAACATCGTGAACGGCATGACGGGCCAGTTCTCCATTGGCCACGCGGGCTTCATGGCCGTGGGCGCGTACATCGCGGGCGTCACGTCGCTGGAACTCAAGGAGGTGGCGCTGTCCTTCCTGCCGGTGGCCGCCAGTGACCAGGTGCTCTTCACCGTGGCGCTGCTCGCGGGCGGCACCTGCGCGGCGCTGTGCGGCTTCCTGGTGGGCCTGCCGTCGCTGCGGCTGCGCGGGGACTACCTGGCCATCGTCACGCTGGGCTTCGGTGAAATCATCCGCGTGGTGGTGCAGAACACGGAGGCCTTCGGCCGCGCGCTGGGGCTGTCCGGCATCCCGCAGTACTCCAGCGTGGCCATGGTGTACTTCTGGGTCTTCCTGGTGGTGCTGGTGGCCCGGCGCATCGCGGGCTCCAGCCACGGCCGCAGCCTGTGGGCCATCCGCGAGGACGAGGTGGCCGCGGAGGCCATGGGCGTGGACACCACCGGCTACAAGGTCCGCGCGTTCGTCATCTCGTCGTTCTTCGCGGGCATCGCGGGCGGCCTGTTCGCCCACTTCGTGCCCATCATCAACCCGGGCTCGTTCACCTTCGTGAAGTCCATGGAGGTCGTCGTCATGGTGGTGCTGGGCGGCCTGGGCTCCAGCACGGGCGCCATCGTCGCGGCCATCTTCCTCACGCTCCTGCCCGAAGGCCTGCGCTCGCTGTTCGGCGCGCTGGGCGCGGAGGGCAGCCTGGCGCAGAAGGTGGATCAGATCCGCATGCCCGTGTACGGCCTCCTGCTGGTGGTGCTGATGCTGGCCCGTCCGCAGGGCCTGTTCGGCACGAAGGAGCTCTGGGACGTGCTGCCCCGGTGGCTTCCCCGGAAGAAGAAGGGGCTGTCATGAGCGCCGCCGTCACTCCCGCTCCTGGCGACGCGCTGCTCCAGGCGTCCGGCGTGAGCATCCGCTTCGGGGGCCTCAAGGCCCTCACGGACTTCAACCTCACCGTGCGCCAGGGGGACCTGCTGGGCCTCATCGGGCCCAACGGCGCGGGCAAGTCCACCGCGTTCAACGTGCTCACCGGCGTGTACCAGCCCACCGAGGGCGAGGTGCGCGTGGCCGGCCAGCGGGTGAATGGCTGGGTGCCGCATCAGATCAACCACCTGGGCCTGGCGCGCACGTTCCAGAACATCCGCCTGTTCCGCGCCCTGACCGCGCTGGACAACGTGAAGGTGGCCTGCCGCGCTCAAGGCGCGCTGCACCCGGTGGTCATGGGCCCCCTGGCGAAGGCGGGCACGGCGCTGCGCAACTACCGCGACTGGTGGCGCGCGCTGCTGCTCACCCCCGGCTTCCAGGCCGAGGAGCGCGAGCTGACGCGCCAGGCGGAGCACCTGCTGGAGGTCATGGGCCTGTCGCACCGCCGCGACGAGGAGGCGAAGAATCTCCCCTACGGCGAGCAGCGCCGGCTGGAGATCGCCCGTGCGCTGGGCACGCGCCCCAAGGTGCTGCTGCTGGACGAGCCCGCGGCGGGCATGAACACGCGCGAGAAGGCGGACCTGATGGTGCTCATCCGTCGGCTGCGCGACGAGTTCTCGCTGGGGGTGCTGGTCATCGAGCACGACATGAAGCTGGTGATGGGCATCTGCGAGCGCATCACCGTGCTGGACCACGGGGAGACCATCGCCCGCGGCGCTCCGGCGGAAGTGCGCAGCGACCGCAAGGTCATCGAGGCGTACCTGGGCGACAGCTACCTGGAGTCCCACGGAGGCGCGGCGTGAGCGAGCCGGTGAAGGTGCTGGGCGAGCGGCGCGCGTTCGACCCGCTGCTGAAGGTGGACGGCATCCAGGTCCGCTATGGCGCCATCCAGGCGCTGCGGGGCGTGTCCCTGACGGTGGGCAAGGGCGAGATGGTGGCCCTCATCGGCGCGAACGGCGCGGGCAAGACGAGCACCCTGCGCGCGGTGAGCGGCATGCTCAAGCCGTCCGCGGGCCGCATCACGCTCGCGGGGCAGGACATCACGGGCCTCAAGGCGCACCAGCTGGTGCCGCGCGGCATGGCGCACGCGCCGGAGGGGCGGGGCATCTTCCCCAACCTCACCGTGTTCGAGAACCTGGAGCTGGGCGCGTACCTGCGCAAGGACACCGCCCAGGTGCGCCTGGACATGGACAAGGGCTTCAGCCTCTTCCCGGTGCTGCGCGAGCGCCAGCGGCAGCTGGCGGGCACGCTGTCCGGCGGTGAGCAGCAGATGCTGGCCATTGCCCGGGCGCTCCTGAGCAAGCCGCAACTGCTGCTCCTGGACGAGCCGTCCCTGGGCCTGGCGCCGCAGGTGACGGAGACCATCTTCCGCACGCTGCGCGAGGTGAACGCCACCGGCGTCAGCGTGCTCCTGGTGGAGCAGAACGCACACCTGGCCCTCAACGCCGCCCACTACGGCTACGTGCTGGAGACGGGCGAGGTGGTGATGGCCGGCCCCGGCAAGGCGCTCCTGGACAGCGCCGAGATTCGGCGCGCGTACCTGGGCGAATAGCCCTCCCGCGCCGACTTTCCGGCCCTGGGCGCGTTGTCCGCCCCCGGACGCTTCCGGGGGCGGGGTGGGGGCAAGTTCCTCGCGCCGTGTCGAAACTCGGGTAGTCAGCGGCGGAGCACTTCGTCTAGCGTCCGATAAGACTCCCTGTCTCATTCCTCTTCCCTCTCAGGAAGCGTGCCCATGCGTCCGTTGTCCCGCCTCCTCCTTGCCTCGCTCACTACCCTCGCGCTCATCGCCGGCGCGTGCGCCAACCAGCAGAAGACCGACGGCTCCTCGGGCGGCACCGGCGGCCCCCAGGCCCAGTCCACCATCGAGGACGTGCCCAACGAGTCCACTCCGGGCGCGGACGGCACCGCCCCCGCGGCCGCCGCCCCTGCCTTCAAGACCTACGAGGCGACGGAAGGCTTCACCATCGGCATGCCGATGGAGCCCAAAGTGGAACGCAAGCAGGTTCCGCTGGGCGCCAACACCGTGAACACTGCCGCGTTCTCCGCTCGCACCGAGGACGGCACCATCTACTCCGTCAGCACCGCGGACTACCCGGAGAAGCTGGTGGCGAGCCGTCCTCCGGAGGCCCTGCTGAACGAGGGCAAGGACGGCCTGGTGAAGCAGGTCCAGGGCACCATCAAGGAAGAGTCGGACGTCACCCTGGATGGCTACCCCGGCAAGGCCTACACGGTCAGCTCGCCGGTGGTGGGTGAGCTGAAGGCGCGCAACTTCCTGGTGGGCCCGCGCCTGTACACGCTGCTGGTCATCTACAACCCCAACCACCCCAACACCACGGCGGACGGGTTCCTCACCTCGCTGAAGCTGGTGAACCCGCCTCCGGCCATCACCACGGCCACGCCGGACGCCGGCACGTCCATGGACGCGGGCACGCTCGAGGGCGCGGACGCGGGCATGGCCACCGACGCGGGCACCACCGCCCCGCGCCGTCGCAAGACGAAGTAGTCGCAAGGCACTGACGCGACGCTCCCACACGTTCCGGGGGCGTCGCGCGGTGTGGGTGTGTTCACCTGTCCGCGTGGAGAGTGTCGGGCTGTCTCTTTTATAAATATAACGCTGCCGCCGC
>NZ_RAVW01000277.1 GCF_003611585.1 Corallococcus exercitus | reverse complement strand
CTGGTACCCGTGCTGCCCCAGTACCCGCCCACGCCCACGCCCGTGTCCCTGATGTACCCGCGCAACCGGCAGCTGTCCCCGCGCGTGCGCGTCTTCATCGACTGGCTCACGCAGGGCTTCGCGGCGCCCTGATCAGCGCAGCTTCATGCCCTTGGGGCGGGCCTGCAGCCGGTCCACGTAGGCCTCCAGCTTCGGCCGTCCCGTCGCGCCGCCGAGCATGCGCTGGTAGATGAACATGGAGCCGATCATCACGTCCGCGGCGGTGAACCAGTCGCCGAAGAGATAGGGGCCGTCCCCCAGCTCGCGCTCCACGGCGTCCAGCGTCTGCGCGTACTCCGTCCACCCGCGCTGCGGCAGCGTGGGGGCCTTGGCCATGTGGTCGCCCATGGACGGCTCCAGCTGCGACGTCGAGTACACCATCAGCGACAGGTACCGGCCGCGCTCCGGCGCATCCAGCTTCGGCGCCAGCTTCGCCTGCGGGTACTTGTCCGCGATGTAGAGACAGAGGGCCGCGTTCTCGAACACGCGGGCCTCTCCGTCCACCAGCGCGGGCAGCTTCCCGGCGGGGTTCACCTTGAGGAACTCCGGCGACTTCTGCTCCCGCTTCTCCAGGTCGATGGGCACGATTTCGTACTCGACTCCCGCCTCGTCGAGCATCCACTTGCCAATCACCGCCCGGCTCCGAGGATTGAAATAGAGCTTCATTCAGGCACCTTTCGTGAGCACCACGTGGAATGACCCCGGACGGGAAACGCCCGGGGCGCGGGCCGCATTCGCTCACATCCGGAGCCGCTAGGGCACGACCTTCGACGCGGGCGCGCTCGCCGGTGCGTCCAGCTTCTTGAGCGCGGCCGCCGCGTTCTTGTTGGCGGGGTCCAGCTCCACGGCCTTGCGGTAGTTCACCCGCGCCTGCTCCTTGTCCCCGGCGGCGAGGTACGCCTCGCCCAGGCTGTCGTAGACGTTTCCCTCCTTCGGGAACATCTCCACGTTGAGCTTGAAGAGCTCGATGGCATCCGCCGTGCGGCCGTCCCGGAGCAGCCGATAGCCCAGGCTGTTGAGCTGCTCCGGGGAGAAGTCGTACGCGTCCGCCTTCGTGGCCCTCAGCTCGCGGTAGCGCGCGATGGTGTCCGCGATGGGCCCCTTGTCGAGCGCCGAGACGAGCACCTCGCGGACGCCCAGCCGGGGCGCCTTGGGCGGGATGCCGTGGAGCACGCTGAAGAGGCCGGCGGACAGCGGCTTGAGCGCGTCGCCGCGCGACGTGTTGTCCAGGAGGATGACCACCTCCTTGGTGGCCGGCACGCGGTAGATGCGCGTGCTGAACCCGTTGATGCCGCCGCTGTGGTGGATGGTGGCCAGCTCCGTCTTGCCGTCATCCAGCTTCAGCGGCTCGATGAAGACCCCGAAGCCGTAGTTCTCCAGGCCGGGCGTGAACATCTTCTGCTTGAGGGCCTCCGGCAGCAGCTTGTTCTCGTAGAGCGCGCGGTCCCAGCGGTACAGGTCCTCCACCGTCGAGTACAGCGACCCGGCGGCGTAGGGCAGGGACATGTCCAGGTAGGGGGCGTTGACGTAGCCCTTCGGATCCAGCTCGTAGCCGCTGGCGCGCTTGGGCAGCACCGTGGCGTGGACGTCGTAGCCGGAGTCCTTCATGCCCAGCGGCGTGAAGATGCGCTCCTGCACCGCCTGCGCGTACGTCTTGCCGGTGGCGCGCTCGATGATGGCGCCCAGCAGGAAGTAGCCGGAGTTGCTGTAGTTGAACTTCGAGCCGGGCTCGAACTCCAGGTCCCCGCTGGCGAACTGCTTCACGAAGTCCGCGACGGAGTAGGGGTTGCGCGACACCTTGGCGAAGAAGTCCGACGAGTTCGTGTAGTTGGGGATGCCGGACGTGTGGTTGAGCAGCTGGGCAATGGTGACGCGCGCGCCCGTGTCCTTGCGGTAGTCCGGCAGCGCCGACACCAGCGTGTCGTCGAGCTTCAGCTTCCCCTCCGCGACCAGCTGGAGGATGACCATGGCCGTGAACTGCTTCGTCACGGACGCGAGCCGGAACTTCGTGTCCACCGTGTTGGGCACGTTCCATTCGAAGTTGGCGGAGCCGTAGGCCTTCTTCAGGATGACGCCCTTCTCGTTGGCCACGAGCGCCGCGCCGTTGAACTGGCGCAGCTGGTGGTACTGCGTCAGCAGCCGGTCCAGCTCCTGCTGCCGCGTCGCGGCGCCCGAGGTGACGGGGACGAACAGCAGGGCAACAGCGAGCACACCCAAGAGGCGCAGCGGGTTCCAGGTCATCCGGTCTCTCCCAACCATGAGCCTACAGACGACCCGGTGGCGAGACGATTGCATCCGGTCGGCTTTCCGTCGAGGACGGGGTCAGGCGGTGTCGAAGCGGCGGAAGAACCAGCGGTTGAGCCCCGCCGCGCAGGCCAGGTACAGCGCCACCAGCGCGCCCAGCGACGCGAGGATGCCGGGCGGCGGCGGCACGAAGCCGAAGACGTGCCCCAGCGGCGTGAAGGGCAGCACGTTGGCCACCGCCACCACGCCCAGCGACGACAGCAGCAGGAGCCGCGCGGGGGCGCTGCGCCCCGCCCCGCCCCGGGTGCGGATGATGAAGATGACCAGCACCTGCGTGGTCAGCGACTCCATGAACCAGCCCGTCTGGAAGAGCGGCGCGCCGGCGTGGAAGCCGTACAGCAGCACCGTGAAGGTGGCCGCGTCGAAGAGCGAGCTGAGCGTGCCGAACACCGCCATGTAGAGGCGCACGAAGCGCATGTCCCAGCGGGGGGGCCGCGCGAGCTGCTCCGCGTCCACCGTGTCCAGCGGGATGGCCAGCTCCGACACGTCATACAGCATGTTGTTGAGGAGGATCTGGATGGGGAGCATGGGCAGGAACGGCAGCACCAGCGACGCCAGGGCCATGCTGAGCATGTTGCCGAAGTTGGAGCTGGTCCCCATGCGGATGTACTTCATGACGTTGCCGAAGGTGCGCCGTCCCTCCTGGATGCCGTCATGCAGGACGCTCAGCTCCGGGCGCAGCAGCAGCAGCGCCGCGGCCTCGCGCGCGACGTCCACCGCGCCCGCGACGGAGATGCCCACGTCCGCTTCGTGCAGCGACGGCGCGTCGTTGATGCCGTCCCCCAGGAAGCCCACCACGTGGCCGCGCTGCCGCAGCGCGCGGAGGATGCGGCTCTTCTGCGCGGGGGACACGCGCGCGAAGAGGGTGGTGACCTCCGCCCGCGCGCGCAGGCCCAGGTCGTCCAGCAGGGCCAGCTCCGCGCCGGTGAGCACGCCCCGCACCTCCAGGCCCAGCTGCTGGCAGACGTGCACCGCCACCCGCGCGTTGTCGCCCGTCACCACCTTGACGGCGACGCCCGCCTCGCGCAGCGCCGTCAGCGCGGGCCGGGCGCTCTGCTTGGGCGGGTCCAGGAAGGAGGCGAAGCCCGCGAAGACGAGCCCCGACTCCTCCTCCAGGGACACCTGCCCGCCCGGGAACGGGCCGTCGCGCCAGGCCAGCCCCAGCACCCGGAAGCCCTGCCCTCCCAGCGCGTCCGCGCGGTCCTGCAACGCCTCGCCCCTGGCCGCGTCCAGGGGCTGGACCGTCCCGTCCGCCGCCTCACGCGCCTCGCACAGGGGCAGCAGCGCCTCCGGCGCGCCCTTCACCACCAGGACGCTCCGGCCGGCCTTCTCCAGCAGCACGGACACCCGGCGGCGCTCGAAGTCGAAGGGCAGCTCGTCCCGCTTCACCCAGCCCTGCGTGCACTCCGCGCCCCGGGCCAGGATGGCCTCGTCCATGGGGCTGCGCAGGCCGGTGGCGAAGTGGCTGTTGAGGCAGGCCCACGCGAGGGTGCGCTCGCTGTGCTGGGAGGCGGCGTCCTCGGTGCGCTCCAGCCGGATGTTCGCCTCCGTGAGCGTGCCCGTCTTGTCGGTGCACATCACGTCCATGCAGCCCAGGTCGTGCACCGCGCCCAGCCGCTTGACGATGACGCCCTGTTCCGCGAGGCGCACGGCGCCCCGGGCGAGCGTCACCGAGACCACCATGGGGAGCAGCTCCGGCGTCAGCCCCACCGCCAGGGCCATGGCGAAGAGGAAGGACTCCAGCAGCGGGCGCTCCAGGGTGAGGTTCACCAGGAGCACGAACAGCACCATGAGGACGGTGAGCCGCATCAACATCCCGGAGAAGTGGCGCGTGTCCCGCTCGAAGGCGGTGGAGGCGACGGGCGCGTCCAGCCCCCGGGCGATGCCGCCGACCTCCGTGTCGCGGCCGGTGGCGAACACGAGCGCGCTTCCCGAGCCCCCCAGCACCGACGTCCCGGCGAAGACGGCGTTGCCCACCTCCGCGAGCGGGGCGTCCCCGGGCGCGAGGCCCGGCGCCTTCTCCACGGGATAGGGCTCGCCGGTGAGCAGCGACTCGTTCACGGTCAGCTCGTGCGACTCCAGGAGGCGCGCATCCGCGGGGACGCGGCTGCCGGTGGCCAGCAGGACCACGTCCCCGGGGACGAGCTCCGTCGCGGGGCGCACCTGCTCCTCGCCGTCGCGCAGCACGCGGGCGCGCAGGGCCACGGCGCCACGCAGGCGCTCCGCCGCGTTGTTGGCGCGGTGCTCCTGGACGAAGTCCAGCGTCACGCTGATCAACACGATGGCGGCGATGATGGCGGAGCTGGTCAGGTCGTGGACGACCGCCGAGATTCCGCACGCCACCAGCAGCACCAGCACCAGCGGGTTGCCCAGCCGCAGCAGCAGCTCCAGGAGGAGCGGCCGGCGTCGCCGGGACTCCAGCGCGTTGGGCCCCAGGGACTCGAGCCGCGCCTCGGCTTCCTGCTGGGACAGGCCCTGGAACGTGCTGCCCAGGCGGGCGCGGAGGGACTCCTCCGGCGCACTCCAGGCGGACGGCCCCTTCCGCTCCGGTGCCGGGCCCCGCCGCCCGCCGGAGCGGCGCGGGAGATGGGCCAGGCCCCCGGCACCCCGGCTGTTCGAGCGCTCGCCGCCCATTCCGATAGCGTGCGCAGTGCCCTCCAGGGAAACCAGCCACCCGGCCGGGGAGGGGGTTGGCGCCTGGAGGGACGGCCCCGCCGCGAGCCCGCGTCCTAGCAGGCGTCGTCGTGCTTGAGGGAGAGGGCCCCGGGTGCGTCCAGCGCCTTGAGGAAGCGGATCGCGAGCGGAACGGCGACGCGGCCTCCCACGCCGCCGCCCTCCACGAACACCGCGAAGCCGATGCCGCCGCGCACCCCGACGAACCACGCATGGGTTTCGGGCGGCACGGACGTGCCGAACTCCGCCGTGCCCGTCTTGCCCATGAGCCCCGCGAAGCTCGCGGCGGACTTCGCCGTGCCTTCCGTCACCACCGCGCGCATGAGTTCCCGGAGCGCCTTCGAAGTCCCCGGGCTCAGCCGTGCCTCCGGACCGGCGTCCGCGTCCGCCAGCAGGCTCGGCGCATGCCAGACGCCGGAGTCCGCCGCCGCCGCGACCGTGGCCATGTGCAGCGGCGTGACCAGCACGCGGCCCTGGCCCATGACCGCCGACGCGCGCTCGGCGTCGTCGCGGGGTTCAGGGAAGGTGGCACCCGGCGAGGGCAGCCCCACGTCGTAGGCCACCCCGAAGCCGAAGCGCCGCGTCGCGTCCTGCAGCGCGCTCGGGTCCAGCTTCGACTCCAGCTGGATGAACGTCGTGTTGCACGACAGCGCGAACGCGCGCCGCAGCGTGGTGGTGCCCAGCACCTCGGACTCGAAGTTGCGGAAGCGCTTGCGGCCCGCCGTCGCCTCCAGGGGACAGTCCACGCGGGAGTCCGGCTTCAGGCCGTTCGCGAGCAGCGCCTCGGCGGTCACGACCTTGAACGTGGAGCCCGGGGGATAGCGCCCCGTCAGCGCGCGGTGCAGCGCCTCTCCAAGCGGCCGGCTGGCCACCGCCAGCACCTGTCCCGTCGACGTATCCACCGCGACCAGCGCGGCGGGCCAGGTGACGTCCATGAGCGCGGCCTCCGCCGCCGCCTGCACGTCCATCCGCAACGTGGTGCGCACGTCGCGCCCCGGCTCGCCGTCGAAGCGGTACAGCACCTCGCTGTCACCCGAGCGGCGCAAGAGCCGCACCTCGCCGGAGGGACGCCCCGCCAGCGTCCGCTCCTGCGCGCGCTCCAGGCCCGACAGCCCCACCACGTCCCCCGCCTGGTAGGGCAGGCCCAGCAGTTGGAGCGCCTCCGCCGTCACCTCGCCCACGCGGCCCAGCGTGTGCGCGGCGAAGCCTTCCGCCGGCGTGAGGCGTGCGGGCTTCTTGCGGAAGAAGATGCCGGGCACCGGCGCGAGCACGGCGCGCACCTGCTGGTAGCGCTCCGGGCGCACGTCGATGACCGCGACGAACTGCTCCGGCTGCGCGTTCGCGGCGTTCAGCGCGGCGAGCACCCTCGCCGGGTCTACCCCGAGCTGCGCCTGGAGCACGCTGGCCACGGCCGCGCGGTCCTTCACGCGGCCCGGCATCACGCCGATGCGGATGACCTCTCCAGGCACGGTGAGCGGGTCCCCGTCCGCATCGAGCAGCGCGCCACGTGGACCCCAGCTCCTGTTGCGGCCGAAGCGATCTCCAGGCCGTGCGGCGGGATGGAGCACCTCCGGCGTCCAGCGCAGGCCCCAGCGCGGGCCCTTGCGTTCGAAGCGCAGCCGGGACTCCACCTCCCAGTCCCCCAGCCCCCGCAGCGTGTGCACGCCACGGAACCGCACCACCGCCGTGACACCATCGTCGGCTTCGAGCTCCGGCCGCTCGAAGCGCGATGCGACGACGCCCAGGTCCTGCCGCCACCGCGCCTGCTGCGCGTCGAAGTCCGCGGGCGCGTCCAGCAGCCCCTTGCGCTGCGCCGCCACGTCGTTGCGCGCCCACGCGTCCAGGTACCGCCGGGCCAGGTCCTCCGGCCCTTCGGGCGCGACGACGGGCCTCGCGGCTCGCGGCGTACACGCGGGAAACAGCAACAGGAGGCAGAGCCCCACCCAGGAAATGACCGCCCGTCTGAACACGTGCCCCGTCTACCGCGCCCTTCGCTTCGAGGCGAACATCCTGCGACAGATGTGTTCGCCCGGACCGGGGGTCGGGACATCACGCACACGCGGAGCACGCGTGGTGATCAGCGGACCGTCTGCTCCTGGGTCTTGCTCGCGCCGTCGCCCGTCGCCGTGAGGGTCAGCGGGCCCGCGGTCGCGGCCTTGACGTAGAAGAGGCCCTCGCGCTGCGTGTTCTTCAGGCTCACCATCGTCACGGGCGCATCCGAGCAGTCCGGCAGCAGGTGGAAGGTCGCGCCCGGATCCGACGCGGCCAGCGTCACCTCCGGCACGGACAGCGGGGCAAGGTTGCCCGCCAGGTCCCAGCCCTGCACCGCCAGCACCTCCGAGCACGTCCCCACGTCCAGCGTCCGCGCGGGCGTGGCGAAGCCCACCTGGCGGTCCTCGCCCTGCGTCGTCACGTCGAGGGCGACCACGTTGTCCGGATACACGTCGGGGTCGTACCCGTCACCGCTGATCCGGTTGCGGCTGATGAGGTTCGCGGTCCCGTTGTCCGCGATGGCAGCCTGATAGCTGGCCGTCAGGTCCGTCTTGCTCAGCGTGTTGCCGAGCACCTGGAGGTTCTGCGACGTGGGCGGAGGGTTGAAGTCCTCGTCCACCGCTTGCAGCAGGTAGACGCCGACGTCGTTCCCCGTCAGCACGTTGTCCTGGATGAGCAGGTCGTGGCACAGCTCCCGCCCCGCGCCGTAGTACGCGCCGCCCAGCACCATGATGCCGGAGCCCCAGTCGCGCTCGAACCGGTACGCATTGCCCTTCACCTGGTTGCCCACCACCTGCCCGGAGACCCCGTACGCCAGCTGGATGCCGATGCGCGCGATGCGGTCGGTGGGGCCCAGGCCGTCGATGACGTTGTCCTCCACCGTCGCCGCCACCCGCCCCAGCACCGCCACGCCCGCCTTCTGGTAGCCCGTCAGCTGGTTGCCCCGGATGACCACCGTCACCGGCGTGGCACCCGCCGCGCTGTTGCGCACGTCGATGGCGAAGCCCTCCTGGCATCCGCTGATGTTGCCGGCCTGGTTCACGTCCTCCACCACCGTGTCCTCGATGGTGCCGCCCGCGCCCTCCAGCAGGATGCCGCGCAGCCGGTCCACGTCCGCGTCACACACGTCCGACAGGTTCCGTACCGTCACCGTCACGTCGCGCACGTTCGCCACCGTGCCCCGGTTGCGCAGCACCGCGCCCACGTAGTGGGTCCCGGCCCCGTCCTCGGACGCGGTCAGCGTGTGCCCGGCCCCGTTGAACGTGAGGCCGTCCGGGATGAACACCGCGCTCTGGACCACGCAGTCCTCGCGCAGCGTCACCTGCCCCGGTGACAGCGTGATGGCGCAGGGGGCCTCTCCCGCGCCGCAGCGCCGGCCCGCCCACGCCACGGAGAAGGAATGCCGCGTGCTCGCGCCCGACGCGTTCGTCACCACCACGTCCACCGTGGGCGTGACGTCCGCCGGCAGGCAGCTGAGCTCCGTCCAGTCCACCGTGCTCGTCGTGCCATCCCCCGTCGCCGTGCCGAGCGCGCCCGCGTTCGACGTCCAGGCGAACGTCAGGGCCTCGCCGCGCGGATCCGTCGCCTTGACGGTGAACGTCACGCGGTCGCCCGCGAGCGCGGACTGCGCGGACTGCGTGGTGTCTCCCAGGACGGGCGGTGCGTCCGCCCGCACGCACAGGTTCACGAGCTGCTCGGCGCTTCCACCAAAGCCGTCCGTCACGGCGCCCTTCAACTGGCAGCCGCAGTCCGTGGGCTCGGCCGTCGGCGTGAAGACGGGC
Source organism: Corallococcus exercitus (assembly GCF_003611585.1). GTDB lineage: Bacteria > Myxococcota > Myxococcia > Myxococcales > Myxococcaceae > Corallococcus > Corallococcus exercitus. The sequence goes on along the minus strand of NZ_RAVW01000277.1, from coordinate 3,908 downwards.
ATGGCGGCGGTGGCGTCATTGAAGGTGCCCTCGCACGTCGAGCTCCAGGCATACGTCAGCACGTCCTTGGGGCCGTCCTCGTCCTGGACCTTCGCCTGGACCTGGAACGGCTTGTTCAGCCCGACGTCCTGGGGGGCTCCTGCTTCGGAGGGCATGGGGGCGCGGTTGAAGCGCGTGTCGCCCAGCCACGCGTGCCCGCGCACGGTGCCCACGGCGATCCGGAACTGGAGCGTGGACACCGCGCCTCGCGCGTCCGTGACCCGCAGGCCGATCAACGTGCCCTTCTTGCGCGCATCGGAGTCCTCGGGAAGGGCCGCCGTCCACTTGCACGCGGCCTCCGCGCAGTCGAGCACGCCCGAGGAGGCGGTCCAGGCGTAGGTGAGCGCGTCCGCATCCGGGTCGCTCACGTGCGCGAACAGGTCCACCGCCGCCCCGTCCTCGACGATCGCCGTCGGTCCCGTCACCGCGAGGATGTTCGGCGCGTGGTTGGCCAACCCCGAGGGCCCGTTCATCGTCAGCATGGGCACCAGGACCGCGAGCGCTTCGCCATACCGGGGCAGCCGCACGCCCGCATCCAGGTTCAACGAGGCCACGATCGTGTCCGGGGAGTCCATGACGTCCACGCGCAGGAAGAGCTCTTCCTCGTGGGCATCCGGCTTCAAGGTACCGGCCCAGGCGGGGCCACCCTCCGGATCCTGCTTCAGGTCCATCGACGCCACGGTGTCTGACGCGGTGACCGCGCTGGCGCCTACGCGGAGGGGCGTCACCGCATGGGGCGCCGCCACCACGACCCGCGCTCCGCCCGCGAGCGGCGCCGTGAAGGCGGGATCCTCCTCCACGCAACCGAACGTGCTCGACAACAACGCCCCCACGAGGAGCACTGCATTGGCTGGCTTCAGGGTCACGGCATCCTCGGGGAAGGCGGACGGGAGCAGGAACGATACCGGGTCACTCCCGGGCGTCCAATCCACGGGGACCGGCGGCCATGTGCGTCCGGCACGCCGTGCAATGCCTGCCAATCCCCTGCGACCCGTGGGCTGGCGTCACGGCAATCCTTGCTCAACGCTGTACTGCTCTGCTCCTCTCGACGGCGAAGTCCTCTCCCGAGCGTTCGCGCCATCCCCCCGCCGCATGGTCCCGGGCCCCGTCGCGGTGCTGGGCTCCGCCGCGTGCACCCGCCCGAGCGACGCCGTCCCCAGCCCTGGCCCATCCGGCTCACCCACTGGGCCAACGTGCCACTGCTCGCCATCCTCGCGGCCAGCGGGTTGCAGATCCTCGTCGCGTATCCGCGCATGGGGCCTCGCGGCCGGCCCTTCGCCGTCTATCCCTTCCAGGACGCCATGCCGCCGTCGTGGCTGCGCCTGGGAGACTGGCTCGCGGGGGCGCGAAGCTGGCACTTCGCGTTCGGCTGGTTCCTGGCCCTCAACGGCGTCGTGTACGTGCTCTATCTCGCGCTCAGCGGCGAGTGGCGCCGCCGCCTGTTCCTCCCGCGCCGTGACACCCGCGATGCGGTGGCCACGCTCGCGTACTACCTGCGGCTGCGCCCCGCGCCCGCGCAAGTCGGCCTCTACAACGGGCTCCAGCGGCTGGCGTACACGGCCGCGCTCATCATGGGCGCGCTGTCGGTCCTGTCCGGCCTCGCCATCTACAAGCCGGTGCAGCTCCAGTGGCTCACGGCCCTCTTCGGTGGCTACGACCCCGCGCGGTTCATCCACCTGCTGCTGCTCGTGCTGCTCGCCCTCTTCACCGTGGGCCACGTCGTCCTCGTCGCCCTGCACCCGCGCACGTTCGGGGAGATGATCACCGGAGGGAGGAAGCCCGATGTCTGAGCGTGTCCTCACGCGCCGCCGCGTCCTCCTGGGCGCCGCCGCGCTCGCCACCAGCGCCTGCGACTCCCAGCGCCCGCGCGCGGGCTTCCTCGGCGCCATGGACCGCTTCAACGAGCGCGCCCAGGCCACCCTCTTCCACCCCACCCGGCTCGCACCGGAGGAGCCCGTCGAGCAGCTCACCCCGCCCGGCGACTTCCCCCAGTACTTCATCTCCGACACCGTCCCGCTGGCTCCCGCGGGTTGGCGCTTGGAGGTGGGAGGGCTCGTGGCCCGGCCGCGCGCCTTCTCGCTGGAGGAGCTGCGCCAGCTGCCCCGGACCGACTCTCGGATCCGCCACCACTGCGTGGAGGGCTGGAGCGCGGTGGCGTCCTGGCACGGCGTGCGCGTCAGCGACCTGGCCCGGGCCGTGGGCGCGGATCCGCGCGCGGGCTTCGTGGAGTTCCGCTCGTTCGACCAGGGCTATTACTCCTCCTGGGACGCGCCGAGCGCGCTGCACCCGCAGACCGTGCTCGCGTACGGCATGAACGGCGCCCCGCTCATCCCCGGGCATGGCGCGCCCCTGCGCCTCTATTCGGGCGTGAAGCTGGGCTACAAGATGGTGAAGTACCTCACCACCGTGCGCTTCCTCCCGGAGGCCACGGGGGGCACCTGGGAGGACCGCGGCTACGAGTGGTTCGCTGGCGTGTAGCCGCGGTGCTTTCAGCGCTTGGTGTTGACGACGCCCGGCAGGAACGGCGTGAAGCCGCGCCTGCGCAGGCTCTCGCGCTCGGCGATGAGGGCCGCCAGGGCGGCCTCGCGCGTGGCGTAGTGGTTCACCGCCGCGCCGTGGATGGCGCCGCTGGTGTTGATGAACGTGAGCGTCATCTCGTCGCCGCCGTAGCGGAACGAGCGGTGCGTGTTGCGCTCCAGCACCTCGCGGCGCACCTTGCCGAAGGTGCGCCCCGCGGTGTGGCGGACGACGAGCCCGTCCAGGTTGATGAGCAGGTCCACGCGGCCGTTGAACTTCGCGAACTGCTCCTCCACCTCGCGTCCCCAGCGATACACGTCCTCATCCGTCACCAGGATGCAGTCGGTGAACTGCGCGGTGACGACGTCGTGCTCGGCGTCGCGTTCGAAGGACATACCCCAGGCCATGTCACGTCCTCCTTCAGGCCTGCGCGGCGTTGCCCGCGAGGAACGCCGACAGCAGCGCCGCCGTCTCCGCCGGACGCTCCACCTGGGGGTAGTGCCCCGGCCCCGGCAGGTGCGTCAGGCGCGCGTTCTGGATGAGGCCCACCACGGCCTGCTTGAGGAACACCGGCGGCAGGAACGGATCATCCGTGGCCACCACCAGCGTGGGCGCCGTGATGGCGGACAGCCGGTGCGCGAAGCCGCCCGCCGTCCAGGAGTCGAAGCACTGCTCGATGGCGTCCTTGCCCACCGCGCCCGAGTCCTTCAGCAGGACCTCCAGCGACTCCGGCGACAGCTGCTTGCAGGCCAGGCCGAGGATGGTCTTCTGCTTCTCCCGGTCCCCCGCCGAGGTGCGGAACAGGCCCGCCGCGTCCGGAGGCAGCGGCAGCCCCGACGCGGGCACCGGGTTGAGCAGCACCAGGCCGCTGACGCGCTCGGGAGCCTCCGCCGCCACCCACTTGGCGATCTGCCCGCCCATGCTGTGGCCCACCAGCGCGAAGCGCTTCGCCTTCGCGTGGTCCGCCACCGCCAGCACGTCCTTCGCGTACTGCTCCAGCGAGTACCCCGACGTCGGCCGCCCGGACTGCCCGGAGCCGCGGTGGTCCAGGACCAGCAGCCGCAGCCCCGTCATGTCCAGCTTCTCCAGCATCGGGTCCCACACCGCGCCGGACACCATCCACCCATGCACCAGCACCACGTCGCGCGGACCGTCCCCCAGGACCCGGTAGTGCAGGGGTGTGCCATCCGTCGCGTTCGTCGTGGGCATGGGGGGTCGTCCTCCGAGGGGGGAACAGCAGGAAGTCGTGACTTAAAGGGGAAGCGTAGCAAGCCACGACTGGGGCGTGGCCGTCCACATGCTCGGGGGTTGCCTGGAGGGATGAGGGGCGGGCTGTCCCATCGGGTAGGCGT
>NZ_RAVW01000276.1 GCF_003611585.1 Corallococcus exercitus | reverse complement strand
GTCATGCTCCCCCCATCCCAGGACCACCGCCCGCTGACCGCGGCCCAGCACGGCATCTGGGTGGGGCAACAGCTCGACCCGCGGAGCCCTGTCTACAACGCCGGGGAGTGCATCGAGTTCCGGGGCGCGGTGGATCCGGTGCGCTTCGAGTCCGCCCTTCGCAAGGCGGTGGCGGACGCGGACGCGCTGCACTCGCGCTTCGTCGCGGGGGCGGAAGGGCCGGCCCAGCGCATCGACGCAGGGACGGACTGGACGCTCCAGCGGGTGGACCTGAGCGGTGAGGCCGACCCCTGGGCCGCCGCGCAGGAGTGGATGTGGAAGGACCTGGGCCGCACGGTGGACCTGGCGACGGGACCGCTGTTCGCGCAGGCGCTGCTCACCGTGGGGCCGGAGCGGTCCTTCTGGTTCCAGCGCATCCACCACATCGCCATGGATGGCTATGGCTTCTCGCTGCTCGCCCGGCGCGTGGCGGAACTCTACACGGCGGAAGCAACGGGCAAGGCCGCGCCGGCGGGGTTCAGCCGGCTGGGGCCCGTGCTGGATGAAGACGTCGCGTACCGGAGCGGTCCCCAGTTCCAGAAGGACCGCGACTTCTGGGTGGGACGCTTCGAGGACGCGCCGGTGCCTCCGCTGCTCGCGGAGGCGGCGCCCATGTCGCCGCGATTCCTGCGGCGCTCGGAGCAGCTGCGGCCGGAGCTGATGGCGGCGTTGCAGGCGGGCGCGAAGCAGGCGGGCGTGAGCTGGTCCGACCTGGTGCTGGCGGTGACGGCCAGCTACCTGCACCAGCGCACGGGCGCGGCGGAGGCCGTGCTGGGCCTGCCGGTGATGGGCCGACTGGGTTCGGCGTCCCTGCGTGTGCCGTGCATGGCCATGAACATCGTGCCGCTGCGCATCGCCGTGCGGCCGGATGCGGGGCTGTACGTGCTGGCTCGCGACGTGACGGCGGAGATGAAGGCCGCGCGTCCGCACCTGCGCTACCGCTACGAGCAGCTGCGCCGCGACCTGCGCCTCGTGGGTGGGCAGCGCAAGCTGTTTGGTCCCGTCGTCAACATCATGCCGTTCGACTACGCCCTGGACTTCGCGGGCGTGCCGGGCACGGCGCACAACATCTCCGCGGGGCCGGTGGAGGACCTGTCGTTCGGCTTCCATGCTCGGTCGGGTGGGACGGGCCTGCGCGTGGACCTGGATGCGAACCCCGCTTGCTACACGGAGGCCACGCTCGCGGAGCATCAGCGCGGGTTCCTCCAGCTGCTGGAGTCGCTGCTCGCCAGGCCCGAGCAGCCGGTGCGGCGTTCCGCGTCGGGCACGGGCGCGGTGGGCTCCGTGCTGGATGGCGGGCCAGTGCCTCCGGTGCGCCCCGTGCTGGAGTTGCTGAAGGCCCAGGCCGAGGTCCGGCCGGACGCGGTCGCGCTGGAGCATGGCCGCTGGCGGATGACGTACCGCGAGCTGCTGTCGGCGTCCCAGGCCCTGGCCTCGCGCCTGACGGAAGCGGGCGTGCGGCCCGACACGGCGGTCGCGGTGAGGGTCCCCCGGGGCATCGACGCCATCGTGTCGAGCCTGGGTGTCCTGTTCGCGGGTGCGGGCTATCTGCCCATCGACCCGGCCGGTCCGGCCACGCGCAACGCGGCCATCCTGGAGGACTCACGTCCCGCCGTGATGGTGGTGTCCGAGCGCCCCGCGCCCGACGCGGATCCGACCGCGCGCGGCGTCCTCGTGGTTCAGCACCTGAAGCAGCGTGACACCTCGGCGACAGAGAACGCCAACCTGCGGGTGCTCACCGCTGACAACAGCGTGTCCACCCGGAAGGCCTCGGCCACAGCCGTGGACCCCACTGACCAGCTGGGAGCACGCGATAGCGCAGAGTCCCGGCTCGCGTATGTCATCTACACGTCCGGCTCCACGGGGCAGCCCAACGGTGTGCAGATCACGCATGGGGCCCTCGCCCACTTCATCGCGGGCGCGACGCAGCGGTACGGCGTCGGTCCCGAGGACCGGGTGCTCCAGTTCGCTCCGCTCCACTTCGATGCCAGCGTGGAGGAGATCTTCGTCACGCTGTGCGCGGGTGCGCGGCTGGTGCTGCGCACGGACGAGATGCTCCAGTCGGTGCCACGCCTGATGGAGGCGTGCTCGGAAGCGGGCATCACCGTGCTCGACCTGCCCACAGCATTCTGGCACGAGCTGGCCTACAGCCTGTCCACCGGCGCGGCACGCCTGCCCGATGCCCTTCGCACCGTCATCATCGGCGGTGAGGCGGCATTGCCGGAGCGCATCGCCCGCTGGCGGGACGTCGCGGGCGACCGCGTGCGCCTGCTCAACACCTACGGCCCCACCGAGGCCACCGTCGTCGCCACCGTCGCCGCGCTCGCGGGGCCTGACGCCCTGCCGTCCGGCGACGAGGTCCCCATCGGCCGTCCGCTTCCTGGCGTCATCGCCGCGGTCGTCACTCCGCAGGGACGGCTGGCCGCTCCTGGCAAGGAGGGCGAGCTGTGCCTGATGGGCGGCGCGCTCGCTCGCGGCTACCTGGGCCGACCGGAGCTGGATGCCGCCCGCTTCACCCGGCTGGACGTGGTGGAGGGAACGCCCCGCGCCTACCGCACCGGCGACAAGGTGCGCGTGCGCGACGACGGCCAGCTCGTGTTCGTGGGCCGCGTGGACGACGAGTTCAAGATCAGCGGCCACCGCATCGACCCGGGCGAAGTCGAAACCGTGTTGCTGAAGTACCCTGGTATCCGTGAGGCCGCTGTCGTCGGTCAGGTGCTGCCCGGCGGGTCACGCCGGCTGTGCGCGCACCTGGTGGCCTCGCCCGAACCCTCGCCCGCGGAGCTGCGCAAGCACCTGCTCGCGGCGCTCCCCGCCCCCATGGTGCCCGGGGCCTTCGCCTTCGCGGAGCGGCTGCCGCGCACCAGCACCGGGAAGATCGATCGCAACGCGCTCAAGAACGCGCTGCCACCGGATGAGAGCGCAGCGCTGCTCGCGTCCGCCACACCCATGGAGCGCACGGTGCTGGAGGTCTGGGAGCAGGTGCTGGGCCGCGCCGCCTCGTCGCTCCAGGACGACTTCTTCGAGCTGGGCGGCCAGTCCCTCCAGAGCATCCAGGTGGCCAACCGGCTGGGCATCGCCGTGGGCCGCGAAGTCCCCGTGGCCACCGTCTTCAAGCACCCCACCGTCTCCGGCCTCGCTCAGGCGCTCCAGGGCGGAAGCACGGGCGGCACGGAGCCCGGTGGCCTCACGCCCGCGATGCTCGCGGACGCGGAGCTGGGCGAGGACGTCGTCCCCTCCACCACCGCCGAGGCCTGGGCGCGCGAGCTGCCGCACCGGGGCCATGGCTTCCGTCAGGTCCTCCTCACGGGTGCCACCGGCTTCGTCGGCGCGCACCTGCTCCACCAGTTCCTGATCAGGACAGACGCGCGCATCATCTGCCCCGTGCGCGCGAAGGACGAGGCGCAGGGGATGGAGCGGCTGCGCTCGGCGCTGGCCGGCCAGAAGCTGCCTGTGACGGGTTTGGAGGCGCGGGTGCTGGCGCTTCCGGCGGACCTCTCCCTGCCCCTCCTGGGCCTGGACGCCGCGCGCTTCCGCGGGCTCGCCGCCGAGTGCGACGCCGTCATCCACAACGCCGCCGTGGTCAGCGTCGTGCGCGAGTACGGCAGCCTCCAGGGCGTCAACGTTCGCGGCACGCGCGAGCTGCTGAAGCTGGCCGCCTCCGTCCGCCCGAAGCCCTTCCACTACGTGTCCACGCTGGCGGTGGCGCCGCAGGCGAACCTGTCCCCGGACGTGCCGGAGGCCTTCGTCCCCGCGCACCCCGGCCTGCGCGACGGCTACCAGCAGAGCAAGTGGATCGCGGAGCGGCTGGTGCAACAGGCCTCCGAGCGCGGCCTGCCCGCGACGGTGTACCGCCTGGGCCGCGTGGTGGGCGCGCCAGACACCGCGCTCATCAACACGCAGGACCTGGTGTGGCGCATCGTGCTCGCGGGATTGCCGGTCCGCGCCCTGCCCCTCCTGGACGTGGGCGAGGTCTGGACGCCGGTGGACTTCGTCGCCAGCGCCATCGTCCAGCTCGCGCGCGGGTCGCATCCGGGCGCGGTGTTCAACGTGACGCCCGCGGCGGAGGTCCGGCTGTCGGAGCTGTTCGGCTGGGTGCGCGACTACGGCTACCCGCTGGACCTGTGTCCCGTGCCGGAATGGCGCGACCGCGTCGCGAAGGGCTCGGGCGGCCACGACGCCACGCTCGCGTTCTTCGACCTGCGCGGCGGGGACTCCACGCCGGCCTTCGGCCTGGGCCCCATCCGCTGCGAACGGCTGCTGGCCGCGCTGGAAGGCACCGACGTCCGCTGCCCTCCCACCGACCGGACGCTCCTCCACCGCTATCTCGACTCCTGCGTCGCGCAGGGAATCCTGCCCCCGAAAGTGACGGCGCTCCCGTGACGAATCCCTCCTGGTCCCCCTCCTCCTGGCGAGCGAAGCCGGTCCGCTACATCCCCGACGACTATCCGGACCCCACCGCCCTGGCGCGCGTGGAAGCGGAGCTGGCGCGGCTGCCGCCCCTGGTGCACGCCGAAGAGACCCGCCGCCTGCGTGAAGCCCTGGGCCAGGTCGCCGAGGGCAAGGCCTTCCTCCTCCAGGGCGGCGACTGCGCGGAGAGCTTCAAGGAGTTCTCCGCGGAGAACGTGCGCGGCACCTTCCAGCTCCTGCTCCAGATGGCGGGCGTGCTCACGTTCGCGGGCGGCTGCCCGGTGGTGAAGGTGGGCCGCATCGCGGGCCAGTTCGCCAAGCCGCGCTCCAACGCCACGGAGACCGTCAACGGCGTCACCCTGCCCAGCTACCGCGGCGACATCATCAACGGCATGGACTTCGACGCGCGCGAGCGCACACCCGACCCCAAGCGCCTCCTGCGCGCGTACCACCAGTCCGCGGAGACGCTGCAGCTGGTGCGGGCCTTCGCGCGCGAGGGCTACAAGGACCTCACCCGGCTGCTGGGCCACCGGCCGGAGGCCGAAGGCGCCGTGCGTCCCGTGGACTTCTTCACCAGCCACGAGGCCCTGCTCCTCAACGTCGAACAGGCCATGACCCGCGCCGACGAGGCGACGGGCGGCTGGTACGACACGTCCGCGCACATGCTCTGGATTGGCGAACGCACCCGCCAGCTGGACGGCGGTCACGTGGAGTTCATGCGCGGCATCCAGAACCCCATCGGGCTCAAGTGCGGTCCCACGATGGAGCCGGACGACCTGGTGCGCCTCATCGACACGCTCAACCCGCAGGGCATCCCGGGGAAGCTCACGCTCATCGGGCGCTTCGGTTCGGATCAGGTCGCCGCGCGCCTGCCCCGGCTGATGGCCGCCACCCGGCGCCACGGCAGCCCCGTGGTGTGGTCCATCGACCCGATGCACGGCAACACGCACAAGGCCAGCAACGGCTACAAGACGCGCTCGCTGGAGCGGATCCTCGCGGAGGTGATGGGTTTCCTCCAGGTCGCCGCCGCCGAGGGCGTCCACCCCGGGGGCCTCCACCTGGAGATGACCGGCCAGGACGTCACCGAGTGCCTGGGCGGACCGCTGGACGTGTCCGAGGACGACCTCTCCGACCGCTACCACACGCACTGCGATCCACGCCTCAACGCGGATCAGGCGCTCCAGCTCGCGTTCCGCGTCGCGGACGGCCTGCACACCACCGTGCGCGCCCCCCAGGACCGCGCTGCCTGACTTGCCCTGCAGCCTTGACAGCCCGGATATCGAGCGGCTAAACGTCGCGCCGTTGAAATTGATAACCATTTTCATAATCGCAATGAAGGCGAAGCGGCGGTGGCGGTCCCAGGTGGGCGTGGCGCTGCTGTCCTCCGTTTGTTTCGGTGGCCTCGCGCACGCGGGCACGGCGCGGACGGAGGGCGAGGGAGCGACGCCTCCGGCGACGGAGGCACCTGCCGCCACACCGCCCGCGGAGACGCCGGCGCAGGCGCCCGCTTCCACCGCGCCGGCCGAGCCCGTCATCGAGCTGCCCAAGCTGCTCCACACCGTGGAGGCGCCCTACCCCGAGGAGGCGGAGCGCGCGCGGCTGGAGGCGAACGTGCGCCTGCGCCTGCGCGTGGACACGCAGGGCGTGGTGACCCAGGCGGAGGTGATGGAGCCCGTGGGCCACGGCTTCGACGAGGCCGCTCGCACCGCGGCGCTCCAGTTCCGCTTCACGCCCGCGAAGCGCAACGGCGTCGCGGCGCCCGCGCGCGTCACGTACACCTACGTCTTCCAGCTCCCCGGCCGCTCCAAGGCCGTGGCCGCCACGCCGCCTCCCGCGCTGTCGAGCGCACCCACGGCCGCGGCGTCCCAGGACGAGGCTCCGACGGAGTACCAGGAGGACGTCGAGGTCACCGCCGTGGGCGAGACGCGCGCCGAGCGGCGCCGCAAGTCCGCGGAGGCCGTGCAGGTCATCGAGCTGGAGCAGGCCAGCATGGAGTCCGCCGACCTGGGCACCACGCTGTCGCGCACCGAGGGCGTGGACGTGCGCCGCACGGGCGGCCTGGGCAGCACCGCGCGCATCTCCATCGCGGGCCTGTCGGATGACCAGGTGCGCTTCTTCATCGATGGCGTTCCGCTGGAGTTCGCGGGCTACGGCCCGGGCCTGGCGAACGTGCCGGTGAACCTGGTGCAGCAGATGGAGGTCTACACCGGCGTGGTGCCCATCCGCTTCGGCGCGGACGTGCTGGGCGGCGCGGTGGAGCTCGTCACCGACCAGGACGTGCGCGGCTCGGCCGTGTCGGGCTCCTACGAGCTGGCCTCCTTCGACACGCACCGCTTCACCGCGAGCGCCCGCCACCTCCAGGAGTCCACCGGCCTGCTGGTGCGCGTGCACGGCTTCTACGACGACGCGCGCAACAACTATCCCGTCAACGTGGAGGTGCCCAACGACCTGGGCAAGCTCGCCCCCGTGGAGGTGCGCCGCTTCCACGACGGCTACCGCGCGGGCGGGGCGAGCATCGAAGCCGGCTTCGTGGACAAGCCCTGGGCCCGGCGCCTGCTGCTGCGCGGCTTCATCAACGCCGCCGGCCGGGACATCCAGAACGACGTCAACATGGAGTCCCCCTACGGCGAGGTGACCACCGCCGAGGGCTCCGCGGGCGCCACCCTGCGCTTCGCGCAGAGCTACGAGCCGGGCCTCACCGTGGACGCCGTGGGCGGGTACACGTTCCGCCGCAACCGGTTCCTGGACATCGGCACGTGCGCCTACGACTGGTATGGCCGCTGCTTCCTCACCCTGCCCCAGCCGGGGGAAATCACCGAAGGCGGCGCGGAGCGCTACGTCAACCAGCACGTCGCCTTCGCGCGCCTCCAGGCGGCCTGGACGCCCGTTCCCAACGGGGCCCACACGCTGCGGCTCGCGCTCGCCCCCACCTACGTGGCTCGCACGGGCGAGGACCGCCGGCTCCAGGCGAACAACCAGCCGGATCCGCTCAACGGGGACCGGGGCGTGACGTCGCTGGTGACGGGCCTGGAGTACCAGTTCGAGGCCTTCGACGGGCGCCTGCAGAACATCGCCTTCGGGAAGGACTACCTCCAGGACGTGCGGGCGGAGAAGCTGCTGGCCAGCGCGGAGTTCCTGGACGTGGGCCGCACCGCGCACGAGCTGGGCGTGGGCGACAGCCTGCGCTTCCGCATCACCCCCGACCTCATCGCCAAGGCGTCCTACGAGTGGGCGACGCGGCTGCCCCGCCCGGATGAAATCTTCGGCGACGGCCTGCTCATCGACGACAACCTGGGGCTCCAGCCGGAGACCAGCCACAACTTCAACCTGGGCCTGAGCTACGCGTCCGAGCCCGGCCGCGCCGGCAGCTTCCGCGCCAGCGTGGGCGGCTTCGCCCGCATGGCGGATCAGCTCATCGTCCTCATCGGCAACGGCAGCTCCTTCACCTACCAGAACGTCTTCGCGTCCCGCGCGGTGGGCGCGCTGGGCGGCGTGGGCTGGACGTCGCCGGGCCGCTACCTGAGCCTGGATGGCAACGCCACGTATCAGGACCTGCGCAACACCTCCTCCGAAGGCACCTACGCCGAGTTCGAAGGACAGCGCATTCCCAACCGCCCCTACCTGACGGCCAACGGCAGCGCCCAGGCGCGGGTGAGCGACCTGCTCCGCTTCCAGGACGAGCTGCTCGTCACCTGGCGCACGCGCTACGTGGACGACTTCCTCCTCTCCTGGGAGGAGCTGGGCAGCGACGCGTCGAAGCTGCGCGTCGATTCCCAGCTCACGCACTCGCTGGCGCTCACGTACGTCATCCGCGACATGACGACGCGGCTGAGCTGGACGCTGGACTTCCAGAACGTCACCAACGCCCGGACCTTCGACTTCTACGGGGTCCAGCGCCCCGGGCGGATCATCGCCGCCAAGTTCACGCTGGAGCGCTGAGCACCGCGCCCCTTCCGTCTTTCGCAGCCCCCCAACACCCCACTGAAAGGGAAGTCCCTTGAAGCCTTCACCCTTCCTCCGCACCTCCGCGCGCCTGCTGGTGACGCTCGCCCTCGCCTTCACCGCGGCGGCTTGCAGCGACGACGACGATGACAACAAGACCCCGGACTCCGGCACGTCGGTCGACGCCGGCACCGACGCAGGCACGGACGCGGGCACGGCGACGCCGATGTACGCGTTCGTCGCGCAGGTGAACGTGGACAGTGTCTCCACGAGCTACATCGTCCTGACGGAGACGCTGGACCCGGCCACGCCGCTGTCGCTGACCAACGCCACGCAGGTCAACGGCCGCGCGCTGGGCTCCGGCGTTTCGAAGTCCGGCGCCCTCTTCGTCTCCAGCAGCGCCAACGGCACCGTCACCCGCTACAACCTGACGGCCAACAACACGCTGGAGAAGACCGGCGAGGTCAGCTTCGCGGGCAAGGGCGTCACCGCCATCGGCGAGTACCAGAACCAGTTCCAGTACGTCTCCGAGACCAAGGCCTACTACTTCGACGGCCGCAACTCGCAGGTCATCGTCTGGAACCCGAAGGACATGACGCTGACGAACAGCATCTCGCTGCCGGACATGACGCTCAGCGGGAGCACGACGACCTTCGCCTCCAACCCGCTGCGCGTGGGCACCAAGGTGCTGATGCCGCTGGGCTGGCGTGCGGGCGCGGCCGTGACCAAGCAGGCGGGCATCATCGTGGTGGACACCACGAACGACAGTGCGGTGGTGGTGAAGGATGACCGCTGCGGCTACGTGCGTGACGGCATCGTGGGCAGTGACAACCAGGTGTACCTGGCGACGGAGGCGTACGGCGCCGCGGAGAAGCGCGTGTCCGGCACCAACCCCACCGTGCCCACCCCCTGCCTCCTGAAGTTCGACCCGGTGACGAACAAGTACGACGCGGCCTTCTTCAAGGAGCTGGGCACGCTGACGAACGGCGGCGCCACGGGCTCGCTGCTCGCGGGCCCCAACGGCACGGGCTACCTGCGCGTGCTGGATGAGACCCTGTACCCGGTCCAGGCGGACACGGTCGCGCGCACCCTGGCGAGCGCCGTGGCCTGGAAGTGGTGGAAGTTCGACCCGGCCGCCGGCACCCCCGCGACGCTGGTGGACACGCTGCCGGCCAGCACGGGCAGCTCCTTCCTGTACGAGATGAACGGCCGCATGGTGTTCAGCGAGTTCACCAACAACAGCGGCACCACGAACTACCGCGAGCTGACGGACCTGAGCGGCAACCTGGTGGCGACGCACCAGGGCCTGTCCTTCTCGTTCCTGCAGCTCCGCTAGGCTCTCGAGCCTCTTGAAGCAAACGGCCCCCGGGATCCTGAGGATCCCGGGGGCCGTTTCATTTCATCGCGGGCGGCTCAGGCTCAGGTGCACATCAGCCACGAGCACTTGCCGGACTGGCACTCGCGGCCAGAGGAGCAGATGGATCCCTTGGGCCGCTTGTTCACGCATTTGCCGTCGTTGGTGCCCCAGCCGCAGAACTGGTTCGAGGCGCAGTGCGAGTCCGTGGAGCAGGTGCAGACGCCCGGGATGTCGCCGCAGTCGTCCATCGCATTGCACAGGTTGGACTTGCACTCCTGGTCGAAGCGGCACGTCTCCGACACCAGCTTGGTGCTGGGGGCGTAGGCCTTGCCGCAGATCTTCGGGTACGCCGCCTCGCGGGTGGCCTTGGAGACGTACTCCGCGACGCCGCTGGTATCGATGTCGTTGGCCGCGTCCGCCATGCCGGTGCGGGTGCTGTTGGCGCGCTCCCACATCCGGATGAAGTTCTCCGCGGAGCCCTCCAGGCCCGAGGTGTTGACGCCCAGCTGCTTCAGGTCCTTCACCACGTCCGGCAGGAGGCCCACGTGGGCCAGGCCGTACACGTCGAAGTCGGTGCCCAGGGGCGCCGGGCCGCCGGTGCGCTGCTGCTCCTCCTGCGCGTCCGCCTCCGCGCGGAAGCCCGCCGAGCACGCGCCGAAGTCACCGAAGCGCGGGCGCGTCTGCTGGATGAAGCCGTTCAGGTCCGCGCCGAAGCCCATGTTGACCTTGAGGCCCTGGCGGCCGAACTCGTACGCCTGCGCCAGCGAGCGCGTGGAGCCCTGGCAGGTGTTGGCCACCGTCGTGCGGGTGTAGGCGCGCGTCTCGTCGTGCGCGGTGCGCAGGCCGAACATGCCGCCCGTCTGGCGCACGTAGCGGACCACCCACGACGGCGTCGTCTTCTCGTTGGCGGCGAGGGCCGGGTTCATCACCTCGCGGAAGTGACCGTGGGAGATGAACAGCGGGTAGTACGTCCGCCCCTGGGCCAGGGCATACGCGTCCTGGACGCTCTTCTCGGACATGTGGGCCATGTCGATGAGCATTCCCTTGTTCATCATCTCCTGGACCAGCGCCTTGCCGTCCGCGGTGAGGCCCTTCACGTTGCGGCAGTTGGCGTCCACGTCGAAGCCGAGCGTGAAGCCGTTGCCCGTGAGGCCGCAGTCCGTGTCGATGTGACAGTTCTCCAGGAACTGGGCCACCTGGAAGATGGCGTTGTGCGGGGCCGCGCCGCCAAAGCGGTTGTCCAGCTGGTGCACGGGCTGCAGCGAGCGCACGCCCAGGGAATAGACGCGGTCCAGCTCCGCGCGCCAGTCCTTGGTGCCGAAGAGCTTGCTGGACTCGATGGAGAGCACCATGGCGAGCTTGCCGGAGGCGATGATCTGCCGGGCGTGCGCGGGCGACAGGGCGATCTCCGCCCAGTCCGTGCGCGCGTCGAAGTCGCGGGCCATCTGGAGCTGGACGTCCACGTCCATCATCTCGTCACAGGGCCGCTTGAGGTTCTGGTACGGCAGCGCCTTGCAGAGGAACTCGTTGCTGACCAGCGACACCATGACGAGGGACATGCCGCCCTGGCGGGCCTTGTTGAGCCAGCCCTCCCACGCCTGCTGATGCGCGATGGTGTCCCAGCGCGGCCACTGGGTGGGCGTCTCCATGCGGCCCAGGTGCAGGCCGGTGTCGCCCTCCGTGCCCTCCACCTGGCCGATGACCTCCGACGCCACCGCCCCGCCCACGCCGAAGACGTCGGACAGGATGGGGATGCCGCTCAGGTTCACGCTGCCGGAGTTGGGACAGAGGTTGAGCATGTCGCGCAGGTCCATGCGGACACGCGCGTGGTCGCTCTCCGGCATGCCGCCGTCACAGCTCGCGAGCGTGCCGGTGTGGCTGCCGTGGAACCACCCGCCGCCGAACGCCTCCTCCGCGAACATGTGGTGGTGCATCTCCGCGAAGCCGCTCACCGCAAGCGGCTGGGCCGCCTGGGCGGGCGCCTCGACGGGCGCCTCGGCGGGCGCGGGAGGCTCGTCGGTGACGGGGCCGCAGGCCAGGGCGAGCGACGTGGCCGCGAGCAGCGGTGAGAACAGAAATCTTGAGACAATGCGGGAGCGACGCGACATACGGTGCACCTTTCCGGGGTGGAGGTTCACCGGGAGTAGCAGCAACTGTTCCAGCTAATCAATTCTTACGGCCTAAGCGCGGTGACGCATGACATTGACGCACTGCGCGAAGCGGGTGGGTTGTCACCTGCTCGCGCCGTGGCCATGTGTCCCTCATGGCGGCCACCGACACGCTCCCTGACTCTCCGCTGCCGGAGCTGCTGAAGCGCGTGGGCTTCCGGCGCCGTCGGCTGGGGTTCGGGTCGGCCACCCAGCTGCTCTGGACCAGGGTGGAGAGCAACGCCTCGCTCCTCGCGCTGTGCCGGATCCGCGAGGACCTCACCGCCGAGGACGGGGCCATCCTGGAGCAGTGCCAGGAGAAGCTGGACGCCGCCCGGTGGTGCCTGGACAAGCCCGCGGGGCGCTGGTCCTTCTCCTTCTGGGAGCTCATCCATGAGGTGGACGGGCTGCTGCTGCTCGTGATGCCTGCGTCCATGCTGGTGCCCCGGGCGCTGGAGATCCAACAGCAGTTCGAGCGCCGGGTGTCGGACGGCCGAGCCCAGCTCTGGCTCGGCCCGGACAGGGTGAGCGGCCCCCTGCCCCGCTGCGTGCGCAGGCTCGCCCGCGTGGACGAGCCCGGGAGCGGAGCCGCCGCCCCTCCGGCCCTCGACGCCGGGCAGGACCGCTACTGCCGCGGCGTGCTTCGCGGGGCGCTCGACAGCGTCAACCAGCAGGTGGACAAGACGTTCTGGCAGCTCTCCATCAACGTCTCATTGCAGGTCTTCAGCACGCTGCTGTTGTTGGCGGTCTTCGTCGTCGCCTTCGTGCTCCTCTCGCCAGCGCTCATCGATGGATGGCCCCAGACGCTGGTGCCCAGGGGGCTGTTG
>NZ_RAVW01000275.1 GCF_003611585.1 Corallococcus exercitus | reverse complement strand
GGCGGGGGGCCGTCCACGCCCGGCCCGCCCGGCGGCTCCAGCGCCAGCAGGTCGGCGGTGATGAGCGGCCCGTCCGCGAGGATGACCGCGCGTTCAATCGCGTTCTCCAGCTCGCGCACGTTGCCCGGCCATGGGTGCTGCGCGATGGCGGCCAGCGCGTCCGGGGACAGCGACGCGGGCGGGCGGCCCATCCGCTTGCTGGCCCGCTCCAGCAGGTGTTTCGCCAGCGCGGGCACGTCCTCGCCGCGCTCGCGCAGGGGCGGCAGGCGGATTTCGACGACGCGCAGGCGGAAGTAGAGGTCCTGGCGGAACAGCCCCTCCTGCACGCGGCGGGGCAGGTCGCGGTGCGTGGCCGCGAGGATGCGCACGTCCACCTTGCGCGAGCGCGTGGCGCCCACCCGCCGCACCTCGCCGTCCTGGAGCATGCGCAAGAGGCGCGCCTGCGCGGGCGCGGGCAGTTCCCCAATCTCATCCAGGAAGAGCGTGCCGCCGTGCGCCGCCTCCACCAGGCCCGCGTGCGCGGCCTGCGCGCCGGTGAAGGCGCCCTTCTCGTGGCCGAACAGCTCGCTCTCCAGCAGGCCCTCCGGGATGGCGGCGCAGTTGACGGCGATGAGCGGCCCTTCCGCCCGTTGGCTCTGCGCGTGGACGGCCCGGGCGACCAGCTCCTTGCCGGTGCCGGACTCGCCCAGCACCAGCACGGTGGCGGCGGACGGGGCCACCTTGCGCACGCGCTCGAACACGTCGCGCATCGCGGGGGAGCTGCCCACCATGCCGCCGGGGGACCAGGTCTGCTCCACCTCGCGCTTGAGCGCGGCGTTCTGGCGGGTGAGGCGGCCCTCGCGCAGCACGCGCTCCACCTGGAGCAGCAGCTCGTCGTGGTCGAAGGGCTTCGCGATGTAGTCCACCGCGCCCAGCTTCATCGCGTCCACGGCGGACTTCACCGTGGCGAAGCTGGTCATGATGAGCACCGGCACCCCCGGACACAGGGCGATGATGTCCGTGCCCGGCGGCCCGGGCAGGCGCAGGTCGGAGATGACCAGGTCGAAGGCATCCAGCGCGTGCTCGGCCGCGGCCTCCGGCACGGCGCCTGCCTCCGCCACGTCGTGGCCCGCGCGGGTGAGCAGACGACGCAGCTCCGTGCGGATGATGGGTTCATCCTCGATGACCAGGATGCGGCTCATGCGGAGGCCTCCTGCTTCAGCGTGTCCGCGCGGGGCAGGGTCAACGTCACGCGGGTGCCGCCGTCGGGGCGGCCCTCGATGCGCAGCGTGCCGCCGTGCTCGCGCACGATGCCCTCCACCAGCGCGAGGCCCAGGCCGGTGCCCTCGCCGGGCTGCTTGGTGGTGAAGAACGGCTCGAAGATGCGTTGCGACAATTCCGGGGCGATGCCGTGCCCCCGGTCCTCCACCTGGATGCGCACCTGGTCTCCAGCGGCTTCCGCCATGAGGTCCACGCGCGAGCCCGCGGGCGACGCGTCGATGGCGTTGGTCAAGAGGTTCACCAGCACCTGCTCCAGCCGCTGCGCGTCGCCGCGCACGTCCAGCCCGTCCGGGCTCTGGTGCGTGCACGCCACGTCGCGCGCCTTGCGCGACAACCGCGCCAGCTGCGCGGCCTCCGCGAGCAGCGGACCTACCGCCACGCGCGTGAAGGGCCGGGACTCGCCGCCCACGGTGCCCGCGTGGCCGAAGCCCACGAGCGCCCGGACGATGGCGTCGATGCGGCTGCACTGCTGGAGGATGAGCCCCACGCGCTCGCGCACGGCCTCCGGGTCCTCCAGCTCGTACTTGAGGTTCTGGCTGATGCTGGCGATGGCGGTGAGCGGGTTGCCAATCTCATGCGCCACGCCCGCGGCCACCCGGCCCAGCGACGCCAGCCGGTCCTGGTGCGCGAGCCTCGCGTCCACCGCCTTGCGCTCCGTCCAGTCCTCCACCAGGAACGTGATGCCCGTCCCCCCGCCGCCCTCCCCATCCGAAGGCGCGAGCCGCGAGCGGTGCAGGCGCAGCAAGCGCGGCCTGCCGCCCACCGTGACGCGCACCTCGTCGTCGCCGCCCGGCGCCCGCGCGAGCTCCGCGAACAGCGGGCCCCAGGGCTCCGGCAGGCGCGCGAGCGGCACCCCCCGCGCCGAGTCCATGGGCACGCCCGACAGCGCCTCCAGCGCGGCGTTCCAGATGACGACCTCGCCGTCCGGGCCCATGGCGCAGACGCCCAGCGGCAGGTCCTCCAGGATGCGGTACAGGTAGCGGCGCACAACCTCCAACTCGCGCAAGGGGCCGCGCATGTCGCGCGCGTCGCGCAGCCGCTCCTCCACGAAGCGCAGCTGATCCGCCAGGGCCGTGCGCGCGCCGGGGTCCAGCCGCAGCGCCTCCCCCACCGCGAGCCGCGCCAGCACCGGACCGATGAGGCCGGAGAGGTTGCGCTCCACGCCGTCGCGCAGGCGGCGCAGCTCCGCGGGGCGGCGCTCGTCCGGGGCCAACTCCAGCGCCTCGCGCGCGCGGTCCACCTCCGCCGCGGCCACCTGCGCGCCCAGCACCGGCTCCAGCTGCCGGCGGAACTCGTCGGGGGAGCTGGCCGCGACGCTGCCCTCCGCGAGCCCCGGCGCCTCGCGCGCGCACACCCGCGCGGCCTCCCTCTCCTCCTCCGACTGGCGCGTGGCGAGCGACACCGCCACGAAGCACAGCGCGTTGAGGGCCAGCGAGGTGAAGGTGGCGAAGCCCCAGGGCTCCTCCGTGCCGAAGCCCAGCTTCGCGGAGACCTGGTGGGTCCACGCCACCAGCGAGGGCGGCTCCCACAGCGGGGCCACCAGGGTGATGGCCCACGTCGCCGCGCCCGCGCCCAGCCCCGCCAGCAGCCCCGCGCGCGTGGCCTTGGGCCACATGAGCAGCCCCAGCACGCCCGGCGCGAACTGCGCGGTGGCGACGAAGGACACGAGCCCCAGGTCCACCAGCCCCGCCGCCCGTGCGTTCAGCAGCCGGTAGAAGCCGTAGCCCGCGAGGATGACGGCGGCGATGAGCACGCGCCGGGCCCACAACAGCCACCCGTAGAGATCGTCCCGTCCGCGCGTGCTGCTCAGCGGCAGCACCAGGTGCGTCAGGCACATGGGCGCGAGCGCGAGCGTGGTGACGATGACCATGGCGCTCGCCGCGGACACGCCGCCCAGGAACGCGATGAGCGCGAGCAGTGGGGCACCCCTCGCGATGGGCACGGAGAGGACGTGGAAGTCCGCGGGCCAGGGCAGGCCCAGCGCCTCGCCGGACCACAGCAGCACGGGGATGGCCGCGTTGATGAGCAGCATCAGGAGCGGGAAGGCCCACGCGACGGTGGCCAGCCCGTCGCGCTCCGGCGCCTCCGTGAAGGCCACGTGGTACTGCCGGGGCGTGAGGAACGCGGCGATGGTGGAGAGCACCAGCAGCGGCGCCCAGGACGCGTCGCGCGCGGGACGCTGGAGGGACTCCACGGCCTCCGGGTGGCGGGTGAGCCAGTCGTTGAGCCCGCCCACGCCGCCGAAGACGGACACCACGCACCAGCCCGCGACGAGGAGCAGCGCCAGCAGCTTCACGCCCGACTCGAAGGCGATGGCCAGCATCAGCCCTTCATGCCGCTCGCGCGGGGCGGGGTGGCGCGCGCCGAAGAGGAGCGCGAAGACGATGAGCACGCCGCAGAAGCCGGGCCCCACCAGCGCGGGGGACGCCGCGGGGCTCAGGAGGCGCGCGGACTCCACGACGGCGCGAATCTGGAGCGCCAGGTAGGGCAGGCTGCCGGCCAGCGCGAACAGCGTCACCGCCGTGCCCGTCACCTGGCCGGGGTAGCGGAAGGCGAGCAGGTCCGCGAGCGAGGTGAGCTGCAATTCGCGCGTCAGCCGCAAGAGGGGCCGCCACAGCACGGGGGCCAGCAGGCACGCGAGCGTGAGGCCCAGGTAGATGCCCAGGTAGCGGAAGCCGTGGCGGGCCGCGTAGCCCACGCTGCCGAAGTAGGACCAGGACGTCGCGTACACGCCCAGGGCCAGCGCGTACGTCAGCGGGTGCTGGGTGATGCGCGAGGAGATGCGGCCCTTCTCCGCCGCGTACGCCACGAGGAACAGCACACCCAGGTAGGCCACAGAGGCGACGACGAGCGGGCCTGGCCCCAGCGTCATGGCCGCAGGCTCCGGTGCGCCACCCACCCGCCCAGGGCGATGACGCCCAGCCACACGAGGAAGGGGAGCGAGGCGGGAGCGCCTTGCGCCAGCCACAGCCTGCGCAGCGGCGAGCCGAACAGCAGCACCGCCACGGCGAACACCAGCAGCGACGGCATGGCGGGAGGATCCGCGGGGGGCCGCGACATGGAGCGCGACGATAGCAGCCCTGACCGGGCACGAGGGGGGCCGTGATAAGCCGGCAGGCCATGGCTCCCCCGGACGTGCCCCCGTTCTCCGAACTGCCCCAGTTCACGCTCGACCGCGAATCGCTGCGGCTGCTCCCGGAGTCCTTCTGCCGGCGGCTGGGCGTCGCGGTGATGGGGAAGGTGGACGCGGCCAACGACACCGAGCCCGTGACGGTCGCGATGCTGGACCCGGACGACCTGTCCGTGCGCTACCGCATCGCGGACTTCCTGCGTCGGCCGGTGCGGCCCGTGCGGCTCAACCGCTACGAAATCGACTCCGCGCTGGAGGTGGGCTTCGGCGCGGGGGTGCACGCGTCGGTGGACGTGGTGCTGAAGGCCGGCACGCCGCTGTCCCACCCACCCACGCCGGTGGAGCTGGTGAACCACGTGCTCGCGGTAGCGGTGACCCAGAACGCGTCCGACATCCACCTGGAGAGCTACACGGACGACGTGGACCTGCGCTATCGCATCGACGGCATCCTCCACCAGACGTACACGGACATCTCCCCGGACTCGCTGCCGGAGGTGGTCAGCCGCATCAAGGTGATGGCGGGGCTGGACATCGCGGAGAAGCGCCGGCCCCAGGACGGCCGCCTGCGCGCGCTCTACGAAGGGGAGGCGGGGCGGAAGTTCGTGGACTTCCGCGTGAGCGTGGTGCCCTCCCCGGCGGGGGAGGACGTGGTCATCCGCCTGCTCGACGCCACGGTGGGCCTGGTGCCGGTGGAGAAGCTGGGGATGACGCCGGAGGTGCAGGCCACGGTGCTGCGGCTGCTGGGCAATCCGGAGGGGCTGGTGCTGGTGACGGGGCCCACGGGCAGCGGGAAGACGACGACGCTGTACGCGGCGCTGGCGCGGCTCAACGACGGGCGCAAGAAGATCATCACCGCGGAGGACCCCATCGAATACGTGGTCCCCAAGGTGAACCAGAAGCAGGTGTCGCCGCAGATGCCGCACCTGACGCTCCTGCGCGCATTGCTGCGACAGGACCCCAACGTGATGCTGGTGGGGGAGATCCGCGACCTGGAGACGGGCAGCACCGCGCTGATGGCCGCGTCCACGGGACACGTGGTGCTGGGCACGCTGCACACGGCGGATGCCATTGGCGCGGTGAGCCGCCTGCGCGGGCTGAAGCTGGAGGACGGCGACATCGCGGAGGCGCTGCTCGCGGTGCTGGCGCAGCGGCTGGTGCGGCGCATCTGCCCGGAGTGCTCCGCGCCCGCGACGCCGACGGCGGATCAGCTGTCACTGCTGGGGCCGCTGCTGGACGGCGTGCAGCCCCGGGCGGGGCAGGGCTGCGAGGCGTGCCGCCACACCGGCTTCAAGGGGCGCGTGGGCCTCTATGAGCTGCTGGTGGTGGACCCGGAGCTGCAGCTGCTCATCGCCACCGGAGCGCCGGGCGTCCAACTGCGCAGGCACGCCCGGGCGCGCGGCTTCCGCACGCTGGTGGAGGACGCGCTGGCGAAGGTGGCGGACGGGGTCACCACGCTGCACGAGCTGACGCGCGTGGTGCCCTACCGCTATATCCTCACGGCTCGGGAGGAGCGTCAGGGTCCGGGTCGGGAGGAGCGCCAGCCGCTCCGGGCTCGGAAGCCGCGCCAGCCTCCGGGGTGACGTTCGTCTCCACGTCCGGCCCCCGGGGCAGCATCACGGTGAAGGTCGAGCCCTGTCCGGGCGTGCTGCGCACCTGGACGATGCCGCCGTGGGCCTCGATGATCTGCTGGGTGATGAAGAGGCCCAGCCCCAGGCCGCCGTAGTTGCGCTCGGACACCGCGCGCACGAAGCGCTCGAAGACGCGCGGCTGGTCCTCGTGGGGAATGCCGATGCCCTCATCGCGCACGCTCACGACGGCCAGCGCCGAGTCCACGCGCACGCGGACGTGGATGGGCTTGCCCGCGCCGTACTTGAGCGCGTTGGTGAGCAGGTTGGTGATGACCTGATCCAACCGGGCGCGGTCCCAGTGCCCCTCGATGGGGGTGGGGGCCTCCAGCGTGACGACGCACCCGACCTGCACGGCCTGGGGGGCGTAGCGGACCACCACCTCCCGCGCGAGCGAGGACAGGTCCATGGGCGCCCGGTCCAGCCGCAGCTGGCCCATGCTGATGCGCGAGACGTCCAGCAGGTCCTCGATGAGGTCCGACAGCTTGCGCACCTGCCGGCGGGCCACCTCCAGGTCGCGGGCGATGCGCTCCACGGGCAGGGAGGCGGAAGGGTTGTTCTCCACGACGCGCAGCAGGGACGTGAGCTTCAGCTGCAGCGGGGTGAGCGGCGTCTTCAGCTCGTGGGAGGCGACGGAGAGGAACTCGTCGCGGGCGCGCACGGCGTCGCGCAGCATCTCCAATTCGCGCCGCTCCTGGTTCTGCTTGCGCTGGGTGATGTCGCGCGTCACCTTGGCGTAGCCCACCAGCTGGCCGTGCGTGTCGTGCAGCGCGGTGATGACGACGCTGGCCCAGAAGAGGCTGCCGTCCTTGCGCACGCGCCAGGCCTCCTCCTCGAAGCGGCCCTCGCTGGCGGCCACCTGGAGGGCATGCCAGGGCTTGCCGCGGGCCACGTCCTCCGGGGGGAAGAAGCGGCTGAAGTGCTGGCCGATGATCTCCTCGGCCTTGTATTGCTTGAAGCGCTCCGCGCCGGCATTCCAGGTGGAGACCCGGCCGTCGGCGTCCAGCATGTAGATGGCGTAGTCCTGGACGTGCTCGATGAGCAGGCGGAAGCGCTCCTCGCTCTGCCGCAGGCGCTCCTGGGTCTGCTTGCGCTCGGTGAAGTCGCGCGTCACCTTGCCGTAGCCCACCAGCTGGCCCTGCGAGTCGCGCATCGCGGTGATGACGACGTTGGCCCAGAAGAGGCTGCCGTCCTTGCGCACGCGCCAGGCCTCCTCCTCGAAGCGGCCCTCGCGGTTGACGATCTCCAGCTCCATCTGGGGCCTGCCGCTGGCCACGTCCTCGGGCGTGTAGAAGCGGCTGAAGTGCTGGCCCAGGATCTCCTCGGCCTTGTAGCCCTTGATGCGTTCGGCGCCGGTGTTCCAGCTCACGATGTAGCCGGCGGGATCCAGCGTGAGGATGGCGTAGTCCCGCACGCTGTCGATGAACAGGCGCAGCTGCGCGCCCATGTCTCGAGCGGACTGGGGGCTCACATACGCGATGTCACCACCGCTGGCGGAGGCGGGTGGCTGACCGTCGTCCAGGGGACTCCTCATGGGTACCGGATCGTATTGCACCGTGCGGGTATTTCGGGATCGAACCGTGTTTTGAATCCATCCACCAGCCAACCCTGCCGGGGACCAGGCTTTCGAGCAGGGCGGCAGCTCGCACTCTGTGTGGAGGCGTCCGGGGGCTGGGGGGCGCGCCTCGTGCCCGGGTCCCATGGGGCCGTCCGGCACCGTGCCCGGCGTCGGGCCTGGCTAGGGCTCGCGGGGGGCGTAGCTCAGGAAGACGACGCCGCTGTCGACCGTGCGCGTGCCGGTGAGCCGCAGGCGGTGGGGCGCGAAGCCCGCGTCGACGAGCCGGATGCCAGCGCCCGCGATGACGGGGTTGAGCTTGATGACGTACGCGTCGATTTCAGGAAGGAGCTCGGCCGCGAGCTTGCCGCCGCCGCACAGCCAGATGCCCAGGCCGTCGCGGGCCTTCAATTCGCGCACGGTGGCGAGCGGCGTGCTGGAGAAGGTGACGCCGGGGTCGGGGCTCTGGGTGACGGAGCGGGAGAAGACGTAGTGCGTGAGGTGCGGGTAGGCGTTGGTGACGCCCGCGTCCAGGCCGACCTGATAGGTGTGCCGGCCCTCCAGGACCGTGTCGAAGTGCTTCCCCGGGCCGGTGATGCCCTTGAAGGCGCGGTAGCCGGCGGGGAGCGTCTCCGGGTACTCGGCGGCGATGGCGTCCAGGTAGTCCGGCTCCATGGCGAAGAAGTCGAACGCCCCGGTGGGCGAGGCGATGAAGCCATCGAGCGAACTGGCGATGTAATAGGTCAGCTTCCGCATGGGCCGTGCTTCCTCCTGACGCCGGGGCTTAGCACCGCGTGGGCGGGCACGGCTGGTAGAACGGCGGTGTGGGTTCTATCGAGCACGGAGGGCGCATGAGGCTCTGGGCAATGGCCGTGCTGCTGTGGCTGGCGGCGGGCTGCGCGACGACGCGCGTGGTGAATCTCGACACGGGCCGGGGCAGGCCCATCGCGTATACGCCGGTGGAGACGGAGCCGGTCCGGATTGATGAGGAGGCGTTCAGGGACGCCGTCACCCGGCTCGTGCTGGAGCTGAAGCTGGACGTCGCGGTCCGGGAGTCCGGCGGGCGCTCGCTGCTCGCGTCCGCGGGAGGCATCGTCGACGGCGCCCGAGGCCGGCCGGCGCTCCGCTTGAGCGAGGACTTCCCCGTGGAGCCGATGGAGCGGCGGAGGATGGCGCTCTCCTTCGCGCTCGATACGGTCTGGGAAGGGGTGGCGGATGCGGTGGAGGAGCTGATGGACCCCGCCGCGCTGCGGGCCATGGTGACGACGATGATTGGCACAGCGATGGTGATGCTGGTCGCGCCGGAGCCCGTCACCAAGCTGGTCGCGGTGGTTCTGACGGCATCGCTCATCGCGTATCTGGGCACGGGGCCGGTGTGGAATTTGGGGCAGGGCTTCCTGCGGCTGATGGATGAATCGCGGGACGCCCGGGACGTCGCCGCGCTGAAGGATGCGGGGCATCGCTTCGGGCGGGTGCTCGGGAGCAACGGGGCCCGGGTGCTGGTCATCGTCGCGATGACGGCGCTCGGTGGCAGGAGCGCGATGGCCGCGCAGGGGCCCCGGATGCCGGGCTTCCCGCAGGCGGCCTTGAGGGCGGAGGCCGGGGCTGGGTTCCAGCTATCGCGGGCGCTGGCCGGTGAGGTGCGCTCCATCGCCCTGTCGTCAGCGGGAGTGCTCAACGTCACGTTGGCGCCCACGGCCGTCGCGGCCGTCGCCATGGGGCCCGGGGGCGGAATCCAGGGCGACCCCGAGGGAGATGTTCATCACATCTGCACGGACAAGAACGAGGTGTCGGAGCAGTCCGGTGGACCGTGGACGCCTGTCTTCGAACCGTTCTTCGAGCAGGCGGGGATGAGCCTCAATGACCCCGCGAACCTGGTCCGAATCAACGGGCATCGAGGACCTCATCCGGCGGAGTACCATAAAGAAGTACGTGTCCGGCTCAACCAAGCCATGAGAAGTTGTCGGGGTGTTGCGCAGTGCAGGGCTGCATTGGTGGACGTCCTGGCAGCAATCGCGAAGGAACTGACGACCGCGGGCACCCGCTTGCGCAAGCTTATCACCCGGAATCCTGATGCCTGAGACGATGGAGCGACGGTTCTTCGAACTGGACATCGATGTGTATGTACCGGGGCGGTGGTATTTCAAGACACCGACCCAGCTTGATGGCCAGCCATTGGAGGATCCCTGGGGGTTCACGGATGGGGTGTTCATTCCCGATCCAGGGCCGCTGCGGATTCCTCTCTCCCGTCCTGGAAAGCCGCTGGACTTCACGTCCGCTGGCGTAGGGCTCACGCCTGTCCTCAACGCCAGGACCGCCGAAGTTTTTCGCGCGCTGGCCCCCGCCGACGTGCAGCTCTTCCCGGTACAGGTCGAGGGACAAGTCGAGCCCTATTTTCTCCTGGTCGCGGCGCGCACGGTCCGATGCGTTGATGAGGCCGCAAGTGAAGAGTTCAAGCTGTGGACTCCTGAGGACGGGCAGCCCGAGAAGGTCGGGGGATACAAGTACGTCGCCGGGCTGCGTATCGACAAAACAAAGGTTGCTGACGAGCGCGTGTTCCGCCCGTGGGGACTTCGGTCCGCGCTCATCGTCGATGGCGACCTCAAGGCCGCCCTGGAACAGAGCGGCATCGTGGGAGGACAGTTCGTCGAGGTCTGAGCCTTCCCGCACTCCATCCGCTGCGCCATGCTGCGCCGCCTTTCGTCAGCCAAGGGGATGCGGGATGGAGAGGGAAGCGTACGGACCTCCGAGGAATGAGCAGGAACTGGCCGCCATCGCGGACATCACCGCGCAGGCGTTCGCCATGCCGCTCGCGGACTCCGAGACCGTGGTGCGCAAGAACTTCTCCGAGTCCTCGCTGCGCATCCTGCGCTTGAACGGCGAGGTCGCCGCCACCCTCACCCTCATCCGCATGGGCCAGTTCCTGGGGGGCCGCTCCGTGCCCCTCATCGGCGTGGGCGGCGTGGGCGTCGCTCCCGCGCACCGGGGTGCGGGCGCCGCCACGCGCCTCTTCCACCGCTTCCTGCGGGAGATGCGCGACGAGGGCGCCCCCCTCTCCGTCCTCTATCCCGCGACGCAGCCGCTCTACCGGCGCGTGGGCTACGAGGTCGCTGGCGCGCGCTACGAGATCCACGTCGACGCGGCCTCGCTGGAGCTGGGGGAACGCTCCCTGTCCCTGCGCCCCATGCGCCCGTCCGACGACGCGGCGGTGGAGGCCTGTTACCGGCGCTTCGCGTCCCAGCACCACGGCTGGCTGGACCGGGGGGACTACATCTGGCGGCGCGTGCGCACGCCCCGCAACGACACCGCCTATGGCTACGTCGTGGAGGGGACCTCCGGCGTGGAGGGCTACGTGTACCTCGTGCGCAGCCTCGCGCCCCAGGGAGCCGTGCCCAAGCAGGTGCTGAAGCTCACGGACCTCACCGCCACCACGCCCGCCGCCGCGCGCCGGCTCTTGCGCTTCCTGGGGGACCACCGCTCCCTGGCCCAGGACGTGATGTGGTTCGGCGGCGCGGACGAGCCGCTCCTCGCGCTGCTGCGGGAACAGACCTACCAGGTGAAGCTCTTGATGCACTGGATGACGCGCCTCCTGGATGTCCCTCGGGCCCTGGAGGCGCGCGGCTTCGCCCCCGGCCTGTCCGGCGCGCTCCACCTGGACGTGGAGGACGACCTCTTCCCGGAGAACCAGGGGCGCTTCGTGCTGGAGGTGGAGGGCGGCAGCGCCCGCGTCCGGCCGGGCGGCGAGGGTCACCTCCAGCTGCACGTGCGCGCCCTGGCACCGCTCTACACCGGCTTCCTCACGCCCCGCGCGCTCCAGCTCGCCGGCATGCTGAGCGCGGACGAGACGTCGCTCGACACGGCCAGCGCCCTGTTCGCGGGACCGGCTCCCTCGCTGCGCGACATGTTCTGACCTTCGGCGCGCGGGCTACCCCGCGCCCCGCCGGGAGTGGTAGGAGCGGCGTCCTCTGCCGCAAGGAGGCTTCACACGTGCGCGCGTTCGTCACCGGTGGCTCGGGGTTCGTCGGGAAGCACCTGCTCACGGCGCTCGCGAAGCGCGGGGAGCCGGCGCGCGCGCTGGTCCGCTCGCCTGGCGCCACGGACGCCGTCCGGGCCGCGGGCGGCGAGCCGTGGGAGGGCGACCTCACGGACCCGGAGCGCCTGCGCCTGGGCATGGAGGGCTGCGACACCGTCTTCCATGCCGCCGCGCACGTGAAGATGTCCGGCCCTCGCGCGGCCTTCCATGAGACCAACGTGCGCGGCACGGAGGCCGTGCTGGAGGCGGCTCGCGCGGCGGGCGTGAAGCGCTTCGTGCACGTGAGCACGGAGGCCGTGCTGGCGGATGGCGGCCCCATGGTGAACCTGAACGAAACGCACCCGCTGCCCTCGCGCCCCGTGGGCCCGTACCCGTCCACCAAGGCGGAGGCGGAGTGGCGCGTGCTCCAGGTCAACTCGCCGGAGTTCACCACCGTCGCCGTGCGGCCCCGCATGGTCTGGGGACCGGGGGACACCACGGTGCTGCCCGCGCTGGTCGCCGCGGTGAAGTCCGGGCGCTTCCGGTGGATTGGCGGCGGGCACTACCTCACGTCCACCTGCCACGTGGCCAACGCCGTGGAGGGGATGCTGCTGGCCGCCGAGAAGGGGCAGGGCGGTCAGGTGTACTTCCTCACCGACGGCCCGCCCGTGGAGTTCCGCGCCTTCGTCACCGCGCTCCTGAAGACGCAGGGCGTGGAGCCCGGTGACAGGTCCATGCCCACCGCGCTGGCCGCGACCGTGGCCGTGGTCAGCGACTTCGTCTGGGACCTGCTGGGCCTCACGAGTTCGCCGCCCCTGTCGCGCACGGAGCTCCTGCTCGCGGGCCAGGAGGTGACGGTGAGCGACGAGAAGGCCCGGCTGGAGCTGGGCTACACGGGCAGCGTGTCGCGCGACGAAGGGCTGCGCGCGCTGGCCGCGAAGGTGGAGTAGCCTCCGTGACCATGCGCAGGTTCGAGTTCGTCGACGGCAACAGCTCCAAGTTCTGGATGCCCGAGGTGCAGGGCGCCACGTTCATCGTCACCTACGGCCGCATCGGCACCGCGGGTCAGCGCAAGGAGAAGGTCTTCCCGGACGAAGACGCGGCCCTGAAGGAGTACACCAAGAAGGTCGCGGAGAAGGTGCGCGAGGGCTACGCGGAGGTCGGCGCCGAGGCGGGCTCCGCGGCCC
>NZ_RAVW01000274.1 GCF_003611585.1 Corallococcus exercitus | reverse complement strand
CTGGGGTTCCTTCACGAAGCTCGTCTCCCGCCTGCCCGAAGGCAGCGTCGCCGTGGTGGATCGCACCGTCGCGCGCTTCCACCCCACGCTCCTCCCCGCCATCGAGGCCCGCAAGCCGCGCGCCATCATCCAG
Organism: Corallococcus exercitus; assembly: GCF_003611585.1. Classification (GTDB taxonomy): domain Bacteria; phylum Myxococcota; class Myxococcia; order Myxococcales; family Myxococcaceae; genus Corallococcus; species Corallococcus exercitus. The sequence goes on along the minus strand of NZ_RAVW01000274.1, from coordinate 12,638 downwards.
CTCGTTGGTGGTGAGCGCGCCAAGAGCCTCATCTCGCTGCAGAAGGTGCTCGCGGGCGGCATCACGCTGCCGCGCTCCGGAACGCTCGTCGCCGTGGGCGGTGGCACCGTGGGCGACGTGGCCACCGTGGCCGCGCACCTGCTCAAGCGCGGCGTGCGGCTGGTGCAGGTGCCCACGACGCTGCTCGCGGCGGTGGACAGCAGCCTGGGCGGCAAGGGCGCGGTGGACCTCGTGGTGCGCGGCCGCGTGGTGAAGAACCCCGCCGGCGTCTTCCACTACGCGGATGAGACGTGGCTGTGCCCGGAGCTGTACGCCACGCTGTCCGACGCACAGGTGCGCGAGGGCTCCATCGAGGCGTGGAAGATGGTCGCGTCGCTGGATGCGCCCCTCTTCAAGCGCTACGTGCGCACGCCGCCGTCGCTGGAGAAGCTGGTCAAGGACGCGCGCGGCCTGAAGGAAGGCGTCTGCGCGAAGGATCCCTACGAGCACCAGGGCCTGCGCCGCGTGCTCAACTTCGGCCACACCTTCGGCCACGTGCTGGAGAGCCTGTCTCGCTTCAAGCTGTCGCACGGCGACGCGGTGGGGCTGGGCATCCTCTGGGCCCTGGACGTGGGCCGGCACCTGGGCATCACGCCAGAGCCGGTGGCGCATGAAGTGGAGCGCGCGCTGGCGCGAGGCCCGGGCGTGCTGGGCCGCGACCGCGCCGCGGAGCTGGCCCACCGCGCGTCGTTGAAGGACGTGGCCGCGCTCCTGGACGCCGACAAGAAGGCCGGCGCCAAGGGCGAGCTGCGCATGGTGCTGCTCACCGCCGTGGGCACCGCCGAAGTCGTGGATGTGATGCCGAAGACGTGGCGGGCCCTGTGGCCCGCCTGGACCCGTGGAGCCCGCCCTTGAGCCACGCCTCGCCGAGCCGTCTCACCGTCGACCCGAGCGCCTTGAGCGCCTCACCGCTCACCCCGCCCGTGTCGAAGTCGGACGCCCAGCGAGCCCTGGTGTTGGGACACCTCACCGGCGCCTGGCCACTGCCGTCGGTGCAGGCGGAGTCGGACGAGGACCTTCCCGCCGACGTCCGCGTGCTGCGCCAGGGCGTGGAGGCCCTGCGCCTTCCCCCCGGCCCCGTGCGTGACGTGGACTGCGCGGACGGGGGCGCCCCCTTTCGCATCCTGGTGACGCAGGCCGCGGTGACGCCCGGCGCGCGCGTGCGCTTCACCGGCACGCCCCGCCTGGGCGAGCGCCCGCACGGCCCGCTCTTCACGTCGCTGAAGCAGGCCCTGGGCCCCGCGGGCCTGACGCTCACCGAAGGCACCCCGTGGCCGGTGGAGCTGCACGCGCCCCAGGACACGGCGAAGCTGGCGCCGGTGTTCCGCGTGCCGGGCGCGCAGAGCAGCCAGTACGCCTCCAGCCTGCTGCTGGGCTGCGCGGAGCGGTTCCTGCGGGAGCAGCGCGCGTGGAGCGTGGAGATCGAAGGCACGCTCACCAGCGCCGGCTACATGGACCTCACGGTGGCGTGGCTGCGCCGCTTCGGCTTCACCGTGGAACAGTCCGAAGGTCACTATTCCGTCACCGCCTATCAGGCGCCTGAATCCGTCCCATCACTGCCGGGCGATTGGTCGTCCTTGGGCTACCTGGTGCTGATCGCCTGGCGCACGGGTGGAACGGTGGAGCGCGCGGAGCCCCAGAGCGCCCACCCGGACCAGGCGATCCTCCGGCTGGCCGCTGAAGTGGGCCTGAGGATGATCCCCGCCGGAGCGCCCAATACGTGGCGCTTCGAGGGTGACGCCACGGGCGAGCTGCGCGCTTCCGGCAAGGAGTGCCCGGACCTGCTGCCCACGCTGGCGGCGCTCGCGTGCGTGCTGCCCCGGCCCACGACGCTGTCGGACGTGGGCATCCTGCGGGTCAAGGAGAGCGACCGGCTGGAGGGAATCCGCACGCTGGTGGCGGCCTACGGCGGGACCACGGAGCTGTCGGCCGGAGCGGACGGCGAGACCCTGCGCATCGTCCCGCCGAAGGTGAAGCCCTCGCGGTTCGCCATGGACAGCCGGGGTGACCACCGCCTGGCGATGTCAGCGGCCACCCTGTGTGTGCTGTCCGGGGTGCCTCTGGATCTGACGGGGCCGGAGTGCGTGGAGAAGAGCTTTCCGGGCTTCTGGCGGCAGCTGGCGCGCTCCGGCGTCCGCTATTCCTGAGCAGGAGGGCGGACCGGAAACTTCGCCTCTCGGACTTATCGTTCTTTTTTGTTGAAAGCCTCCGCCGCCCTGTGAAATCTCCGCCCATGCCCAAGGACACGCTGACCGTCACCGACAATCGGACCGGGAAGACGTACGAGATCCCGATCGAGAACGGCTGTATCCGCACCCCCGACCTGCGCCAGATCAAGACCGGCAGCGACGACTTCGGTCTGATGGGTTACGACCCCGCGTTCCTGAACACGGCGAACTGTAAGAGCGCCATCACGTTCATCGACGGTGACAAGGGCATCCTCGAGTACCGCGGCTACCCCATCGAGCAGCTCGCGGAGAAGTCCACCTTCCTGGAGGTGGCCTACCTGCTGCTCAAGGGCCAGCTGCCCACGCAGGCGGAGCTGGACAACTTCACGCACAACGTGACGCACCACACGCTGGTGCATGAGAACATCAAGTCCTACATGGACGGGTTCCGCTACGACGCGCACCCCATGTCCATGCTGGGCTCCACGGTGGCGGCGCTGTCCGGCTTCTACCCGGACGCGAAGAACATCCGCGACGCGCGCAGCCGTGAGATCCAGATCACGCGCCTCATCGCGAAGATGCCCACCATCGCCGCGTTCTCGTACCGGCACTCGATGGGCCTGCCGTACGTCTACCCGGACAACGACCTGTCCTACGTCGCCAACTTCCTGGCGATGATCAAGCGCATCGGCACCACGACGTACAAGGTGCACCCCACACTGGAGAAGGCGCTCGACGTCCTCTTCATCCTGCACGCGGACCACGAGCAGAACTGCTCCACCACGTCCGTGCGCACGGTGGGCTCGTCGCAGGTGGACCCCTACTCCGCGGTCGCCGCGGGCGTGGGCGCGCTCTACGGCCCGCTGCACGGTGGCGCCAACGAGGCGGTGCTCCGCATGCTCCGCGAGATTGGCACCAAGTCCGCCATCCCGGAGTTCATCAAGCAGGTGAAGGGCGGCGAGGGCGAGAAGAAGCTGATGGGCTTCGGCCACCGCGTCTACAAGTCCTACGACCCGCGCGCCAAGGTCATCAAGCGCGTGGCGGACGAGGTCTTCGAGGTCACGGGCAAGAACCCGCTGCTGGAGATCGCGCTCGAACTGGAGCGCATCGCGCTCGAGGACGAGTACTTCGTGAAGCGCAAGCTGTACCCGAACGTCGACTTCTACTCGGGCCTCATCTACGAGGCGATGGGCTTCCAGGCGGAGATGTTCCCCGTCCTGTTCGCCATCCCCCGCACGGTGGGCTGGTGCGCGCAGTGGGAGGAGATGGTGACGGACAACGAGCAGAAGATCGCCCGTCCCCGTCAGGTCTACACGGGCTCCGCCCGCCGCGACTACGTGGCCCGCGAGAAGCGCACGAGCGCCAAGTAGCCACCGGCGCCAACAGCCGCTGAAGCACGAAGGGGCGCGGGACTCGAAGCTGAGTCCCCCGCCCCTTTCGCTTTGCCCCTACCCGTGGGCGGCGGCGCCGGCCGGGTCGCTGTAGAGCGCTTCGATGACGTCCGTGTACTTCTGCTCCACCACCTTGCGGCGCATCTTCATGCTGGGCGTGAGCTCGCCGCCGTCGATGGAGAACTCCCCCGGCAGCACGCGGAAGCGCTTGATGCCCTCGAAGCGCGACAGCTTCGGGTTCACGTCCCGCTCGATGGCCTCGTGCAGGTGCTGCTGGAGCCGCGGGTCGTTCACCAGCGTGGCCACGTCCTCCGGCCAGCCCTTCTCCCGCGCCAGCTTCCGCACCCGGTCCGGCTCCAGCGTCAGGAGCGCCACCAGGTAGTTGCGCCGGTCGCCCACCACCAGCGCGTGCCCCACGGGGGACACGGCCTTGATCAGCTCCTCGATATTGGCGGGGGACGTCTTCTTGCCGCCGGAGGTGACGATGATCTCCTTCTTGCGCCCGGTGATGCGCAGGAACCCCTCCGCGTCCAGCTGCCCCACGTCGCCCGTGTGCAGCCACCCGTCCGCCAGCAGCTCCTGCGTGGCCTCCGGGTTGCGGTGGTAGCCCAGGCACACGTTGCCGCCCCGGACGAGGATCTCCCCGTCCTCCGCGATGCGCACCTCCACGCCCAGCATGGGGCGGCCCACCGTGCCCAGGCGGGCGCACTCGGCGGTGCTCACCGTGGCGGGGCCGGACACCTCCGTCATGCCCCAGACCTCCAGGAGGACGACGTCGATGGAGGCGAAGAAGTCCAGCACGTCCCGGCCAATGGGCGCCGCGGACGTGGAGAACAGCTTCGCCTTCTCCAGGCCGATGCGCGTCTTCAACGGCTGGAACACCACCCGCTGGGCCAGCGCGAACTTGGCCTCCATGAAGGACGGCACGCGCTCCTGGTTCAGCACGCGCGTGTTGCGCTCCAGCGCCGTGGCGCGGGCCCACTCCACCAGCCGGCGCTTGAGGGGCGGCTGCGCGGCGAGCCCCTCCTCCGCCTTCGACTTGAACTTCTCCCAGACGCGCGGCACCGCGAAGAAGATGGTGGGGCGCACCTCCGTGAGGTTCTTGCCCAGCGCGTCCAGCGAGTCCGCGAAGTACACCTGCGTGCCCATGAGCAGCGGGCTGTGCAGGGAGACAATCTGCTCCGCGATGTGCGACAGCGGCAGGTATGACACCAGCCGCTCGTCCTCCATGTCCCGGAAGCCCATGGTGTCGCCCAGCTGCTTCGACGTCCAGGCCAGGTTCCGGTGGCTGAGCGCCACGCCCTTGGGCTGGCCGGTGGTGCCGGACGTGTAGATGAGCGTGCTCAGCGCGTCCGGGTGGAGCGAGTGGACGCTGTCCCAGTAGGGGTCTTCATCCTGCTTCGCACCGGAGGCCAGCACGTCCGCGTAGCGCAGCACGCCTTCGGGCAGGGGCGTGGGCGCGTCCACGATGATGAGGTGCTTGAGCGCGGGCAGGCGCTTCTGGACCTCCAGCCCGGTGGCCAGATGCTTCGCGTTCTCCACCAGGAGGAAGCGCGCCTCGCAGTGGCCCAGGATGTAGACGAGCTGCTCCACGCTGCTGGTGGTGTAGAGCCCCACCGGCACGCCGCCCAGGGCCATGGCCCCCAGGTCCGCGACGTGCCAGGCCTCGCGGTTGAAGCTCAGGATGCCCAGCGGGTCGCCTTCCCGGAACCCCAGCGCGTGCAGCCCCAGGGCGAAGCGCTTGACGCGCTGGGCATAGTCGAACCACGAGGTGGGGACATAGGCGCCTCCATGCCGGGACCAGAGCGCCGGGCGGTGTTCCAGCCGCGCGGCCTGGTCATGGAGCGCATGCAGCATCGTCTTGGGCAGGTCCATCCGGCGGAACGTAGTGGAAGCGCACTGCCCGTTCCACGTCTCCCCGTCTCAGCCGTTGACAGCATGTTCACCGGCTTTGTATGCCGCGCCCGACCATGAGCATCGACTTCACCTGCCAGAAGTGCGAGGCCAGCTTCGAGTTGGAAGCCCAGGACCTCATCGAGGGGACGGAGAAGATTGTCTGCCCCCACTGCGACGCGAAGGCGCCCGCCAACCTCACGGATGACTTCGTCGCCGCGCTCACGGAGATGCGCGCGCAGATCGCCATCCTGAGCAAGAAGTTCGCGGTGACGATGACGCTCGAGGCCGAGGAGCTGGAGGACGAGCTCGACGACGAGGACGAAGACGAAGAGGAGGACGACGAGGACGACGTCGACGAGGACGAAGACGACGAGGAGTCCGAGGACGACGAGGACTACGACGACGAGGAGTCCGAGGAAGAGGACCGCTAGCCGTCTCGTGCCCCCTCTTCCCGCCTGCCCGGCCGCTCTCCAACCGGGTGGGCCAGGGCCCGGGGGCCGCTCGCGACAGGGGGAGGGCGGTGCCCTCCCGGTGAAGGGCGAGGTGCGTAGCTTAGGGATGTGAAAACGTCCAACCGCGCCAATTTCTTCGTCGCTCCGTTCACGGCCGTGGTGCTGGCGCTGGGGGGAGCGTTGTTCCTTCCCGCGTTCGGGATCCCCGGCGCCATCGCCGCCTCCGAGAAGGCGGAAGGGAAGAAAGAGAAGCCCTGCATCACCGAGAAGGGCAGTGACCCCAAGGCCTGCTCGGAGCTGGTGGAGCTGGAAGTGAAGGACGTGGTGCCCTTGATGGAGGCGCAGACGCACGCCGTCGTGCTGACCACCAAGGACGGCGAGACGGTGCTCCCCCTCTTCGTGGACGAGGGCGCGGCGGTCTCCATCGCCTTCCGCCTCGCGGAACGGCCGCCTCCCCAGCCGCTGTCGCAGGACCTGCTGGACGACGTGGTGTCCAAGCTGGGCGGCAAGGTGACGGAGGTCCGCATCGACGACCTGCGCGACAACGTCTACTCCGGGCGCGTCTTCCTGCAGCAGGGCAAGAAGGAGGTGGCGCTGGACGCCCGGCCTTCCGACTCCATCGCCATGGCCATGCACAGCCAGGCCCGCATCCGCGTGACGCGCAAGGTGCTGGCGCTGGCGGGCATCACCCGCGCGGAGATTGAGGCCCTCCAGAAGCAACAGGACCTGGGCGTGGGCGGCAGCGGCCAGGGCGGAGAGGACATGGGTCCCCTGCCCCCGCCGCCTCCCATGGGCCCCAGCGCCGGCCATCCGAAGCCGCCGTCGGAGGACATCGGCATGGATCACTCCGTCAAGGACGAGCCGCTGATGGCGCCCATGGGCAAGGGTCAGGAGATCGACCTCTAGCTGCCTGGAAGCCACGCCCTGGAACGATGAAAGCCCGGCCCCCCCTCCCAGGGTAGCCGGGCTTTCTTCGTCTCAAGCGTCTGAGAGAGCCACGAATGGCGTGCGCCAGCGCGCGGTCACTTCCCGCCCGGCGCGTGGGTCGAAGAGTTAGTCCTTCGGGCGCAAGCCTGTCAAGCCGCCCACCCCGTAGGGCTAGGATGGGCGGTCCTATGCGCAAGGCGAAGATCATCTGCACGCTGGGTCCGGCATCGGACTCGAAGGAAGTCATCGAGGGGCTGGTGAAGGCGGGCATGAACGTGGCCCGGCTCAACTTCTCCCACGGGACGCACGACGAGCACCGCCAGCGTGTCCTGCGCATCCGCGCGGTGTCGAAGAAGCTGGGCGTGCCGGTGGCCATCCTCCAGGACGTGCAGGGCCCCAAGGTACGCCTGGGGCGCTTCGAGGGTGGCCAGCTGATGGTGAAGGCCGGCGACACCGTGACGGTGACGACGCGCGCGGTGCTGGGCCAGGGGAACGTCATCCCCACGCCGGTGCGCTCGCTGCCCCGGGACGTGGAGAAAGGCCACGAGGTGCTCCTGGACGACGGCCGGGTGCGCCTGCGCGTGCTGAAGGTGAGCGGCCAGGACGTGTCCTGCCGTGTGGAGGTGGGCGGGCTCCTCAAGGACCACAAGGGGCTCAACCTGCCCGGCACGGCCATGTCGGTGCCCACGCTGACGGAGAAGGACAAGGTGGACCTGGCCTTCGGCCAGGAGGTGGGCGTGGACTACGTGGCGCTGTCCTTCGTGCGCACCGTCCAGGACGTGCGCCAGGCGCGGGCGCTGGTGGCGAAGCGCAAGACGCCGCTCATCTCCAAGATCGAGAAGCCTCAGGCGGTGGAGAACCTGGAGGCCATCGCCGCGGAGTCGGACGGGGTGATGGTGGCCCGCGGCGACCTGGGCGTGGAGATGCCGCTGGAGCAGCTGCCCGCCATCCAGAAGCGCGTCGTGCGGGAGGTCAACCGCATGGGCGGCATCGTCATCGTCGCGACGGAGATGCTGGAGAGCATGGTGCTCAACGCCCGGCCCACGCGCGCGGAGGTGTCGGACGTGGCCAACGCCATCCTCGACGGCGCGGACGCGGTGATGCTCTCCGGTGAGACAGCGGCGGGCCGCTATCCGGTGGAGGCGGTGGCCACCATGGCGCGCATCGTGGAGGAGACGGAGCGCACCAGCCTCATCCCCCTGCTCTACTCTCCCTTCGAGCGCTCGGAGGACCTGGGCACCGGCGTCGCCGCGGCGGCGGTGGCCGCGTCCCGGCAGCTGAACATCGGGACCATCATCGCGTACACGGAGAGTGGCCACTCCGCGCGCCTCATCTCCGAGTTCCGCCCCGGCGCGCGCATCCTCGGACTGACGCCCAACGCGGACACGGTGAACCGGATGGCGCTGTACTGGGGCGTGACGGGCCACCTGGTGAAGCGCGTCAGCTCCACGGAGGCCATGCTCAAGCAGGTGCGCCGGCTCTGCCAGGAGCTGCGCTTCTGCGAACCGGGCGCGCCCTTCATCCTGGTGGCCGGCGTGCCGCTCAACGTGCCGGGCAACACCAACATGATGAGCATCCACCGCGCTTGAGCCGCTCGCGGTGGAGGCCTGGAGCGGAAGGGCCCTAGAGGACCTTCTGCTCGAAGTCGTAGAGCTTCTCCACGGAGAGCTGGCGGTAGCGCTCCACGTTGAGGGCCCGGCGGGCGCACTCCCACACCAGGTCCTTGGCGGGGCGCTCCGGCTCCTTCTTCTTGCGGCGCTTCACCTCGGCCTTGATGGCCTTCAACGCCATGGCCGGGTGGTAGCAGAAGGCCGAGGAGAACAGCAGGTGGCCGCCGAAGGGGACGAGGCGCGCCTCCAGCACGTCGCCCGTCTCCAGGCCCGCGATGTGACGGCGCTCCGTCACGTCGAAGTCCTTGCCGGAGAAGAGCTCGCGCAGGCGCACCATGCCCTTGGCCAGCTTGCGCACCTCGAAGAGGCCGTGGACCGTCTCCGTGAAGCTGCGGAAGGCGTTGGCCTCCTCCGGGGCGGCGGACTTCTGGCGCTCCTCGTACAGCTCCGCGGCCGGCGTCTTGCCTGTGAGCGGCGAGACGCGGTCGTAGAGGTAGTAGTCCAGGAACGACGCCATCCTCAGCTCGAAGAACTTGTCGTCCTCGAAGACTTCGCCGGTGAGGCGGAAGTACTCCGCCTTCGCCTCCAGGAGGTCCGGCTTGCGCGCCTCCGAGCTGCCGAAGGCGATGAGCTGGTCCAGGTACGGCTGGTACGACAACGGGGTCAGCGCGGTGTCCATGGCCGTTGCGAGCTTTCTTCCTACGAACCCGCCATCAGCGTCGCGAAGCGGCTGAACAGGTAGCGCGCGTCGTGAGGGCCGGGCGAAGCCTCGGGGTGGTACTGCACGCTGAAGGCCCGTGCGTCCGGTACGGCCAGGCCCTCCACCGTGCCGTCATTCAGGTTGATGTGCGTGACGACGGCCTTGCCCTTGAGGCTGGCGTCGTCCACCGCGAAGCCGTGGTTCTGCGCGGTGATCTCCACCTTGCCCGTCGTGAGGTCCTTCACGGGCTGGTTGCCGCCGCGGTGGCCGAACTTCATCTTGTACGTCCGGCCGCCCAGCGCCAGGGCCATGATCTGATGCCCCAGGCAGATGCCGAACACCGGCACCTTGCCCAGGAGCGCCGCCACCGTGCGGTCCGCGCCCTTCACCGCGGCCGGGTCGCCCGGGCCGTTGGCCAGGAAGACGCCGTGCGGCTTCTTCGCCAGCACCTGCTCCGCCGTGAAGTGCGACGGCACCACCGTCACGCGGCAGCCCACGTCCACCAGGTACTGGAGCATGGAGCGCTTGAGGCCGTAGTCGTACGCGATGACGTCGTACTTGAGCTCCGGCTCCGGCTGCTTGTCGCCCGTGGCCAGGAACACGTCCGGCGTCGGCGTGGTGAAGAGGTAGGGCTCCTTGCAGGACACGCCCGTGGCCAGGTCCAGCCCTTCCATGCTCACGGCGGCGCGCGCGCGTTCCGACAGGGCGGCCGCGGACACGTTCTCCGTGGAGATGATGCCCGTCTGGGCGCCGTGCGTGCGCAGGTGGCGCACCAGCCGGCGGGTGTCCACGCCCTCGATGCCCACGCGCCCGTGGCGCGCGAGGTACGCGTCCAGCGTCTCCTGCGAGCGCCAGTTGGAGGGCGTCTTCGTCAGCGAGCGCACCACCATGCCCACCGCGTGTGGAAGCCCCGCCTCCTCGTCGCCCGCGTTCGCCCCGATGTTGCCCATCTCCGGGTACGTCATGGTGACGATCTGCCCCACGTACGAGGGATCCGTGAGGATCTCCTGGTAGCCGTACATGGACGTGTTGAAGACCACCTCACCCACCGTCTCGCCGGAAGCGCCAAAGGCGCGTCCCTCGAAGGTGGTGCCATCCGCCAGTGCGAGCACCGCCCGCTTCGTCATCACCGCGACTCCTTGAGCTGACCGTCCTCGAACACACACCGGCCGCCCACCCACGTCTGCGTCACGCGACCCTTCAGCGTGCGCCCGTGGAAGGGCGTGTTGCGACTGCGGGAATAGAACCGGTGGGCATCCACCGTCCACTCCTCCAAAGGCGACAAAAGCGTGATGTCCGCCGGGGCACCAGGCGCCAGGTGACCGCCCGGCAGGCTGAATACCCTCGCCGGCCCGTCCGACAGCAACTCCACCGCCCGGCGCGGGGTGAGCACGCCCTCGTGCACCAGCGCCATCGTGAGCCCCAGGGCCGTCTCCAGCCCGACGATGCCGTTGATGCCCTTCTCGAACTCCACCAGCTTGTCGGACACGCCGTGCGGCGCGTGGTCCGTGGCGATGGCGTCCACCGTGCCATCCACCAGCGCGTCACGCAGCGCCTTCACGTCCACGTCACTCCGGAGCGGCGGCGCCATCTTCGCGTGGGTGTCGTAGTCCCCCACCGCCCGGTCATCCAGGGTGAAGTGGTGCGGCGCCACCTCGCAGGTGACGCGCAGGCCGCGCTTCTTGGCCTCGCGGATGAGCCGCACGCTGCCCTCGCAGGACACGTGCGCCACGTGCAGGCGCCCCTTCGTCTCCTCCAGGAGCACCAGGTCGCGCGCCACCATGGCGACTTCGGCGGACGCGGGAATGCCGCGCAGGCCCAGCCGCGTGGACGTGGCGCCCTCGTGCATGGCGCCACCGGCGGAGAGCGTGAGGTCCTCCTCGTGCACCATCACCGGCACGTCGAACTGCGTGGCGTACTGGAGCACGCGGCGCATCAGGGCCGCGTTCATCACCGGGCGGCCGTCGTCGGTGAGGGCCACGCAGCCGGCGGCAATCAGCTCGCCCGCCTCCGACAGCTCCTCGCCCTTGAGCCCCTTGGTGATGGCGCCCGCCGGGTACACGTGGCACAGGGCCGCGTCCCGCGCGCGCGACAGCACCAGCTCCGTGACGAGCGCGCTGTCGTTCACCACCTTGGTGTTGGGCATGGCCACGACGCCGGTGAAGCCGCCCGCCACCGCCGAGCGGCAGCCGGTGAGGACCGTCTCCTTGCCCTCTTCGCCCGGCTCGCGCAGGTGCACGTGCAGGTCGATGAAGCCCGGCACCAGCCACTTGCCCGTGGCGTCCACCACGCGCCCGTCCTGGGGCGCGGGCAGCGCGGCTTCCGACACCTGCGCCACCCGGCCGTCCGTCACCAGCACGTCGCGGACGCCGTCCACGCCATTGCGCGGGTCGATGACGCGCGCCCGCTGGAAGAGCACCGTGGTCATGATGCGCAAGCCTCCAGGATGGCCCGGCGCACCGCGACGCCGTTGGCCACCTGTTCCAGGATGACGCTGCGGGGCCCGTCCGCCACCGCCGGCGACAGCTCCACGCCGCGGTTGATGGGGCCCGGGTGCAGCACGGGGGCGTCCGGCTTCATCCGCTCCGCGCGGGCGGGCGTCAGGCCGAACAGCCGCGAGTACTCCCGCTGGGACGGCAGGAAGGCTTCCGACATGCGCTCCGTCTGCAGCCTCAGGCACATCACCGCGTCCGCCTGGGGCAGCACGGCGTCCAGCTGGTGCGTCACCTCTCCGCCCATCTCCTCCAGCCCTGGCGGCAGGAGGGTGGGCGGCCCGCAGAGCACGACCCGGGCCCCCAGGGCCTTGAGGCACACGAGGTTGGAGCGCGCCACGCGGCTGTGCAGCACGTCACCGACGATCAGCACCGTGCGCCCGTCCAGCCGGCCCCAGCGCTGCCGCAGCGTGAAGGCGTCCAGCAGGGCCTGGGACGGGTGCTCGTGCGCGCCGTCGCCCGCGTTGACCACCGCGCACTTCACGTGCCGGGCGACGAGGTGCGGCGCGCCGGAGGAGCGGTGGCGGATGACGATGACCGAAGGCCCCATGGCCTCGATGTTGCGCGCGGTGTCCAGGAGCGTCTCCCCCTTGGACACGGAGGAGCCCGCGTGGCTCCAGTTGAGGACGTCCGCGCCCAGCTTCCGCGCGGCCACCTCGAAGGAGGAGCGCGTCCGGGTGGAGTCCTCGAAGAAGAGGTTCGCCACGACGCGTCCCCGCAGCACGTGCGAGGCATCCGGTCCGCCGGGCAGGTGCGCCTGGGCGCGGTCGAGCAGGGCTTCCAGCTCGTCCCGCCGCCAGCCTGCGATTCCGAGAAGATGTCTCATGGGCCGGGGCCGCCGCGTACCGCGCGCCGCACGTTGCGTCAAGCACGGCGCGTGGTGGCGACCCGGCCAGCGTCCGTCAGCGCACCGGTTCGAAGAAACGGTCGACCCGCAGGCCCGTGCCGCCAAACAGGTTGCCC
>NZ_RAVW01000273.1 GCF_003611585.1 Corallococcus exercitus | reverse complement strand
CGGCGGGGGTGTCCGTCGCCGGGACGGGGGCCGCGCTTCCCGTCAGCGGCTTGAGCGTCGCGCGCAGGGCTTCAATCTGGGCACGCGCCCGGGTCTTGAGCGTCTCCACGTCATCCAACGTCATCCCCTTCGTGGAGATGGGCGTGCCCACCGTCACCAGCCCGCGCGACGTGGCGAAGCGCCACGAGTGCTTGGGCAGCGCGAGCCGTGTGCCGCTCACCGCCAGGGGCAGCACGTCCGCCTGCATCTCGATGGCGAGCCGGAAGGCGCCGTCCTTGAACGGCAGGAGCTCATCCGTCTTGGAGCGCGTGCCCTCCGGGAAGATCATCACCGGCATCCCCTTCTGCATCCACTGCTTGCAGCGAGCCATGGCGCCGGTGGCCGAGTCACGGTCGCCGCGCTCCACGGGGACGTCCCCGGCGATGCCCATCATCCAGCCCACCACGGGCACCTTGAAGAGGCTCCGCTTGCCCAGCCACTTCATCTCCCACGGCAGGAAGGAGATGAGGAAGCAGTCCGCGTTGGACTCGTGGTTGCTCACCACCACCGTGTTGGGGGCCACGCGGTCCGGCACCGGGCCGTGCACGCCGAAGCGCCAGAAGGGCGTGAGCTTCGCGGCGGTGACGCCCACCAGGCGGAAGCAGCGCCCCACCACGTAGCGGCGCTTGTCGAACAGGAACGTGAGGATGAGCAGCGCGACCTGGACGAAGAAGCCCACCAGGGCCACGAGGCCCACCTCGACCCAGGTCCAGATGGAGAGCAGTGCGTTCATGAGGGGTGTCCCTTGGGCATGAGGGGGTTCAGGTGAGGACCGAGGGGTCCAGGTCCACGCTCACGGGGCAGTGATCCGACCCGTGGACATCCGGATGCACGGCGGCCTTCTTCACGAAGGCGAGCGCCGCCGGGGTGGCCAGCACATAGTCGATGCGCCAGCCGATGTTCTTCTCGCGCACGCCGGCGCGCTGGCTCCACCAGGAGTAGTGACCGCCTGCGGGGTTGAAGTGGCGGAAGGTGTCCACCCAGCCCGCGCGGATCCACCGGTCGAACTCCGCGCGCTCCTCCGGGCGGAAGCCGCTCGTCTCACGGTTCTCGCGCGGGCGCGCCAGGTCGATGTCCTGGTGGGCGGTGTTGAAGTCGCCCATCACCAGGACACGCTGGTTGTCGCGCAGGGGCTTCTCCAGCCGCGCGAAGAGGCGGCGGTAGAAGTCCAGCTTGAAGGGGATGCGGGAGAGGTCCCGGTCCTTCCCGTTGCCGTTGGGGAAGTAGCCGTTGACAACGGTGAGCTTGCCGAAGCGGGCGAACTGGAGGCGGCCCTCCGCGTCCATCTCCGGGGCGTCCAGGGTGGTGGTGAGCTCTTCGGGTTCGTGGCGGCTGAAGAGGCCCACGCCGCTGTAGCCGGGGCGCTCCGCGGCCACGAAGTGGGTCTTCCAACGGCGGGGGGCGCGAACCTCCGCGGGGAGCTGCTCCACGCGGGCGCGCACCTCCTGCAGCCCCACGATGTCCGCCCGGGCCCTGGACAGCCACGGGAGGAAGCCCTTGCGGTGGATGGAGCGCAGACCGTTGACGTTCCAGGAGACGACTCGCACGCCCCCGCTTATGGCGAAAGCGCGCGGGTATTTCCAGCCCCCACCGTTCCTGGACGGACGGTGGGGGCCGGTCACTGCTCAGTGCGTCACGGCACTTCCGTGCCGCTCGCCTTGTTCTGCGGACCGCGCGTGGTGCGGATGACGAAGTCCGCGCTGTTCACGTCCGTGTCCTGGCTGTTGCCCTTCGTCGCGTCCGCGCCGCTCTCCATCGTGGCTGCGGACGAGCCGGCGTTGGCCTTGCGCTCGATGCTTCCGTTGGCCCCGATGGTTCCCGAGACCGGGCTGTTGCCTTCCGCGGCGTTCGCCGTGGAGCCGAAGCCCACCCAGTCCACTGCGAGCGCATCCGTCGTGGTGGTCCCGATGCCGGGCTTACCCAGCCGGATGTGGCCGTTCGGAGCCATGGGAATGGACCCTGTGGTCGCGTCGCCCTTCACCGTGCCCGTGTAGCCGGTGACGGGCGTCACCAGGTAGAAGCCATGCGCGGCGATCTTGGCTCCCGTCGGGAACGTGAAGGCACCAGAGTTGTAGTTCGGACCCGTGGCGCTCCTGTACTGGAGCTTCCAGCCAGCCAGGTCCACGTCCTCGTTCGTCGGGTTGTAGAGCTCGATGAACTCATCATTCGCGCCACCCGGGCCCGCGGGGGCGAGCTCGCTGATGACGACGTGGTTCGTCGTCGGAGCGGCGGTGACCTTCGCCTGAGCGGACACGGACTGGCCGTTGAGCGTGGCCACGATGGTGCCCGTCGAACCGGACGCGCCGGCGGTGAAGGTGAACTTGGCGGAGAGCTCGTTGGCCGGCACCGTCACGGTGGCCGGAACGGAGCCCACGTTGCCCGTCGTGGACAGCGCCACGGACGTGGCCGCCGCGGCCGGGATGTCGAGCGTCACGGTGACGTTGGTCGTCTGACCGGAGGACAGGGACACCGTCTCCGGCGACAGGTACGCCAGCGAGGCCTGCTCGGTCGCACCGAGCACGCGCACCGTGGCGGTGCGCGAGTCCCCACCCAGCGTGGCCGTCAGCGTCGCCTTGGTCGAGCCCGCCGCCTCATCCGCCGTCACGACCACCGGCGCCGAGCGCGAACCCGCCGGCACCGTCACCTGGCCGTTGTTCGCCACGACCACCGAGGGGCTGGACGAGGAGACCTGGACCACGACGTCCGTGGTGGTGTCAGCGCTCAGAGTGACCGCGAGCGGCTCCGGGATCGTCTCACCCGTGGTGCCCGAGCGAGCGAAGACCGCGGCCGGCTCCAGCGCGCTCAGCGTCGCCGTGGTGCCCGCGTCGGTGCCCGTGCCCGCGTCGGTGCCCGCGTCCGGAGCCGGGCCGGCGTCGATGGCGCCGCCGTCCGTGCCCGCGTCGGTCTCCGTACCGGCATCCGTGCCCGCGTCGATGGTGCCCGCGTCGGTCTCCGTGCCGGCATCCGTGCCCGCGTCGATGGTGCCGGCGTCAGAGCCCGCGTCGACCGGACCAGAACCGCCGTCCGTGCCCGCGTCCGTCCCCGTACCCGCGTCCGTCCCCGTGCCCGCGTCGGTGCCCGTGCCTGCGTCGGTGCCCGTGCCTGCGTCCGTCGTCGTGCCGGCATCCGTCCCGGTGCCCGCGTCCGTCACCGTACCCGCGTCGTCCGTGCCCGCGTCCGTGTTGGTGCCCGCGTCGGTGTTGGTGCCCGCGTCGTCGGTGCCCGCGTCGGTGTTGGTGCCCGCGTCGCTGCCCGCGTCAACCGTGGGCGTGGTGACCTGACAGCTGTTGTTGCAGCGATCGCCTTCCGTGCGGTTGCCGTCGTCGCACGCTTCGCCGCTCTCGATGATGCCGTTGCCGCAGACAGGGTTCTTGTTGTCGTCATCACCACCGCACGCCGACAACACCAACAGCACCGCTGACAATGGGACCAGCAGGTGCCGGGAAGACCAGGACATGGAGACTCCGTGTTGAGTACTGAGCCCCCCTGCAAACCACAAAATTACAGGCCGACGCAAACCGGGCCCGGTGACGTCCAGGGCCCCACTTCGTGACCTTTGAGGTCATCGGATTCTCAAAACCCGGCAGACCGGATGGGTCACCAGAACCGCCGCGGCTTCAGCGTGGAGTGGCGGGGGTTTGCGCGGAGGCTGAAGTCTCCAATCCATGCGCATCCAGGAAGCCCCGGACCGCCTGGGCGATCTCCGTCCCGGCCTCCAGGAGGCCCGCGTGGCCGGCGTCATCCACCTGGAGCCAGCCGGCCTGGGGCAGCGCGCGGTGCAGCCGCTGCACCTCCGACAGGGGCACGAGGACGTCATCGCTCGCGGCGATGATCAGCACGGGCACCCGGATGGACGGGAGGACGTCCCAGGCGTGGCCCTCCGTCAGGCCGCGCAGCGTGCGCCAATAGGCCTGCGCGCTCATGTGGTAGAGCGCGTCCAGGAACTCGGCGATGTCCTCTCGCGGGGCCCGGGGGCGCAGCGCGCCCACGGCGCGGGCGAACGGATCCGCCAGCGGGCTGGCGATGAAGGCCTTCACCGCGGGCGCCACCACCGGCACCCACGGTGTGCTGGCGGCCAGGGCGCCCCTGACGGCGCTCAACCCGAAGCGGGATGCCCGGCTCGGGTTGGCCGAGCCCGGCACGCCCGGTGTCCCCGCGATGAGCGTCATGGACGGCACCAGGTCCGGGCGCCGGCGGTACAGCTCCAGCAGGATGCGCACGCCCATGGAGAAGGCGATGTGGTGCGGCGGCCGGCCGTCGCCGCGCGCCATGGCCGCTTCGGTGACGCGCTCCAGGTCGTCCACGTGCACCTGCACGCGGTAGTCCCCGTCGCGCGACTCCTCGCTCATGCCGTGGCCGCGGTAGTCCCAGTGCACCACGCGGTGGTCCTGCTCCAGGTCGGCGACGATGTGGCGCCAGAAGTTCTCCGACGTGCCGATGCCGTTGGTCAGCAGCACCGTGGGGCGGTCCGCGAGCGCGGCGTCGCGGCCCTCCTCCGGCGTGCCCGAGCTGTGGGTGTGGACCGCCACCCGGGTGCCATCCGGGTCGGAGACAAGGTGCGTGGCGCGACGGTAGGGCATCCACGCCCACCATGCGGCCGGGCAGGCGCGGGTGCAAGGGCCGAGGGGCCCCCCACGAGGGCGCCCTCCCCTGCTCGCGCGACCAGGCTGGACGCGCACGGGCCTTGCGGCAATGGTGCAACGGATGCTCAGCGTGGAGGCGGAAGGACTGGACGTGGCGGCCGTGCTCGCCCACTACGAAGCGCACGGCTTCGCGCGCCTGGGCCGCGTGCTGGACGACGCGGGCGTGGAGGCCCTGCGCGAGCGGGCGGACGACCTGATGCTCGGCCGCGTGGTGTACCCGGGGATGTTCTTCCAGCCGGACGCCACCACCGGCCGCTACGAGGACGCGCCGCTGGGGCTGGGCTGGCAGGGCCCGTCCCTGGAGTACCGCAAGCTGGAGAAGTTGGAGAAGGATCCGCGCTTCCTCGCGTGGCTGGAGAACCCGCTGTTCGAGCGGATCGCCCGCGCGCGCATCCCCGGCGACATCGTCCTGTACCGCGCCATCCTCTTCCACAAGGGCCCCGCGGGCGGCAGCAACCTGCCCTTCCACCAGGACGGCGGAAAGCTGTGGGGCCTCACGCGCGAGCCGGACCTCCAAATCTGGACCGCGCTGGACGACGCGCCGGAGGGTGGCGGCTGCCTGGAGGTCATCCCCGGCAGCCACCGCGCGGGGCTGGTGACGGCGCTGGGCGGCGTGATTCCGCCGGACCGCGTGGAGGCGGCGGACGCGGAAGCGCACGTGGTGCCCCTGCCCGTGCGGGCCGGCGAGGCGCTGCTCGTGCACAACCACGTCTGGCACCGCTCCGGGCGCGGCAGGCCCGGACAGCGGCGGCGCGCGTTCTCCGCCTGCTACATGAGCGCGGACACCACCTGCGTGCGCAAGAAGAAGGCCCCGCGCGTGTTCCCTCCGGTGTTCCGCCACCCGGTGCGCGGCGGCTGAAAGGCCCTATCATCCGGGGCGTGTCCGGACACCCTGGAGTCCTCGTCGCCGAGCAGCCCCACTACCTGCCGTGGGTGGACTTCTACGAGCAGGTGGCGCGCGCCGGCACGCTGGTGGTGCTGGACGACGTGCAGTGGCTGAGGCGCGGCTGGCAGCGCCGCACGCGCGTCGCCCTGCCCCACGGCGTGCCCACGCCGCCGCCGTCCGAGCCGGGCTTCCAGTGGCTGTCCATCCCGCTGGAGGATCCGCACCGCGACACGCGCATCCGCGACCTGGCGGTGGACTCAAGCCAGCCCTGGGCGCGCAAGCACCTGCAGGCGCTGGTGACGCTCTACGGAGGCCGGCCCCACTTCCGTGCGCAGGTGCTGCCGCTGCTGGAGCCCTTCTACGACGCCGCCGCTCGCGAGTCCGGCCCGGGGTCGCTGTTGCGCGTGCTCCTGTCCAGCATGGCGCTGTTCTACAGGCCGCTGGGCCTGGAGCCGGACATCGTGTGTTCGTCCACGCTGGAGCGCCGGGGCGAGGACAAGACGCAGCGGCTGGTGGAGTACTGCCTCCAGACGGGCGCGCACACGTACTACTCGGGGACGGGCTCCACGGTGTACCTGAAGCCCGAGCGCTTCCGCGCGGTGGACGTGCGCCTCCTGTGGCAGCGCTTCCGCCATCCGGACTACGCGCAGGGGCGCGAGGGGCGCTTCGTGACGGGGCTGTCCATCGTGGACGTGCTGGCCAACGTGCCCGTGGAGACGGTGCGCACGTGGCTCCAGCCGTCGCCGTGGGGGCCGTTCGCGGGGGACGGCCCCCAGCCGCTTCAGCGGGCGGACGCGGAGGTGGGCGCGGACGCCTCGGGCTTGTCGAAGCGCACGAAGTAGCTGCGCACGGCGGCGTCCAGCAGCGTGGGGTCCAGGCGCGGCGTCATGCCCTGGTAGTTCGCCATGTCGATGACCTGATCCAACAGGTCGCGAGGCTGGCACGCGGCGAACGGCCGGTGCAGCGGGCGGTAGTGCTCGTCGATGAGGTAGTCCACGGCGCGCGCGTCGTAGGGCACGCCGCGCTTCTTGCACATCATCTGGAAGATCTCGTGGAACTGCTCCTCGTCCGGGCGCTGCACCTCCAGCTTGTAGCGGACACGGCGCAGGAAGGCGTCGTCCACGAGGTCGCTGGGATCCAGGTTGGTGGAGAAGGCAGCGAACACGTCGAAGGGCACCTGGATCTTCTTGCCGGTGTGGAGCGTGAGGATGTCCACGTCGCTCTCCAGCGGGACGATCCACCGGTTGAGCAGGTCCTTGGGGGACACCTTCTGCCGGCCGAAGTCGTCGATGAGGAGCATCCCGTTGGACGCCTTCATCTGGAACGGCGCCTCGTAGTACTTCACCTCCGGGGTGTAGACGAGGTCGAGCATCTCCATCGTGAGCTCACCGCCCACCACCACCAGGGGCCGGCGGCAGCGCACCCAGCGGCGGTCGTACGAAGGCATGCCGGGCTCGTCCTCCACCGCGCGGTGGATGTTCGCGTCGAACATCTTCACCACGAAGTCGTCGATGAGCAGCGCGTGGGGGATGAAGATGTCCCCCTCGTAGCAGTTGACCATGCCCTGGCAGATGGCCGTCTTGCCGTTGCCCGGAGGGCCGTAGAAGAAGATGGCGCGCCCGGAGTTCATCGCCGGGCCGATGCCGTCGAAGATGTAGTCGCGGATGATCAGGTCGCCGAACTTGTCCTGCATGCGCTGGCGGGTGATGCGGTTGCCGCGCACGGTCTGCTGCTTCACGGCGGCGACCCATTCGTTGAACGGCACGGGCGCCGGGCCGTTGTAGCGGTTGCGGTCCAGGATCTGCCGCAGCACGTCCGTCACGAAGGTCGTGAGCTGGTAGATCATCGTGGAGCGGCCCACGCCGGAGCCGCCACCGCCTCGGATGTCGATGTACTTCTGGCGGCGCAGGCCCTCGATGACCTCGTCCACCAGCGCGGTGGGCAGTTGCAGGCGCGTGGCCACGTCCATGCCGCGCATCTCGCCCGCGAAGAAGATGGCCTTGAGGACCAGCTCCTCCACGAACGTGGTGTTGAGGCCGGCCTCCTGCAGCGTCTTGGGCTGCGCGGGCCAGAAGCGGTTCGTCGCCGGCGCATCCGACGCCTCACCCCGCCGGAAGCCGCGCCGCTCCGGGCCCACGTAGCCCTGCGGGGGCGCCGTGGCCGCGGTGCGACGGTCGGAGCTGACGGGGCTGCTCGGGCCGCGGCGGTCCGCCTCCGGAGGGGGGCCCCTGCGCTCCGGCCCGGGGCCCGCGCGGCGTTCGGGTGGTTCCTGCGGCGCTGGAGGAGGACCGGGGGGCGCGGTGCGCCGCTCCGTCTGCACGTCCAGCATCTCCTCGGTGAAGGGCGGAGGCGCCGTCGGCGGGGCCACTCCTGCGGCCTGCGCGGGCGGCACACGGGGGCGCGGCATCGGGTCGAAGATGACGGACGGCAGCGGCGCGGACTGCGCCTGCCTGGAGCGGGTGGGCTCCGGCGGCTTGTCTCCTCCCAGGGGAACCCCGGCCATGGTGGGCGAGCGCGGACGGGGAGGCGTCGCCAGGACGGGGCTCGCCGCGACGGCGGGCGTCTCCAGGGGGGTGATGCTGCGATTGGGGTCTTGCTCGGCGTCGGGGGAAGACGGACCCGGGCCAGGTGGGGGCCTGCGGGAGAAGTCGGTCATCACGGCTCCGGCGGAGGGGGAGGCCACTCTACCCCACCGTCCGTGCCGGGGTGTTAACTTCGGGGCATGAGCTTCTTCCAGGCGCCCCCGGTTCTTGGCAACCAGTACGACGACGACGCGTTCCTGCAGGGCTACCTCGCCCGGACCCTTCCGGAGGACATGCGCCGCTCGCTCCAGGACGAATTCCGTGAGTTGGGGGAGCTGGGAGGCAAGTACTTCTACGAGTTCCAGCAGCGCGACCGGCTGAACGAGCCCGTCCTCACGCAGTGGGACCCGTGGGGGAAGCGCATCGACCACATCGAGGTGACGCCGCTGTGGAAGGAGGCGGAGGCGCTGACCGCGAGGAAGGGCCTGGTCGCGGTGGCCTATGAGCAGAAGCACGGCGCGCTCAGCCGCGTGCACCAGTTCGCGCTGAACTACCTGGTGCAGCCGTCGCTGGATGTCTATTCGTGTCCGCTGGCGATGACGGACGGCGCGGCGCGGTCGCTGCTGTCCTTGGGCAACCAGGCCCTCATCGACCACGCCCTGCCCCGCCTGACGTCGCGCGATCCGGCGACGTTCTGGACGTCGGGCCAGTGGATGACGGAGCGCACGGGTGGCTCGGACGTGGGGCTCACGCTGACGGAGGCGCGGCAGTCTCCGGAGGGCTGGCGGCTGCACGGCACCAAGTGGTTCACGTCCGCGACGACGGCGCAGATGGCGCTGACGCTGGCGCGGCCCACGGGCAACGGCCCCGGCGGCAAGGGCTTGGCGCTCTTCTTCGTGGAGACGCGGGACGCGCAGGGCCGGCTCAACAACATCCAGATCAACCGGCTGAAGGACAAGTTCGGGACGCGCAAGGTGCCCACGGCGGAGCTGACGCTGGACGGGACGCTGGCGGTGCCGGTGGCGGGGCTGACGGACGGCATCCGCAACATGGCGATGATGCTGAACGTGACGCGCACCTGGAACGCGATGGGCGCGACGTGGGCCATGCGCCGCGCGATGGCGCTGGCGCACGATTACGCGAAGCGCCGGGTGCAGTTCGGAGCGCCGCTGTCGGAGAAGCCGCTGCACCTGGACACGCTGGCGGGGCTGGAGGCGGAGTTCCAGGCGGGCTTCCTGCTGGCGTTCCGCGGGGTGGAGCTGCTGGGCAAGCTGGAGACGCGCACGGCGACGGAGCAGGAGCAGCTGTTGCAGCGGCTGGTGACGCCGCTGGCGAAGCTGACCACGGGCCGGCAGGTGGTGCACATCACGTCGGAGGTGACGGAGTCCTTCGGCGGCGCGGGCTACGTGGAGGACACGGGCCTGCCGCGCATCCAGGCGGACGCGCAGGTGCTGTCCATCTGGGAGGGCACGACGAACGTGCTGTCGCTGGATTCGCTGCGCGCGCTGGCGAAGGAAGGCACGCTGGAGGCGTTCTTCCACGAGGTGGAGGGCCGGCTGTCCAAGGTGACGGACGCGGGCCTGCGGCCGTGCGTGCAGACGGCGCACGACGCGCTGGAGCACGCGCGGGTCTGGGTGTCCGGAGCGATGGCGAACCCCACCACGATGGAGGCCGGGGCGCGGCGCTTCTCCCTGACGCTGGGGCGCACGCTGGAGCTGGCGCTCCTGAGCGAGCACGCGCAATGGTGCCTGGAGCACGGGCACGGGCCGCGCAGCCGCGCCGCGGCGCGCCGGTTCCGGCAGAACGGCGTGGACCTCATCCAGGATGAGATCGACCTGGACGATTCGCGGCTCTTGGGCTGAGCAATCGCGACAGGTGCACACGGCGGGCGCCCCCATTATGAAGCGGGCGCCATGTCCGTCCTGAGTCCCGAGCAGTGCCAGCGCTTCGCCGCCGATGGGTATCTCGTCCTGCCGTCCTTCGTGGACAGCGGGACGTGCGAGCGGATGCGGACCGTCATCCAGGAGCAGCTCGCCTCCGGTGACGGCCCGGTGGAGTACGAAGCCGACGTGGCCTACCCCGGCTCACCGGCGAGCCTGGAGGTCGAAGGCGGCCGGACGGTGCGGCGGTTGTTGAAGGCCCATGGGCGCTCGTCCCTGTTCGCGGCGTGGTTCGACGACGCGCGGATGGTGGAGGCGCTGGGGCAGCTATTGGATGGGCCGGTGGTGCAGGCGCTGGCGCATCACAACTGCGTGATGACGAAGCAGCCGCGCTTCTCGTCGGACACGGGCTGGCACCAGGACGTGCGCTACTGGGCCTTCACGCGGCCGGAGCTGATCTCCACGTGGCTGGCCCTGGGCGCGGAGACGCCGGAGAACGGCGGCCTGAAGGTGCTGCCCGGGACGCACCGGATGCAGTTCGCGCCGGAGCGCTACGACGCGAAGTTGTTCCTGCGGCCGGAGCTGCCAGAGAACGCGGCGCTCATCGCGGGTGCGCGGTACGTGAGGCTGTCCCCCGGGGACGTGCTGCTCTTCCACGCGCGGCTGTTCCACGCGGCGAGCCGGAACCACACGGCGGACACGAAGTACTCCGTGGTGGCCACGTACCGGCGGACGGACAACCTGCCCGTCCCAGGCTCACGTTCCGCGAGGGATTGAGGGCTGCTTCAAGGTGCGTACTGGTACCGCTCGATGATCCGTCCCTCGGGCGAGACGGCGTAGAGTTCGAACCAGTCGAGCTCGAAGTTGCCACCGGGCCCGATTCCCTCGCAGCGGTCGACGCGCCGATTCACCCGAACGATGTAGACGCCCTTCCCCTTGCCGACGACGACCTCCAGGGCCCGTGCCGTGAAGATGCATTCATTCCGGCGGGCTTTGGGAAAGCGGCTCACGACATCCTGGAGGGCCGCGTAGGACGCCAGGATGGCAGACCCATCCAGCGTCGCCATGGGCTCTACGTCTTCTGGCCATTCAAACGCAGGCGTTCCGGCATCCACGCCCGAGAATGGGCTGGGTGAGGGAATGCCAGCATTTGGCTTCGCGCCCACGCAGGCAATCAGCGCCCCAGCGAGGACACCGACTGCCACTGGAACCGTGCCGCGTCTCAATTGCAGAAGACGCGGCATCTCGCCCGGTAGGCTTTACTTCGAGGCCTGCTTGAGGGCGTCTTCCACGTAGCGGATGCCCTTGGCGGTGATGGCCTTGCCCTTCTTGCTGTCCTGGGCGTAGCCGGCGTGCAGGCGCAGGGCCTTGGCCGCGTTCGGGGCGGCGTACGTCACGCCCAGCCCGCTCCAGAAGCGCGACGTCGTTCCGGACGTCACTTCCACGTCCAGCGCCTTCGCCAGGTACAGCGGGATCAGCGAGCGCAGGAGCTGGTCCTTCTCCTTGCCCGCGGAGACCAGGTCCTTCTGGCGCGCGTGGCCGCGCAGCGCGGTTTCCAGCACCGACACCGCGTCCTCGCTCGCGCCGCCGGACGAGGCCGCCTTCTTCGCGGCGGGCGCCTTCTTCGCGGCGCTCTTCTTCTTCGCGGGCGCGGCCTTCTTCGCGGCCGGAGCCTTCTTCGCCGCGCTCTTCTTGCCCGCGGCCTTCTTGGCCTTGGGCGCCGTCTTGCGGCGGGCCGCCTGCGCCAGCTCCATGCGTCCCTCGAAGGGGACCTCGACCACCGTCGCGTCCACCTGGCGCTCCGGCATCGCGCTGCGCAGCGACTCGATCACCTCATGCATCGACGCGCGCGGAGGCTCGGAGTGCACCGGGCGGGAGACACGGGTCGGCTGCGGCTCGCTCACGGGCGGCTTCCCCTGCGCGTAGTACCGCACCCAATCGCTCGCCTCCTCCACCACTTCTGTCAGGCCAACGCGATCGAGCAGCGACCCCAACCACCGAAGACTGTTGCGCACTTGGAGAACCCTCCCGTTCTGATCCACGGTACTACACTCCGGACGGACGCAACCTATATCGCCAGCAATACGGGTTGTTCCATGCCCCCCCGGGTCGCTACGTCCTTGTAGCGGCGGATCCCGGGAACAGACGTGCAGATGTGGCGCGGTCCCCAATGCCTCACTGCCGCACGGACACCACGCTGCGCGTCTTCACGTTCGTCACCTTCCCCGAGCGCTCCAGCATCCCCTCCCCCACGAGGAACAGCGCGCCGTGGATCTCCTGCCTGCACCGCGCATACACCTCCGAAGGCACCACCAGGTTCGCGATCCCCGTCTCGTCCTCCAGCGAGATGAAGCAGATGCCCTTCGCCGTCGGCGGCATCTGCCGGCAGATCATCATCCCCCCCACCTTCACCGGCCGCCCCGCTGACACCCGCTTCAACCCCTCCGCCGTCACCGCCCCCATCCGCTTCAACGTGGGCCGCAAGAGCTCCAGCGGGTGCTTCTCCAGCGACAACCCCACCGTGTCGTAGTCCGCCACCACCCGCTCCTGGACGCCCATGGGGGGCAATTCCACCGACGTGCCGTCCATGGGCATGCCGAAGAACAGGTCGTCCGCGTCCAGCGGGCCCAGCGCCTGGATCTCCCACAGCGCCTGCCTCCGCGCCCCGCACAGCGACGCCAGCGCCCCCGACAGCGCCAGCCGCGTCAGCTCATGCCGGGGGATGCGCGTCCGCCGCGCCAGGTCTCCCACGCTCGTGTAGTCCCCCCGCCTCGCGGTCTCCACCGCCCGGCCCGAGGACTCGCCCAGCCCCCGCAC
>NZ_RAVW01000272.1 GCF_003611585.1 Corallococcus exercitus | reverse complement strand
CGCCAGCCCCACGGCCCTCACGTCCCGCATCCCGGCCCTCCCCTGGCGGCACGTGCTCCGCCATGAGCTCAACCTAGGAACCGGTGGTGCGCCGCGTCGTGGCGGAGGGAGAGGTGCCCCTTGCCTGCCTGCTGGCCAACTCGGCCGGGGCAACCCGGGCAGCAGGCGGGGCCGCTCTCAGCGGGACACCGGCCGCCTCCGGGCGACCCGCTCCCGCACGGTGGCGATGAAGCCCGCCTTGTCCGCGCTTCCCTTCACGCCGTCGAAGTCCAGCTCCAGGTTCTCCGCGACGGCCCGGAGGTATTCCAGACAGGGCTCGTCCGGGGGCTGCTTCCCTTCCGCGAACAGCGGATGGCAATTGGAGCAGTAGTTGACCACCCAGACGCGCTCGTCCTCCGGAACTTCCAGCGAGACGGGGTTGCCGTCGCTCTCATCCTCGTCGAACGGCTCGATGCGCCAGATGCCCGTGGCGTCGTCGTCATCCATGAGCAGCTGCCGGTAGTTGAGGCTGGGGACGAACTCCCATTCGCCCCAGTCGTAGCCGAAGGGCTGCGTCCGCGTGCGCCGCGCGCGTCCCCGGGCCTCCTCGAAGGCGTCGGCGTCCTCCGGTGCCTCGTCGGCGGCGAAGAAGAACAGGTCCAGGACGGCCTGGTCATCGCCCATGCCCTCCTCCTCGCACTCCTCGCCGGTCTTCTCACCGCACGCGTACGACGTGGGAGGACCGCAGACACTGCATCGGTAGTCGTGGACGCCCATGGCCTTGAGACTAGCAAACGCCGCCGCACGGCTCAGTCGTCGTCATCGTCGTCGTCCCAGCCCCCACCGCCACCGCCGCCCCAATCGCTGTCGTCGGTGTAGACCCGGTCCGTGATGTTGAAGGTGCACGTCAGCTCGCCGCCGTCCTCATAGCGGTAGACGAAGCGGCCCTGGGCCTCGCCGTCCCCCTGGACCAGCCGGTCCAGCGTCAGCGTCCCCTCCACCGGAACGCCGGACGCGGCGGGAAAGCCTTCCGTGAGGGGGCCGACGTGCGCGCGCCACTCGCGGATCCGGGACGGGTCCTCCGCCACCAGCGCCTGCCCCTGCCGCAGGAGCTTCAGCGTCGACGCTCCGGCGGTCACCGTGGGCTCTCCGGGCATCAAGATGTCCACGCCGAAGCCCGCGAGCTCGGGCGCGCCGTCCGGCGTGTACGCCAGGCTGAGCTGCGTCCCCTGCGTCCCATCGTAGTGGGAGTACGCGGACATCACGGCGTTCGTGTCGATGGGCCACACCACGCTCTGGGCGCCGTGGGAGCCCCGGCATTCACCCTCGGGTTTCGGAACGGAGTCACAGGCGACGGTGGACAGGGCGCACGCCAGCAACGGCGGCGCGGTGCGGGACAGGAATCGAAACATCCGCCCATCCTAACCGGCCCCCCCATCCGTCCCGTCAGTCCCACCGCGTCATTCGCTGGCGGCGACAATCACCTCGAAGGTGCATGTCAGCTGGCCGCCGTCCGCGTAGCGGTAGACGAAGCGTCCCTCCGCGGCCGACGCCGACACCTCATCCAGCGTCACCGAGCCCTCCACCGGAACCCCGGGCGAGGCGAGGTAGCCGGACGCCCCGCCGATGTTCCCCACCCACCGCGTCACCAGCGACGGCTCCGCGGGCACCAGCTGTCCCTCCCGGGGGCGGAGGCCCACCGTCCGGTCCTCCTCCACCCGGGCGTCTTCCACCAGGTGGATGTCCACGCCGAAGCCCTCCAGCACCGGCTCGCCGTCCGGCGTGTAGTCCAGGTCGATGAAGGTGTCCGGCAGCTCGCCCCGCTCCGAGCGGTGCACCAGCGAGGAGCTCTCCAGGAGGGGCCAGTGCACGCGCCGTCCCTGATGCGTGCCCACGCATTCACCCGAGGCCCTGGGCAGGTTGTCGAGCCAGTAGCAGGAGGAGACGCAGAGGGCGCAGGCCAGCAGCGGCAGCACGGTGCGCGGCGGACGGGACATGGCCCGCATCCTATCCGGAAGGCCCCCGTGGACACGGCGGAGCCCGGGCTCCCTGCAATTCCTGCCATTCCCTTCCTGAAAGGGGGGAGGGATGACGCGCCCCTGGCGGCAATGCTATGAACCCGCTGTCGTCTGCCTTTGCCGCTCCGGCCTGCTCCCGTCAGGCTTTGTCTCCCCGGTCGTTCCACACCTGCATCCATTCATTTTCCGCCCGGGGGGAGGCGTGGGGCCGTGCGCCCCGCGTGGGCTGCCTCCGGGTTCGTACCTGGAGTCGTATGTCTTTCCTGTCGGGTTCCCTCCGCGCGTCGCGCCTGGCCGTGGCCGCGCTGACCTCCCTGTCCCTGACGCTGGGCGGTTGCGCCACGCTTCCGCAGCGCGGGCAGGTCGTCATGCGCGACGTGTCCTTCCCCCTGCGCGACTTCCGCATGCCGTCCGGCCTGCGCGTGGTGGTGGAGCGCGATGCGCGCGCGCCCGTGGTGGCGGTGGTCGCCGTGGTGGGCGCGGGGAGCACCAGCGACCCGGGCGGCAAGGAGGGGCTGGCGCACCTGGTGGAGCACCTGGCCTTCCGCGCGCGGCCCGCCAACGGCCCCTCCGTGAGGGCGCGGCTCAACGCCTCCGGCGCGGGCCACTCCAACGCCTCCACCAGCCTGGACTACACCGCCTATGAGGAGGTGGCCCCCAAGGAGTCCCTGGCCGACCTGGTGAAGCTGGAGGGCGAGCGGCTGTCGTCGCCGCTCTCCAACGTCAGCCCGGAGGTCTTCGCGGTGGAGCGCGAGGTGGTGCGCAACGAGCTGCGCCAGCGCAACGAGACGGGCTACGTCGGCCAGGTGTACAGCTGGGTGCACGCGGCGTCCTTCCCGGCGGGGGACCCGTACTCGAGGCCCGTGGCGGGTTCGCACGAGTCGCTGTCCGCCCTCACCCTGGCGGACGCGCACCGCTTCGCGCGCGCCCACTACCGTCCGGACAACGTCACCCTGGTCATCTCCGGGGACGTGGACCTGGCGGAGGTGGAGGCCACGCTCCAGCAGCACCTGCCGCCCGCGTGGGCGGGCACCGGCGCCCCGCTGGCCCAGGACGCGCGCATGCCCGCGCTGCGCCCGGAGCCCCCGGTCGCGCCGGTCAGCAAGACGCTGCCGGTGTACGCGGCGGCGGTGCCGTCGCCGGAGCTGTACCTGTCGTGGGTGCTGCCGCGCGCCTTCGACGAGGCCAGCGCCCTGCACGACTTCGTGGAGGTCAGCCTGGACAACAAGCTCTGGGATGCGGTGCGCAACGACGGCGACATCGCGGGCATCTCCACCAGCCTGGTGTCCGGCACCCGCGCGTCGCTGCTCATCGTGCGCGTGCACCTGTCGCGCGGGGACCACCCGGAGCGCTCGGCGGAGAAGGTGCTGGACCAGGTGTACAGGACCTGGACCGGGGAGATCGCGGCCGGCAACGTGCTGGGCCAGGAGTTCAACTTCCAGTCCCTGCGCCGCCAGGTGGTGACCAGCATGGTGCTGGAGTCGGAGCGGCTGCTGGCGCGCACGAAGAGCCGCGCGCTGCTCACCCACTTCACGACGGACGTGCGCTCGTACACGCGCTCGCAGATGGCGCTGATGGGGCTGGACGGCGGCAAGGTGACGGACTTCGCGTACCAGTGGCTCCAGCGCGACCGGGCGCACGCCATCCTCGTGCGGCCCGGGGAGAGCGGCGCCCCGACGGCGGTCCCCGTGCTGGCGAAGCTGCCCGGGGGCGAGCCCGCGGTGGAGGGTGGCGAGCGCGTCACGCCGTCCATGATGACGGCCACCACCACCCCGGTGCAGGTGCTGAAGCTGGAGAACGGCATGGAGGTGCTGCTGGTGCCCCGGCCGGGCCTGCCGGTGGTGCGGGTGGGCGCGGCGCTGGGCGGCGGGACGGCGCACGGGGAGAAGCCGGGCGTGGCGGACCTGGCGAAGTGGGGCGCCTTCCGCGAGTCGTTCTTCGAGGGCCACCTGAGCGACTGGGGTCTGCACTCGGGCACCCGCACGGAGCTGGACCACCTGCAGGTGCACATGGCCGGCACGGCGGGCAACGTGGGGAACATGCTGGCGATGCTCGCCGAGGACCTGTCCACCACCCGCACGTCGGAGGACGTGGTGCGCTACTGGCGCGAACAGGTGCAGCCGTGGCGCGAGGCGGTGGACACGCGGCCGGAGGTGCTGGCGCACCGGGACCTGATGCACGCGCTCTACGGCACGCACCCCTACGCCAACGAGGCGACGGGCGCGCAGATGGGCAAGGTGTCCTGGTCGGAGGCGCAGGCGTGGCTGGAGGACGTCTACCGCCCTGGCAACACGGTGGTGGTGGTGGCGGGAGAGTTCGACGTGAAGGAGGTCGAGCCGATGGTGCGCAAGTACCTGGGCGACTGGAGCCGGGGCAAGCCGCAGCCGGTGGCCGTGCCGCCGGCGCCGGTGCTGCCCGCCGCGTCCGCGAACGTGAACACGCTCTTCACCGCGCGCCCCGGCGCCAGCCAGGGTCAGGTGCAGCTGGCCTGCCGGCTGCCCACGGCCACGCCGGAGCTGGAGGCGCGCTACGCGCTGATGGCGGAGCTGCTGGAGGTGGATGTCTACGACCGGACGCGCTCCGGAACGGGGGCGTCGTACGGCTTCTGGGCCCGGCCCTGGATTGGCCGGGGCGGCGCGGCGCACCTGCTGCTGGAGGGCAGCCTGGACGCGCAGCGGCTGCGCGAGGGCGTGGGGTCGCTGCGTGAGACGCTGGCGGCGTTCTCCAAGGAGGTGTCCGCGAAGGACCTGGAGCAGGCCCGGGCGCGGCTGCTGGCGCAACAGGCGGTGTCGTTCGTCTCCACGGACGCCTGGGTGGCGGCGCTGCTCGAGGCCCGCGTGCGGGGCTTCCCGGTGGAGTCGCTGGCCCAGCGCCCCGCGCACCTCCAGGCGGTGACGGCGGACGCGCTGAAGCAGGAGTTCGCGGGCTGCCTCCAGCGCCTCGTGGTGAGCGTCACGGGGGATGAGGCGCCCAGCCGCGCCGCCCTCCAGGCCGTTTCGGTGCCGTAGCGGGTGGGCCCCCCGGGGCGCGGAAGGACGCACGTGCCCCGCCCCGGGAGCCCTTCGCGCAAGACCTGTCCGACTGTCGGACAGGTTCGCGCCGCATGACGCTGGGGGGTGCCCTCCGGCCAGTCGGCAGGACCGGCGGGCACGACCCACCGGGCGAGCTGCCTCCGTATGAGGTGGCATGCGAGCCATGAACCTCCGTCGGACGCGGTACCTGCTGGGCGCCCTGCTGTCGTGGGGTGCCTCCGCCTGCCACGGGACGGACGGGCCCGCGTCGCCCTGTGAAGGCACGGACTGCGCGGTGCCCGGGCTCGTCCGGGCGTTCGAGCAGGGCACGCCATCCTCGGCGGTGCAGCCGCGCACGGGCTTCGGTGGGCTCAAGGTGCGGCGGGCCTCCGGACGCACCTTCGTGCTGGAGACGACGCGGGACGCGGAAGGCAGGGACACCCGCCGGCTCACCGTGTCCGCCCAGGACGGCACGCCGCTGTGGCGGTTCGACGCCGCGGCCGGAGAGCACCTGAGCGACTTCACCGTGCACCCGTCCGGGGAGACGACCCTGGGCGTCGAGCGCACCGGCGCGACGGCGGAGGCCTTCGACCTGGTGCGCCTGTCCGCGGACGGGCAGGTGCTGTCGAGGCAGCCGCTGCCCGCGCCCGCGACGCTGCCCGCCTCCGACCTGGGAGGCACCCTGCCCTCCCCGGCGTTCCGCATGAAGTCCCCCTGGGTCCACGCCCTCACCGACGGCTGGCTGCGCACGGAGGCGCGCGGCGAGGACGTGGCCGTGGCCTTCCTGTCGCTCGTGGCCGTCCCGGAGGGCGGTCCCAACACCCAGGAGCTGGCGTCCGGGCTGATGACGCTCCAGTGGACGGACGGGCGCTACCGCGAGCAGTGGACCCGCGTCGTCGACGGACGACACTCCACGCAGCCGGCCGCCTGGGCCTACGACGAGTTCCGCTGGCGCGAGGCCGCGCTCCGGCCCCTGCTCGCCGTGGACGCGGAGGGCCAGCTGGTGGTGGGCCGCACCTGGAACAGCTCCCGCTGCATGGCCTCCAGCCGCACGTTCAACGACTTCACCTCCGTGCACTGCCGTTCCGGTGAAGACGTCACCTCCACGGTGGACACCGAGCGCCAGCCCTTCGCCGTGACGGCCTTCACGCCCGTGGGGACGCGCATCGGGACGCACGTCTTCGTGCCCGCCCGGGCGGCGGAGTTCGTCGTCTTCGACATGGCGGTGCGCGGCGGGGAGGTGGCGGTCGCGGGCACCGTGGTGACGGAGGGCGCGGATGGCGCCATTGCCTGGTACCCGTCCGCGCCGGGCGTGCAGGACCGGATGACGCCCTACGACGGCTACCTGGGCGTGTGGTCGCTCGACTCGGGCGCCCTGCGCTTCGAGCACCGCGTGGACACGGGCCGCGCGGACCACTTCTCCGCGCTGCGCTGGACGGACGCGGGGCTGGTCGCCGTGGGCGCCTCCGGGTGGGACCGGTGGTCCGGCGGGATGAGCATCTCGCGCGGCGCCGGGGCCCTGCTCGCGCTCGCGTCCCCGGACGGCCAGACGGTGCGCACGCAGCGGCCCGGCCCCGAGGGACAGGACCGCCACTTCCACCTGCTGGGCGTGGACGCGGACGGGGACTCTCTGGTGGCGGTGGGGCTCGCGGAGGCGCCGATGACGCACTCCGGAGACGGCGGCCACCCGGAGGCCATGACCTTCGGCGGGCTCGGCGTGGAGCTGCACTGAACCCAGCCGGGCACCCGGAAGGGCTTCAGTTGACGGGGGTGTCGTAGCAGTACGGCGCCGAGTAGGGGCAGTCCTGCGGGCAGCTGGACGGAGTCTCGTTGCAGCAGACAAAGCGGGCCTGTGATTGGCAATACAGGAGACAGGCAGCGCACAAAGACAGGGGCCCGTCCCCGCTTCCAGGAACAGGCCCCTTGAACAGTTCGCCGGTGCTCGTGGGCACGGAAGCGCGCCGCGCGCCGTCAGTCCGGCTCAGTACTCCGGCGTGAAGTAACAGAAGTTCGAGGCGAAGGGGCAGTCCTGCGGGCAGCTGTCCGGCGTCTCGCCGTCGCAGCAGCTGTGATCCCCACACGTCGAGCCGCAGTCCTGTGGGCAGTTGAATCGGGTCTCCGTGTTTGGGTCGCAGATGCTGTCGCCGCAGGAGCTGGCGGCGCCGCAGTCCTGCGGGCAGTTGGAGCTGTTCTCGGAGCTGGCATCACAGATGCTGTCGCCACAGACGGCGCACAGCCGGGCGGACACGGGGGCCGAGAACCAATCCGGCGTGAGGTAGCAGAAGTTCGAGGCGAAGGGGCAATCCTGCGGGCAGCTGTCCGGCGTCTCGCCGTCACAGCAACTGCGGTCTCCGCAGGTGGAGCCAGCGCAGTCCTGCGGACAGTTGAATCGGTTCTCCGTGCTGGGGTCACAGACGCTGTCACCGCAGCTGCCGCACAGCCCCGCCGCCTGATGCGAAAGCTCCGGCGACTCCGCCTCCAACGTCCCTCCGCACGCCAGCAGCAGGCCCGACACCAGGGCCAGGAGCCCCATCTTCATTCCACTCATGTGTGTGTCCTTGTCTTCCGGTCTTCCACCCTAAGCGGGCCTACGCTTGTTAATACGAAAGATGGTCGGCGCTCAAAAGACAGAGGGCCCGTCCCCCTGGAACGGGCCCTCCCGGACACATGGACTCGCGGTGCCGCGACTACGGGAAGCTGGCCGGGGCACCGGGCCAGGTGCCGTCCCGGTCCCAGCAGCTCACCAGCCCGGAGGGACGGAGCACGCACGCCTCGTCCATGCCGGTGACGATCTGGCTGAAGGGGCCATCCGTGCGCACCAGCGGGCTCAGGTAGTAACCGGCCCAGCACTGCGAAGTGCCGTCCGCCTTCAGCGCGCAGCTCAGGTTGCAGCCCAGGTCCACCTGCGTGAAGACGCCCGCAGGCGCGTTGTTCTGGCCCATGCCGTTGAAGCCCCAGCACACCACGCTGCCATCCGGACGGATGCCGCAGCTGCTGTTGCAGCTCGCGGCCACGGAGGAGAAGGTCCCCGCCGGCGTGGCGCTGCTCTGCCCGCCAAAGTCATCCCCCCAGCACACCGCGGTGCCGTCCGCCTTCACGCCGCAGGTGTGGCTGCCGCCCGCGTCAATCTGCGTGAAGGTGGCGGGCGGCACGGCGAGCTGGCCATAGAAGCCGTTGCCCCAGCACGCCACGGTGCCATCCGGCCGGCGGCCGCAGACGTGGTACTGGCCGGAGGCCAGCTGCACGAAGCGGTCGGTGTTGCCATTGGGCACGTAGAGGTAGTTGCCCCAGCACACCGGCGAGCCGTCCGTGCGCAGCGCGCACACGCCGCCGTCGGACACGCTCACCTGCGCGAACGTGCCCGTGGGCGCGTAGGCCGGCACGTAGTTCTTCGTCCAGCACGACAGGACGCCGGTCCCCGTCACCCCGCAGAACATGCCCCGGTAGCCCGCGCTGATGTGGCGCGTGGGCGTCAGGTTCAGCCCCGGGTTGTTGCCGAACACGGGCGTCGTCGGCAGGTCGTTGCCCTGGCCGTACTCCGTGCTGCCCCAGCACACCACGCTGCCATCGGACTTCAGCGCGCAGGTGTTGTCGTAGCCCGCCGCCACCTGGGCGAAGGTGCCCGCGGGAGGCGAGGACTCGCCCTTCGCGTTGGCGCCCCAGCACGACACGGGCCCCGTGACGTGCACGCCGCAGGTGTGGTGGTCGCCCGCGTTGATCTGCTGGAACGTGCCCGACGGCACCGCGGTCTGCCCCTGGCTGTTGTCACCCCAGCAGACCACCGTGCCGTCGTTCTTGAGGCCGCAGCTGTGCAGCTCCCCCGACGTCACCTGGGTGAAGGTGCCGGTGGGCGCCAGGGCCTGGCCGCCCCAGTTCCCGCCCCAGCACGCCGCCGTGCCGTCCGTCTTCACGCCGCACGCGTGCCACACGCCCGCGCTCAGCTGGCGGAAGGTGCCGGAGGGCGCCGTGGCCTGCCCGTTGTCGTTGGCGCCCCAGCACGCCACCGTGTTGTCCGTGCGCAGGCCGCAGGAGAAGTGGCCCCCGCTGGTGACCTGCTTGAACACCCCCGAGGGCGCGGCCGTCTGCCCGCTGTCGTTGGCGCCCCAGCACATCACCGTGCCGTCCGTCTTCACGCCGCAGGTGTGGAAGTAGCCACCGCTCACCTGCGTGAAGGTGCCGGACGGGGCCACGTTCTGGCCATGCCAGCCGTTGCCCCAACAGCCCAGCGTGCCGTCCAGCTTCAGGCCACAGCCGTGGTACGCGCCCAAGCTGATGACGGGGTCGTCCCCGCTGACGTTGGCGACCTGCGCGGCGGAAGTGGAGGCGAGCGTCGCGGTCGCCCCCAGGGCAATGACGCGGAGCCAGCGCCCCAGGCGCCGGAGGGAATCATGGGTCATGAGAAGGTCCCCTGTGGCGGAACGAAGGGCGTTCCGCGTGGAGTCACGTCCCCATACGCACCGACGCACGAAAATGGGTTGTCGCTGATGTTTCACCGCGACATCCGGAGGACGACGGCTTCACGCGCTGACACGCTGCGTGGTCCTTGAGGGGAGCACCCCGCGGCATAGGATGCCGCGCATGACGACCTCCGCCTCCGACGCCTCGCGGCTGCTGGACCTGCTGTGGGAGCGCTACGCCTCCGAAGTCCCCTACGCGCGCACCTTCGTGGCGCTGTCCGGGGGACGCTTCCGCAACGACCACGTCGCGTTCCGCACGCTCGCGCGGCCGGAGGGAGGCATCGCCCTCTTCTCCCGCGTGTTCGAGCGGTTCGGCTGGCGGCCCGCCGGCACGTACACGTTCCCGGACGCGCACCTGTCCGCCATCTACCTGTCCCACCCGGAAGGACTGCCGCGCGTCTTCCTGTCCGAGTTGAAGTCGGAGGAACTGTCGCCGCGCGCCCGGGAGCTGCTCGCCGCGCTGCCGGTGGATCCGCCGCCGCCGGAGGACGTGGAGGCGCTCGCGGCGTGGTTCACGGCGCCGCCGCCTCCGGACGAGGCCGTGCTGCTGGAGCTGGAGAAGGAGACGCAGTACGGCGCGTGGCTGCTGGCCTTCGGCCGCAAGGTGAATCACTTCACCGGCGCGGTGGACGACGTGGAGGCGTGGCAGCGGCGCATGCGCGAGGCGGGCGTGCCCATGAAGGCAGACATCGAGGGCGCACCCGGCACGTCGCTGAGGCAGACGGCCACGCACGCGGCCCCGCTGCCCCTGACGCTCCGGGGGGGTGGCACGCGCGCATGGCCGTATGCGTACTTCGAAATCGCCCAGCGCTCGGGAGGGTTCGACGGGTTCCTGGGGCCGCAGGCCCGCGCGCTGTTCGACATGACGAAGCGCGGCTGAGGCTCGCGGCCCGGGGACGTTCGGGGGAGGGGTTTGGGTGCGCCCCCGGACCGCGACGCCTCGTGAGGCTAGTGGCGGCCGCCGCCGCGCTCGCAGCGATCGGGCAGGCTCAGCTCCGCGCCGTCGAGCGTGCCGTCGCCGCACTCCGGACCGAAGGTGAGCACGTGGCTCTCTCCATCCGCGGTGGTGCGCGTGAGCGTGCCGCCCGTGGGCCAGGGGCACACGTCGCGCGACGGCCGGACGATGCCCGCCAGCGTGACGGTGCCCTGCGTGCCGTCGAGCGCCGTCTCCGTGTACGCGCCGTCGATGGTGCGCACCGGCGGCGTGTCGGTGGAGAAGGCGACGGACAGCGAGCCCTCCAGCCGCACCGACTTCACCACCGTGCCGTCCGCATCCGTGCGCGTGCGCGTCACGTCCGCCTGCGTGCTCTTCTGGCGGGGCGGAGCGCCGTCCACCAGCTCCGACGTGGAGGCGGTGGTGCCCTTCACGGTGGAGACCTCACCGTCGGAGTTGGTGCTGGAGACCTCGAAGGTGACGGTCTGGCTCTGGGTCACCGCGCCCGTGCAGTCCGCGGAGGCTTCGTACGCGTTCACGATGTCCACCGTGCCGCTGGAGGGGCCACGCGGGCCCGGGCCGGGGCCTCCCGGCTTCCCGCCGCCAGCGCCGCCGTCGAAGGGCTGGCCGCGCACCGGCGAGCCCGTGCCCTCCGGCGGAGGAGGCGCGCCGCCACCACCGGGAGGCAGGCCTCCGCCACCACCGCGGCCTTCGGGACGCGCGGGGGCCGCGCAGTCGGTCCACTCCAGGTGCACGGTGGCGGGCAGCGTCTTGCCACACACGTCCACGGTGGTGATGTCGGGGCTCGCGTCACAGTGGAAGCCTTCGATGGCCTGGGGGCGCAGCTTGTCCAGGCCGTGCAGGAGGCTGGACACCTCCACCGCGTCGCTAGAGTCCGACGCGGCCTCCACCGCCTGGGACACGTCCGACGTGGCGTCCGTGGTCGACGTCTGCGAACCGCAGCCGACCGTCATGGTGCCCACCACCAGCGCGACTGCTCCCAGCCACTGACTGCCCCTGCTCGAGTGCCTCATGAGTGCGTGCTCCCTTGTCATCCGGTGCCCGGCCGCTGTCCGTCTGCCCCCGTGAGACGAAATGAATTTCCGCCGTGTTCCCGGCGGGGAATTTCCCGGGGCTTTTTGAGCGCGCACCGGGGCCGGATAGAGTGCCGGCCGACCGTGAACGACGAGCTGCGCGCACTCATCCTCGAAGCCCAGGACGGCAGCGTGCGTGCCTTTGAGTTGCTCGTGTCCTCGCACCTGCCGCGCGTGCGCCGCTTCGCGCGGGCCTTCGCCGCGTCGGACTCGGACGTGGACGACCTGGCGCAGGAAGCGCTGGTGAAGGTCTACAAGAACCTGCGCTCGTTCCGCTTCCAGTCCGCGTTCCAGACGTGGCTCTATTCGGTGGTGCGCAACGCGTTCTATGACGCCACCCGCAGCCGCGCCGGCCGCGAGCGCTCGCGCGAGGAGCCACTGGAGCAGGAGCACGCGAAGGCGGCGTCGGACGCCGAGTCCGCGGACGAGGGGCTCATGCGGGCCCAGGAGCGGGACCGGCTGTGGCGGGCGCTCCGGGCCCTGCCGCCGGAGTTCCGCACGGCGGTGGTGCTCTTCGACGTGGAAGGGCACAGCTATGAAGAGGTGGCGGCCATTGAAGGGGTGCCCGTGGGCACCGTGAAGTCGCGCCTGTCGCGGGGCCGGGCGCACTTGAAGGCCCTGCTGGCGGGGGGCCAGGGCCCTGACGGCCCGCAAGAAGATGACCCGGTTGGAACATCCGGGCCGGACCTTTCGTCGCATGCAGCAAGGAGCAGGAAATG
Organism: Corallococcus exercitus; assembly: GCF_003611585.1. GTDB lineage: Bacteria > Myxococcota > Myxococcia > Myxococcales > Myxococcaceae > Corallococcus > Corallococcus exercitus. The sequence continues at coordinate 676 of NZ_RAVW01000272.1, read as the reverse complement.
AGTGAGCCCGAGGACAGGGAGGACCGCGCGCTGCGCGAGCGTCTGGCGGCGCTGCGGGACGACGCGCCCGGGCCCGACTTCCAGGCCCTGCTCCACCGGCGGCTGGTGGAGGCCGGTCCTCCTACACCGGCGTCGGGGTGGGATGCGGTGCGGGACTTCTGGCGGCGTCGAGCGCCGGTGCTCTGGCCGGCGGTGGGCGTCGCCATGGGCGTGGCCACCTTCCTGGTGCTGGGCGCGGTGCGTGGCACGCCTGGCGCCACGGGGACGGAAGGCCCGGGGATGGCGGAGCTCGAGCGGCCCGGCACGCAGGTGCCGGTGAGCAAGGTGGCGGTCATCAAGCTGGACTTCACGGCGGACGTGGCCGTGGAGCAGGCGGACTTCCAGGTGAGCCTGCCGGAGGGGCTGTCCTTCTGGGCGGATGGAGAGGAACTGCCGCTGCGTTCCTACCAGTGGACGCAGCCGTTGAGCGCGGGCAGCAACGTGATTCCCATCGCGGTGCGTGGACAGCGGCCGGGGCGCTATCTGGTGACGGCGCTGGCGCGCGCGGGCGACCAGCGCATCGAGCACGACGTGGTGCTGGAGGTCACGGGCGGATGAAGACCTGGCTCTCGACACCGGCCGTCGCCGTCCTCCTGTGGCTGGGGGGCGGGACCGCGCAAGCGCAGCAGACCCCGGC
>NZ_RAVW01000271.1 GCF_003611585.1 Corallococcus exercitus | reverse complement strand
CCCCGCCACCATGCGCGGGCCCTCCCACCCATTCAAGCGTGGCGCACGCCGCCATCCCCTCGGAATGTTTCCCCTTTCATAAGGCCCACCCACCTGGACGCACCCCGTTAAGCACACGCCCCGCAACCACCGCGCGAATCCCGGGTTCATTTCCTCAACGCAGACGCGCTGGGCACCAACGCCCGCGCACAACGAGGAGAAGACCCCATGAAGCGCAACGGACTGGGAATGCTCGCGGCGGTGCTGGGCCTGACGGTGGCGCTGCCGGCCGTGGCCGCGGAGGCCGACAAGCGGCAGGTGAACCAGCAGCAGCGCATCAACCAGGGCGTGAAGAGCGGCGAGCTCACGGGCCGCGAGGCCGTGCGCCTGGAGCGCCAGCACCGCGCGGTCCAGCGCGAAATCCGCCAGGACCGCCGGGACGACGGCCACCTGGACGCCGCCGAGCGCGCCCGCATCGACGCGAAGCAGGACGCCCTCAGCCGCCGCATCGCCCGCCAGAAGCACGACGGCCAGAGCCGATAAATCCCCGGAAATTGCGCACCGCGACAGGACTTCCCGGGCGGCCCACCGGGGGGCCTGTCGCCGGTGCGCGGCTGTTTCGGGGCCGGGATTCCGCTCCGGGTGCGCCTGGTGCGCCCCATGTGCGTGCCTGGAGTGAAAAGCAGGTGGGGACGCAACCTGGGTTCTTGAATGCCGAGAATGGAATCAATCGCAGCCGGTGACCGAGGTCGGGTCACTGCTCCCCTTCCCGGAGCCCCCCATGAGCTACCGCATCCAATCTGGCGACACCCTCTCTGGTCTGGCCAAGCGCTACGGCACCTCCGTGGACGCGCTGATGAAGGCCAACCCGCAGATCCAGAACAAGGACCTCATCTACACGGGCAAGAGCCTGAACATCCCCGGCTCGCGCGACAGCTTCGAGCCCGGCACCCAGGGCCAGGGCGTGCGCGGCGGCGGTTCCGGCGGCTCCAGCGGCGCGGGCAACGTGACGGCGCCTCCGGGCGGCGCGGGCCCGGGCACGCGCGGCCCCGGTGGCAGCCCGTTCGACATCGCGATGTCGCACATGGGCAAGAACGCCGGCTCGCTGAAGCTGGAGACGACGGGCGTGGGCGCGGACATGGAGGACTGGGTCCCCAACAACGTCAACTGCGCCAACTTCGTCTCCGCGTGCCTGGAGCAGGCCGGGCAGATCAAGGACAGCCAGCACAGCGCGTCCGTGATGACGCTCCAGGGGAACCTGGACCGCGACCCGAACTTCAAGCGCGTGGACCTGAAGGACGCGAAGCCCGGCGACGTCGTCTGCATGAAGGTGGGCAGCGGCCAGCACGTGGTGATGTTCGCGGGCTGGAAGGACGGCAAGGCCCAGTTCATCGGCTCCAACAACGTGAACTCGGACGGCTCGCAGCGCATCAGCATGTCGTCGATGAACTACCCCATCATGTCCGTGCACCAGTACCAGGGCTGAACCAGCCCGGAGCCGTGCGTCCCCGGTGGGGCCTTCGCCTTCCGCGCTCCGGCGCCTGGAAGGGGGAGGCCCCATCCGCTTTTCGAGGGCGGGGGCCCCGTGTCCCAGGGGGCGCCTGCCCTCCCGGGCACCCGGATTGGCGCCGACCGCACATTGCACGTGGCCTAGCGTCCAGGGTTGGACGTTCCCTGGACACGGGGCCTTTGCGGACGTGGCCGGACGGAGGGAGGCTTCCCCACGCCATGCGAAGCCTCATCCTCCTCGTGGAAGACCATGTCGACAGCCGTGAGATGCTGGAGGAGTTCCTCACGCTGGAAGGATTCGCCGTGGAGGTCGCCGGCAACGGGCTGCACGCCTGGGAGCGCCTGCGGCGCGGCCCCACGCCGGACGTGATGCTGCTGGACCTGATGATGCCGGTGATGAGCGGCTGGGAGCTGATGGAGCGCGTGCAGAAGGAGCCGCGCCTCAAGAACCTGCCCGTCATCGTCGTGTCGGGCGCGGGCGCCACCCGCCCCGTGCCCCAGGGCATCCGGGCGTCCATCCCCAAGCCGCTGGACCTGGACGACCTGATGCGCGCGCTGGAGCCGTTCCGCTCCCAGTCGCACTTAGCCGCCGCCTACTGAGCCGGGGCCGCGGGCGACGCCGGCTCGCGGGGCAGGACGACGCGGAAGACGGTGCCCTCGGACGCGCGCGAGCGCACCTCGATGCGGCCTCCGTGGCCCTTCACCACCTGTTCGACGATGTAGAGCCCCAGCCCCAGGCCGCCGTGCGTGTTGCCGCCCGCGCCGCGCCGGAAGGGGTCGAACAGGCGGGGCAGCAGGTCCGACGGGATGGGGTCTCCGCCGTTCTGCACCTCCAGCACCACGTGCGCGTCCGCGTCCGTCAGCGTCAGGCGCACGGGGGACTCCGGCGGGCTGTACTGGAGCGCGTTGCCGCCCAGGTTGCTCACCACCTGGAGCAGCCGGTCCGCGTCCCAGGCGCCGTCGTAGCGGCCCGGGCCCACGTTCAGCGTGAGCGAGCGCTCCGGCCACGCCGCCTCCAGCTCCTCCACCGCCTGGCGCACCACCATGCGCACGTCGCCGGGCACCCGCTCGATGGGGATGCCGCCGCCCAGCCGGCTGCGGGTGAAGTCGAGCAGCTCCGAAATCATCCGCGCCATGCGCTCGCCGGAGCGCGCGATGCGGGACACCGCCTTGCGGTCGCGCTCCTGGAGCGCGTCGCCGTGCAGGAGCTTGGTGACGGACAGCTGGATGGCGTTGAGGGGGTTGCGCAGGTCGTGGCTGACGATGGCGATGAGCCGCTCGCCGAACTGCGCCGCCTCCCGCGCCGCCTCCTCCGCGCGGCGGCGCTCGGTGACGTCCACCAGCGTGACGACGCCCGCGACAATCTGGTTGTCCCGGTCGCGCACGGGCGCGCTGGAGCCCAGCAGGTGCGCGGTGGTGCCGTCCGGCCGGCGCACCTGGAGCGGCTCCGCCTGGCGCGTCTCGCCGGTGCGCAGCGCGCGCGCCATGGGCCACGCGTCGTCCGGCAGCGGCTCGTTCTCCGAGGTGAACATCTGGTGTGACGACTCGTAGTCCGCGAGGCTGGCCGAGGGCCGGAACGGATGGCCCAGGAGCGACTCCAGCGCGCGGTTGCCCAGGAGCAGCCGGCCGCTGGGCGCCTCCGCGATGAGCACGCCCGCGGGGAGCTGATCCAACACCGCCGCCAGCCGCGCGCGCTCCGCCTCGATGGTGGCCAGCAGGCGCTGCCGCTCGGCTTCCGCCTGACGGCGCTGGGTGATGTCCAGCACCGTGGCGGCGCGGCCCACGCGGCGGCCCGTCGCGTCCCGCAGGGACGTCACGTGCACGAACGCGGGGAAGCGGCTGCCGTCGCGGCGCAGGTGCAGCGCTTCGTATTCGTGGAACGGCTTGGAGCTGGCCGCGGCCATGTGCCGGGGCAGCGCGCCGCGGGACTCGGGCGCCACCAGGTCCTCCAGCTTCAGGCCCTTGAGCGCTTCCGCCGTCTGCCCGTGCATGCGCGCGAGCGCGGGGTTCGCCGCCACGAACGTGCTGTCCTCCTCGCCCATCACGGCCACGCCCACGCCCAGGTGCGTGAAGATGTCCTCCCAGCGCCGGGGGCCCGCCGCGTCCGGGGCGCCCTGCTCGCGCGCCGCCTCCGCCGCCTCGCGCGACGCGAGCAGCCGGGCCTGGACGTGGGCCTCCAGCGCCGCAGCCTCCACCGCGTCCACGGCGTCGTGGAAGCGCTCCACCTGGACGTCCTCGTCCGGGCCCGCGCCGCCGCGCTCGCGCCACAGCCGCAGCACCGTGGCGCGCAGGCGCCGGAAGTTCGTCGTCGTGGGGTGCCCGTCGGAGCCCTGCACCAGCAGCGACAGCTCGCGCGCCAGGGCGTCGGCGACGCGCGCGTCCGGGTTCGCCATCCGGGCCGCCACCGCGGACAGCCCGTGGGAGAAGGTGTCACCGGAGCCGGGCGCTTCGTGGAGCCATGCGTCCTGGAGGACGTCGCGGGACTGGAAGAGGAAGTCGGCGAGGGACAGGGGCACGGTGCGCGGACTCGAGGGCGAAGGGCCTTGGGGGCAAGCCGGAGTGAACGGGTCCCACCGACTTAGGCTCCCGCTCCCGCTGCCACAAGGACCGTCTGCCCCCGTGTCAGGAGGAAGGCGAACGGACGAGGCCCAGGGGCCGCAGGGCGGTCAGGCGCAGGAGCCCCGTGCCCGGCTCCACGCGGTAGCGGACCTGGAAGCCGCACGCGAGCACCGCCGCCCCCTCGCGCCCGGACGGCGTCACCGGCAGGGACGGCATCCGGCTGACCAGCGCCCCCAGCTCCCCTTGAAGGCGCTCGCGCACGGCGGGCGCACACGCCGTGAGCGTGCGCACCACCGGGGGTTCCAGCTGGCAGCGGTAGGCCATGAGCGCCGCGAAGGGTGCGCATCTACAGCCCACCTGCAAGATGACAGTGGGGCGGTGACAAAGGCTGTCCGGCGCTGAGCGTCTGAGGGGAACAGTCGCCGGGGCACACTGTCGGGCAGGTGACGCTGGGGTTCCCGGTAGACCCAGGTGCACTTCAAGAAACCGAGGAAAAGCGAGTCGAATCGAGGGATGGCCCTGGGCGTCCGTCACCTGTTGCTCGTCGAGGACGACCGGACGTGGCGGGAAGGCGTGCGCCAGGCCGCGAGCGAAGCGGGCTTCCTGGTGTCGTCCGTGTCCGACGGCGCGGAGGCGCTGCACTGGCTGCGGCATCGTCCGCGCGCGCAGCACCCGGACCTCATCCTGCTGGACCTGGTGATGCCCCGGGTGGATGGATGGGAGCTGTACGGCCAGTTGCGCACGGACGCGCGGCTGCGGCACCTGACGGTGATGATGATGTCCACGGGGAACGGCACGCCGGAGGTGCCGCTGCAAGGGGTGGCGGGCTTCCTGCGCAAGCCGCCCCAGCCGGAGGCGCTGGTGGTGGAGCTGGCGGAGCGGCTGCGCGAGCTGCCCGGGCGCCAGGAGCCGCCGCGCACGCCGTACTCGCTGCGGCTGCCGGACGAATCGCTCTACGCGCTGCATGCGCTGCCGGCCCCGGTCCGTCACGCGGTGCGCGTGCACCTGCTGCGCGCCGCGGAGCTGTCCGCCACGGAGCTGCCGCTGGCGTCGTCCTGGTTGATGGCGCTGCACAGCGAGCAGCCCCTGCTGCTGGTGACGGTGGAGGGCGTGCGCGTGGTGCTGGAGGTGGACGACGCCGCCTGCACGCTGACCGCGAGCATGGTCATCGTGCCCGGCCACCTGCGCTACTCCTGACGCGCGCTCACACCACCGGCACGCGGTGGACCTCACCGGAGGACAGGTCCAGCCACACCACGCGGCCGAACAGGTCGTGCACGGCGCACCACTCCTCCGTGAGGCGCACGACCTGGGGCGGGGTGCCGGAGAACTCCACCGTGGCGCGGGCATGGCCGGCGAGGTTGCGCAGGACGGCCTTGTGCAGTTCGCCCTGCTGGAAGCGCAGCACGCGCCAGGCGGAGGTGAGCACCACGCCCACGCGATCCTCGTCGTCCTGGGACGGCAGGTGGAAGCGCCGCGCGGCGAAGGGGGGCATGTACGGCCAGGGTCCGAACCCCGCGCCTTCGGGCACCGCGATGCGCCCGGCCACCGCCTCGCCGTCGGGAGTGAGCGCGAGGGCGTCCGGCGTTCCCACCAGGTCCGGCATGTTCGCGCGCCCGCGCAGGGTGGGACCGCCCGCCAGCACGTAGCTCCAGCGCTCCAGGCGCTCGAAGTCCTGTCCCAGGGACAAGTGCAGGACGAGGAAGGACAGGTGCTGCGCGTCAACGGCCAGCTTCAGCACGGTGCCGCCCACCTGGGACACGCGCCACAGGGAGCGTGGCTCGGCGGCGAGCGTGTCCACCATGCTCACGGTGTCGCGCACGGCGGTGAACCACCGCTCCCCGTCGTAGGTGGGGGCCCACGCGTCCAGCTCCGCGTCGCACCAGCGCGTGGCCCGGCGCTCCACCAGGTCCAGCCGCGACAGGCGCCACAGGTCGCCCCGGCGCGCCAGCGCGAGCGCACGGTTTCCCTGCGTGGACACGACGAGCGAGAACGCCGGCACGTCGAAGTTCGCGAGCGTGCGTCCGTCCGGGCCCACCAGCCGCGCGCCCGCTTCCCCCAGCGCGAGCAGCACGCGCCGTCCCGGCAGCACCACGGCGTCATGCACGGCGTGGGCGCCCGCGTCGTTCCGGTCCATCCACACGCGCACCGGAGGCAGGTCGTTCGCTTCGGTCCAGGGGCGACGGAGGGAGGGCCGCGGCGTGGGCAGGTCCGTGCGCAGCGCGGCCACCGCGGGGGCCTTCAGGGCACGCAGCTGATGGAGGAGCCTGGCGCTGGAAGGGAGGACGTCCGAGGCTTCGTCGCGCATCAGCGCGCGGACCGTGGGGACGACGAGCGCGTCCCGGGCACCGGTGGCGTCCTCGCGCAGCAGCTCCGTGGCGAAGGCCAGGCGGTCCGGGGCGCGCGCGGGAGCGTCGTCCGACAGCAGGTCCTGGACGTCCTCGCGCGCGGCGCCGAAGCCATCCGGGAACCCGAGCGCCAGGCGCGCCAGGAGCTTCGCGCCGCTCTCGCCACCGGCCTGGATGCCGCGGTCCACCCAGGCCCGCGCGATGTGGCGCGCGGAGGTCACCGGCCACACGGCGTCCACGGCGCGCGCCCAGTCGCCGGCCTCCGCGAGCGACTCCGCCCACAGCACGCGCAGGGTCTGGGCTTCGGCGGGGTGGGTCTTCTCCAGGCGCAGCACCGCGTCCGCGAACACGCCCGAGCGCCGTGCGATGGCCACCGCGCGCGCCACGTCCTTCGCGAGGAACCACTGGCGCACCACGAGGCTCGCGGGGAGGTTGCGCCCCTCGGCGAGCTCCGCCGCGAGCTGGAAGCGTCCGTGGCGCTCCAGGAAGGACACGGCTTCTTCGGTCGCGTCCAGCAGCTCCGCGAGGACGAAGGCAGCCTCGTCGATGCGGCCTTCGCGCTCCAGGCGGCGGAAGGTCTCGCGGTAGCGCTCGCGCAGCGCCGCCAGCACGTCGGGGCCACTGGCGAACACCTGCGCGGCGCCGCTCCGGCCGTGAGGCTGGATGCGCAGCTCCTCGCGCGGTCCGGGAACTCCGAGCGCCAGCTTCGCGCGTTCGTCCAGGTCCTTGCCCAGGGGGATGGCATGGCGCAGGGCTTCGTCGAGCTTGCCCTCCTCGAAGAGCTCGAAGAGGCGGCGGAGGTAGTCGCCCTGGCGCTGTCCCACGAGTCGTCCCAGGGGCGTGTTCTGGAGCATCCACGCCTTGAGTTGCTCGAGCGCGCCGGGGCCTTCGGGTTCCGAGGGACGGGCGCTGGCGTCCGGCGCGGGCAGCGAGCCCTGCCGTGAAGCCGTGCCATTGCCGCGCCCGCGCATCCCGGCGAGGAGGCGTGAGAACCAGCCCGCCCGTGCCCCGGTGTCCGAGCCACCGGACGCGGAGCCTGAACCGGAGGCACCTGGGGAGAACGCGCTCCACAAGAGAGAGAGCGCTCCCTCCCGGCGCACTCTCATCAAGCCTGGAGACGCGTTCTCGAGCCATGCGCTGAAGGCCCGGCGCAGCCGTGCCGACAAGCCTCCACGGCGGACGGTCCGCGTGGCTTCACCGGGCTTCTTTGAGAAGGCCCGGCGCAGCCGCGCGAAGAAGCCCTCTCGCGCCACCGGGACTTCCTTCCCGGCCATGCGCGCCAGCATGCGCTCCGCTTCGGGCGCGAGCGTGGGCACCTTCGGTCCGAACCACTCGCGCGTGGGAGGAGGCAGTGGCTCCAGCGCGCTCTGCATGGGTGGAGGCGGCGCACCCAGTCCCTTCACCTGCACGCGCCGCCACTGCGACACGTCCAGCCACGCGCCCGGATCCACCTGGCGCAGCTCTCCAGGCGCGTACACCCGTGCGACGCCCGCGTGCACCAGCACGACGGCTCCCGCGGGCGGCGCCAAACGTTCGCGCTCCTTCGCGCTCAGCGGCGCGCTGGTGAGCACGCCGGACTCCAGCACCAGGGGCAGCCCGGGCGCGGCTTCCACGGCGCTCCTGCACGGCGCCGCCAGCTTCAACAGGTGCCCACCCGCCAGCGCCCAGACCGTGGCGCCGGGCCTCCACGCCGCCAGCACGCGGCGGCGTGCCTCGGCCTCCCCCAGCGTTCCGGGATGGAACCACCAGGCCGCCGCCACCACGGTGCCCCGATGCACGTGGGCACGGGGACTCACGGCTCCGGACGCGGGACTCATGGCGTGGCCTCCGGAACGGAGCGGTACAGCACCGCCTGCTCCATCAGGTCCCACAACACGAACTCACCCGCCTGCGTCAGCCACCCGAACACCGGCTGCCCGTGGCTCGCCGCGGCCTGCTCCACGGGGCCACTCGCCACCGCGAGCACCCGTGAAGACTCTCGCGAGAAGAAGTGGAAGGTGCGTTGATCCGGAGCCAACGCGAGCAGGCCGGGCGGTGACGGGGCGGCAGCGGGAGGCTGCACCACGCCCACCACGCGGAAGCCCTCGGGCACGAGGAGGACCGACACGCCCGTGTCCAGGAACAGCCGCCAATCCAGCGCCTTGTCACGCACCGCGAGCAACCCCGCATCGGGATGCGCCCCCGACGGCGAGTAGCCGAAGTACGCTTCCCCCTGCCGCGCATTGAGTGGAACCTTGCGGGCCGGCTCCTCGCCCAGCACCTTGAGCCGCGAGATGACCGCCTGCCCCGCTCCCCCACCCTGGGGCCGCAGCACGCAGACAGGGCGCGAGTTCACCTCCGCCATCGCGGAGACCTGCTCCTCTTCCACCACGAGCGCCGAGGTCCCCACCGAAGTAGGCGGCGCCAGTGAGAACAACCGGTCCTTGCCATCCTTCAACCACAGGTGCTCCTGCCCCTGTGGATCCACCCAGCTCAAGAGGTTCAACGGCAGCGCGCTTCCCACGATGTCCGGCCGCCCGAGGTCATCCGTCATGTGGTAGCGCGCCTTCCGGAAACCCTTTGGCGTATGCACCTGCCCATGCATGACGTACGCGCCCAGGTGACGCGCGAGCACCAGCAACCCGCCCTTGGAGCGCCATCCCGCCGCGACGACACGCTGACCGGAAGGCACCTGCACGCGCCGGGGCTTGGGCAGGGTGGCGCGCGGAGAATGCGGCACCGCCATCGCTTCGACGCCGCCATTCGCGGAGAACAACAGCACGCGCCGGCCCTCCCCGGAGAAGAAGAACTTCACGATGCGCCGGTCAGCCGTGCGCGGCGGCCATGCCGACGGCGCACGGTCCGAGCTGAACGGGTTGCGCAGCAGGCGCAGGCAGTCGTCCGGAGGGGGAAGCTCCAGCACCACCGAACGCGGCACACGCGCCGAGGGCCGCACGTCCACGGTGAGCCGGTGCGCGCCGGGCTCCATCGGCTCGGAGACCTCCACGCGGGACATCTCCTCCGCGCCCTCCAGGCGGCCCAGGCGCGAGGAGCCCACGAGCCACACGTCCTCGGGTGTCCGTGAAAGGTCCAGGGCCTCGCGCCACGTGGTCAGGTGCGGCGCGGACGCGGGCGTGGGGGAACGGGCTTCGAGCCACGCGAGGAGTGACGTGCCGCTCAGCCCCGTATGGGTGGCACGGGCAGGGTCGGTCTGGAGCGCGCCCCAGGTGAACGCCGCGCCCACGGCCTCCGCCCGGCGCGCGAGCACGACCAGCAACGCGAGGTGCGCGATGCGCGGCAGGCCCAGTTGATCCGGTCCCACGTCCAGCAGCACCACGGTGCGACGCGCGCCCTGTGGCTGACGGAACGCGGGCTTGAGGAACGACAGCTCGCCGAACGCCGCGCGGCGCACCAACTCCTCCGGCGCTTCCAGGGCCCAGAGCCATTCACTGACGAGCAGCCGCTCGAAGTTCCCCCGGCGGGAGAGCCCGTCATAGCCCTGGGGCTCACCGCCCTCGGCCTCACCGCGAGGCCGCAGCGTCCCGAGCGCCGCCGACAGCCGCGCCACGTGCGGCCCCAGGTACTGCGCCAGGTCCTCCGGAAAGAGGGCCAGTTGCGTCGCCCAGGGACGAAGCGCGGGAGGCAGCGCGGTCACGAAGCGGCCTCCACGCTCGTAGCCGGCAGCCACGCCGTCAGCGAAGCACGCGCGACGGCCTTGGCCGCCCCCACGGAGACGAGCACGCCCGACGCGGGCAGCACCGCGAGCGGCGCATCTCCCTGCCCCGCCAGCAGCGCACGCTCCAGCAGCGAAGGCGCCACGTCCGGCTCCAGCGCGCAGGGCAGCAGCAGCGCGGGCGCCAGCGGATCACGTCCCAGGTACACCGCGCCATCCACCCAGGGCAGCGACGCGGAAGGCCCCAGCAGCACGAGCACGTCCGGCCCCGCGACCCCGCTCCACGACGCCAGCACCGCATCGTCCGCACGCGAAGCGCGCTGTCCCAGCGCGAGCGCCACGGGCCCCACGCCCGCCACAGCCAGGGGCTCCAGGGGCAGGACTCGCGGTCGCCAACGCACGGGGAGCCCCGCGACAGCCGGTTCCGGTGGCGGCCTCATGACGCCCTGCTCCCGCGCATCCCGCGCCCGTTGCTCACACCGGCACTCTAGAACGCCTCCCACCGAGGGCGAAGCGGCGTGAGCGCTCCTGGCGGGCTTGACGCGCGACAATCCGCCGGCTTCCCGCTGTACAGCGCACGGGGCCGTTGCCCATGCTCCCGGCATGAGCACGACGCGAATCCACCACCACGTGAAGGCCCCTCGCTCGCGCGTCTACCACGCCCTGATTGACGCCCGCGCGGTCGCGACGTGGATGGTGCCCGACGGCATGACCAGCCACGTGCACGCGTTCGACCCCCGCGAGGGCGGCGCGTTCCGCATCTCGCTCACCTACGACGCGCCCACGGAAGCCGGCAAGACGACCGCGCACACCGACACGCATCACGGCCGCTTCGTGAAGCTCGTGCCGGACGAACAGGTCATCGAGACCACCGAGTTCGAGACCTCCGACCCCGCGCTTCGCGGCGAGATGATCATCACCTTCACGCTCAGCGACGCGCAGGACGGAGGCACCGACCTGCTCGCCGTGCACGAAGGACTTCCGTCCGGCGTGTCCTCCTCCGACAACGAGCTCGGCTGGCGGATGTCCCTCGCGAAGCTCTCGCGGTACGTGGAGTCCCCCGCCTCAGCGTGACGGCAGCTCCCGCGCCGCGACCTTCGGCAGGGCGCGGTACTCCTCCGTCAGCACGAACCCGTCCCCCATGTTGGTGACGCGGGTGAGCGCGTAGAAGTCCTGGAAGCGGTACTCCGCGCTCGCCTGCCGCAAGAGCCCCTGCTTCAGCTCCTCGACGCTGCCCTCCCCGTCCCGCTTCAGGGCCGGGCCCGCCAGCGTCGCGAGCGTCGCGTTCGCCGCGCGGAACGTCGCGCTGATGGGCGCGGCCTCCACCGCGCGGCTCACGGCAATCAACGACACCAGCCGACCGTCCGCGCCGAACGTCACCCACAGGTTCCGGATGTCCGCCTCGCGCTTCAGGCCCGGGAACAGCGACGCCGGGACGTCCGCGCAGTCCAGGTCCCCCTGGCTGCGCGGCACCGTGCACTTCACCCCGTGCGCCTGGGCCCATTCGAGCAGCGCCTCGCGCGTCGTCTGCTCCAGGTCGAACCCCAGCGCGGGCCGGGCCAGCGCGGCGCTCTCTCCCCGGTAGGCGGCCGCGAAGCGCTGCCTCGCGGCCTCCTTCTGTTCGGGGCTCTGCTTCACGTCGTACCCCAGCGGGCACCCCGCCGCGGACGCGGCCTGGGGCATGGACATCCCCATCCACTTCAGCAGCGGCCGGCCAGACGGCGTATGGGCATAGCCCATCACCGCCGTGAACAGCACGGCCACGCCTGCAATGGAAACCAGCGCGCGGCGCATGGCGCGCGTGAGAACGAAGCGGGTCATGGTGCCCTCGAGGTGTGGCTACTTGCCGACGATGGACGCCTTGAACGCCGCGTCCGTCACGATGGGAGCGAAGCAGGAGGACACGTCCGCGCTCGTCACGCCGTTGTCCGTGAGCGCCGGCACCACCATGTTCGCGATGAAGTAGTCGTACTGGGAATTGGTGATGGCCATGCCCAGGTGCGCCGCCGCCATGTTCTGCGGGCCCGTGTACGTCTTGCCATCCGTGTACATGATGGATTCCGGACCGCCGTAGGCATACACGAGGAACGCCGCGAGCTTGCCCTCGAAGGTGGCCGCGTCGTCCGCGTAGGCCGGGCCCTTCGTCTCATCACCGATATGGGTGAAGGACTCGCCCAGGTTCGCCGTGCCGCTGATGCCCTTCAGCTCCGCGAGCGTCTTCGCGATGATGGACTTGTTCACCGCGACGAACGCGTTCGCGCCGAAGGTGTCCCACGCATTCTTGTTGCTGCTCGTGCAGCGCAGCGACGTGCCCGGGCCCGTGCCCGTGGGCATGTACGTCGTGCCCGCGTCCGGCATGTCGTTGTCGTCATCGTCGCCACAGCCCGCCAGCAGGGCCGCCGAGGCAATGGCCAGCGCCGCGAAGGTGTTTCGCATGAGGTGTCTCCCGTGGATGGAATGCCTTCGGCACGCCGCACCGAAGGCGGCCGTCCCGCTGGCAGCACCAATACGGAGCCGCGGATGCGTTGGATTCCGCCGGATTTCCGGAAGGACTTCCGGACCGCTTCACGCCGCGCGGGTGTTCACTTCCGCCAGCACCGCCGCCACCGCGCCGCGCAGCTCCCGCAAGGCCTCCGGCAGCGCTTCCGGCGCGAAGCCCGCGTCCATCTCGCGCGCCACGCCCTCCAGCTTGAGCCGCCACGCGGCCGTTGCGTTCCCGTCCTCCGGCCGGGCCGCCAGCAGCGCCTGCCCCGCCTGCGCGATGCGCCGCGCCCGAGCCAGGGGCCCCGCGCTCGCCTCCAGCGCCGCGGCCGGCAGCGCGGGGTTCTCCGACGCGGACAGCACGTCGCGCAGCACGTCGCGCGCCAGCGCCTGCGCCTCATTCGTGGGCACCGCGTAGACGAG
>NZ_RAVW01000270.1 GCF_003611585.1 Corallococcus exercitus | reverse complement strand
AGATGTGTATAAGAGCCAGCCTTCGTGCTGCGCCTGGGCCAGGCCCTGCACCGCCACGGCACTCCTGCCCACCGCCTGGAGGGGCTGATGCAGCGGGTGAGCGAGCGGCTGGGCCTGGAGGCCCGCTTCTTCTCCACGCCCACCTCCATCTTCGCCTCCTTCGGCCCGCCCGAGGACCTGCGCACCAGCCTCATCCGCGTGGAGCCCGGCGACTTCGATTTGGAGCGCCTCATCCTCCTGGACATCCTCGCGGACGACGTCATCCAGGGGCGCCTCACGCCTACGGAGGGCGCCTCACGCGTGGAGGCCATCCTCGCCCGGCCGCCGCGCTACGGCCCGGCCCTCCAGCTGCTCTGCTGGATGCTGGCGGGGGCCTCCGCGGCGCTGCTGTTCGGCGGCGGTTGGAAGGAGATGGGCGTCGCGGCCGTCAGCAGCCTGGCCATCGGCGGGCTGGACCTGCTGACGCGCAAGCAGCCCACCACCGCGCGGGTGCTGGAGCCCGTGGCGGCCGTGCTGTCCGCCGCGTTCGCGGGCATCGCGGCCCACTTCTTCGGTCCCCTGCACGGTGAAGTCGCCACGCTCGCGGGCCTCATCGTCCTGTTGCCCGGCCTCACGCTCACCATCGCCGTCAACGAGGTGGCCACGCGCAACCTCATCTCCGGCACGTCGCGCCTCACCCACGCCGCGCTGGTGTTCCTCCAGTTGGGCTTCGGCGCGGCCCTGGGCAGCCGCGTGGCCACGGTGCTGCCTCCCGTGCCCACGCCGCCCCTGCCCACCGTGATGCCTCCGGGGACGGCCGTCGTCGCGCTCGTGGTGGCGGGCTTCGCCATCGCGGTGCTCTTCCGCGCCCGGCCGCGCGACTGGGGATGGATTGCCCTGGCCGGCGCCGCCGCGTTCATGGGCGCGCGGTTGGGAGCGCTGCTCCTGGGGCCCCAGCTGGGCGCCTTCGCGGGCGCGCTGCTCCTGGGCATGGGAAGCAACGCGCTGGCGCGGCTGCGCAACCGGCCCGCCGTCACCACCGTGGTGCCGGGCCTGATGCTGCTCGTGCCGGGCAGCGTGGGCTTCCGCAGCCTGGCCTCCCTGCTGGAGCGCGACGTGGTGGCCGGCGTGGACACGGCCTTCTCCATGCTGATGGTCGCGGTGGCGCTGGCGGCGGGCCTGCTGTCCGCCAACGCCATCATGCCCTCGCGCAAGGTGCTCTAAAGGGCCGGCCTCACGTCAGGCGCAGCAGGTACACGCCCGCGAGCGTCACCACGAAGTACGGCACCAGCACCGCCGCGCCCGCGTACTCCTTCGCCATGCGCTGGCCGAAGAAGAGGGCCAGGAGCGACAGCGCGGAGAGCACCGCGCCCAGGTACGCGAGGAACGGGTTGCCGTTCACCAGCAGCGCCACCGCGCCCGCCGCGCTCAGCGCCCCGGAGGCCAGCTCCATCAACGTGATGACCGCCAGCATCGGCGTCACCACACCCTTGAGGGGCGACTTGGAGAAGTGGCCCGTCAGCCATCCCAGGTTCCCCTTCCAGTCCACGACCTTGTCCAGGCCGGACTGCAGGAAGAGGATGGCCAGGAAGACGGCGCACAGGAGCTGCGGAACCCAGAGGGTGAAGCGGGCGGAGTCGAAAGGCGGCATGCGCGCACTCTACCGCCCCCTTCGCCGCCCCCAAGTCCGGTGAGCAGGCAACCAGGCGGGCCCGGGGGAATGTTCCTGCGTCATCACAGCCGGGCAGGCTCCCGCCGACAGGTCCGGCTCCCTAAATTTGCAAGGCCATGGCCTCCGATCAGGTAGCGCGACGCGTCTTCGTGGGTCTCATCCTCCTGTCCATCCTCCTCTTGTGCCTGGTCATCCGGCCCTTCGCGGAGGCGTTCTTCCTGGCAGCGGTGCTGGCGGGCACGTTCTACGGCCTGCACAAACGGCTCCGGAAGCGGCTGCGAGGTCACGGCAACGTGTCCGCGGGCCTCATCGTCACGGGCATCCTGCTGGCGCTGCTCTTGCCCCTGGGCGGCCTCACCGCGTTCGTCGTCGCGGAGGTGTCCGAGGGCGCGCACTTCGTGTCCCAGACCGTGCAGAAGGACGGGATGACGGGCCTGGTGGAAAAGCTTCCCAGCGGCGTCCGGGGCCCCGTGAGCAAGCTTATCGAACGGCTCCCCCTGGAGCAGGAGCAGATCGACCAGAAGCTCCAGGAGCAGGTGACGACCCAGGGCGGCACGGCCGCCAAGGCCGTCACGGGGGCGGTGGCCGCCACGGGCACGCTCATCCTCCAGACGACGATGATGCTCATCGCCCTCTTCTTCTTCCTCACCGACGGCGCGCGGTTGGTGCAGTGGATTGAGAGCGTGTCGCCGCTCCGGCGCGGACAGACGCGGGAGCTGCTGCACGAGTTCAAGAACACGTCCGTGTCGGTGCTCGTCTCCACGGTGGCCACCGCGGGCGTCCAGGCCGTGGCCGCGCTCGTCGGCTTCCTCATCGTGGGAGTGCCCGCCCCGCTGTTCTTCGCGGGCCTCACCTTCTTTCTCGCCCTCATCCCCGCCGTGGGCGCCGCGGTGGTGGTGCTGTTCACCGCGGGCCTGATGTTCCTCAGCGGCCACCCGTGGGCAGCCCTCTTCCTGACCATCTGGGGCCTCGTCGTGGTGGGGCTCGTGGACAACGTCGTCAAGCCGCTGCTCGCCAAGAAGGGCATGAACCAGCACGGCGCCATCATCTTCTTCGCGCTGCTCGGCGGCCTGGCGGCGTTCGGCACGGTGGGCCTGCTGCTGGGGCCCCTCATCGTCGCCTTCTTCCTCTCCGTGGTGCGCATCTACGAGCGCGACTACGGCCGGCCCAACCCCCGGCTGGGCGACCCGGCCACCCCGGGCGGGCCGGTGCAGCCGGGAGACACGCGCGTCGTCCTCACCACGGAGTCCGGGACGCCCATCACGGAGGCAGACACGCCGCCGTCCAACCACTGACGGGCTGCCTCGTCAGGGCGTGACCTTCGCCGGCGCCGCTCCCTTCTTGGGGGTCGGCGCCGGAGCCGTTTCAGGCCCCAGCTCCCGGAACGCCTCGCGCACGGCGTCCGGAGAACCCGTCAGCTTCGCGGCGACGCGCCGGGCCTCCGCGGGGGACAGCCGGCCCAGCAGGCTGCGCTCCAGGTGCTGATCCACGAAGGCCTGGGTGGTGTCCTCCTTCAGGTCCACCAGCTCCCCCTTCGCGTCCAGCACCGGCACCACGCGCGGCGAATTGAGCAGCAGCACCGTGGGCACGTCCACGGCCTTCACCCGGCGGGCGACCTCGTCGCGCAGCTTCGGGTCGAAGTGGATGCCCTTCTCCTGCACCAGCGCGCGGATGCCCTCGTAGTCGCCGGTGGCCTTGATGACCATCAGCTTGGAGAGCAGCTCGCCCACCGCCTCGCGCATCTTCGCGTAGTCCGGCACCACCAGGTACGTGCGGCCGTTCTCCATCACCTGCTTCACCGCGCCCTTCTCCTCCAGGAACGTCACCGTCATGTGGTGGCCGCGCTGGTGGTCCTCCTCGAACGCGTTGCCCTCTTCCACCCGGCGCAGGTTGGTGAGCCCCTCCACCAGGAAGTCGCGGTACATCTGCCGCGCGATGGCGTCATGGTCCGGCGACAGCTCCGCGAGCGCCGGGTCGAACGCGTGCCACAGCGCGACCAGGTCCGCGCGCGCCTCCTCCAGCGTGTTGTCGTATTCCTTGAGGAACACGGACGGGGACTGGCCCTTCAGCTTCGCGTCCACCTGGCCGGAGGCGTGGCCCAGCACCTCATGGAAGGCCACCAGCCACTTGCGCGCGGTGACGGAGTACTTCTGGGCCTGCTCGCGGTCCTCCGCCGTGCGGGAGAACTCCAGCGCCAGGGGCAGCCGCGTCACCGCGGAGGCCGCGTCCATGACGTTGGTGATCATCACGCTCTTGCTGCCGTACTTCTCCCGGATGTGCTGCTCGTTGGGCAGGTTGATGCCCGCGGGCGGCTCCGGGTTGGACGTGATGAGGTTGATGGCCTTGGCGACGGGCAGCGCGACCTTCTTGCGGCGGTACTTCTCCGGCCACGGCAGCCGGTCCTCGAAGTACTGGGCCTTCTGGCCCATGAGCACCATGATCTGGTTCTCCTGCGTGTCGCGGTAGTTGACCAGCGCCTCCCACTGGCCCTTGTGGCCGCGCGGGTCGACGTACGTCTCGATGAAGCCCAGGTTCGCGTCCACCTTCGGATCCACCTTGAGCCACGCGATGTTGTACGCGTCCCAGTCCTGGGGGCTGCCCGTCTGGAAGTAGCGCACCAGCTTGCCCAGCGCGGCCTTCTGCGCGGGCTCCGCGGACTTCATCGCCTCCTGGAGGTGCGCGATGACGCGCGAGAGCTCCTTCGCGTACAGGCCCGGCTTCACCTTGCCGTCCGGCGTGCCCGCGCGGAACACCTGCTCCACCAGCTTGCCGTCCTGCTTCACCACGCGCGAGTTGAGCGGGTACTTCTCCTTGAAGCCCACCAGGTCCTTCTCCGTCACGCCGGGGCCATAGGCGGTGTTGGAGGACGCGGTGAGGAGGTCCTGTCCCGGCGGCGGGGCCTTGGAGGTGAGCTGCGGCTCGAAGCTCGCGTCGAAGAGGGTGGGCTTCAGGTCCTGGAGCCAGGCCTGGAGCGCGGCCTCGTCCTTCACCGACCAGGGCGCGCCGGCCTTGAGCGCGCGCGAGGCGCCCGCGGCCAGCTGCTCCGCGGTGAAGCCCGGGACGAACTTCTGGCCGGTGGTGCTGTCGTGGTTGCCGCCGTGCCCGTAGAAGCGCAGCAGGTACTCCGCCAGCTTCGCGTCGAAGCCGGACGCGGCGCTCTGTGCGTCCCGGCCGAAGAGCCACACGCCTTCCAGCAGCTGCTTCGCCGGCACCAGCTTCCAGCCCAGCTGATCCAACGCGATGTCCTCGCCCGCGTGCGCCGCGAGCGTGAGGGACCACGCCACGCGCTTCTCCGGCAGGGACAGCTCCGCGATGCCCGGCGCGAACATCTGGGCGACGGCGGTGTTGCCGGAGCGGGCGCGGAGGAACTTCCCCCCGGGCACGGTGAGGGTGGGCTGCGCGGCCTGCGCGGGCCCGGCGTCGGGCGCCAGGGACTTCGGCGGGGTAGCGGGCGCGGCGGCGAGGACGGCGGCCAGCAGCAGGGGCTTCATGGAGGGCTCCAGGGAGACGTGACGGGACGTGGCTACCGCGCGCGCGGGGTGGACTCAAGCCGCGCGCCGCCGCCCCCGTCGCGGCCGGACAGAGCACGCCCCCGGGACGGACCGGGCCGCCCGGCAGGAAATGCGCGGGGCCAGGCCCGCTCGCGCAACAATTGCGCCCGGGCGCCGGACGCGGTCGTGCCTGGCCCGCAAGGAAGGCAGGGCGGGAGAGAGGCCCGGCGGCGGCATGAAGCTTGAAGTGTCGGGAGTCCGTCAGGCAGTCCCCCGTCCCGCATGCTGGAGCCATCGCCCATGTTCCCCTCGTCCTCCCGGCCCTCGCCTCGCGGTGTCCTGCTCGCCGCGCTCCTCGCCACGGGCTGCGCGGGCTCCACGCGGGAGACCCGAGCGGAGCGCTCCGCGCCCCTGCCGCCTCCGTCCACCTCGGTGGCGCTCACCGTGGGCTACGAGGAGGCCGTGAGGCTGGGGGCCGCGTACGCGCGGAACCAGGGCCCGGCGCTGGAGCTGGTGATGGCGAAGCAGGGCGCGGCGTCATGGTGGCTGCGCTTCGCGTCGCCGGAGGGCCGCTCCCAGCTGGACCTGCGCGTGGACGGACAGACAGCGGCGGTGGAGCCCATCCCCCTGCCCCCGCTCAGCGCTCGCGCGGAGTGAGCCCGGCCGAAGACACCGTCGTTGCACTCATTGACGCCCTGGATGAAAAGGGACGGGGAACCCACGTCCCATGGAGGCTGCACTGACGACTCTCATGATGGTGCTCCTCGGGGCGGTGGCGGTGATGGTGGCGATGATTGCCTACGCCGCGGGCCATCTCACCGCGAACGGGCTGGGACGCCTGGTGCTGCTCGGAGGGCTGGCCCTGCTGCCGCTGGCCGTCAGCGGGGCCGGGGTCGCGGTGGGCGTGCACGAGTCGAGCGAGACGCAGTTCTGCATGGGCTGTCACGAGATGGAGCGCTACGGGCAGAGCCTGTTCGTGGACAACCCCAACGCCCTGGCAGCGGTCCACTACCAGAAGCGCCTCATCAGCCGTGACTCCACCTGCTTCTCCTGCCACACGGACTACGCGCTCTTCGGGGACGCGAAGGCCAAGCTCAACGGCCTGAAGCACGTCTGGGTCCATTACTTCGGGACCATTCCCCCGGAGCCCCGGCTCTATCAGCCGTATCCCAATTACAACTGCCTCCACTGCCACAATGATGCGCGCGGGTTCCTGGAGGTCGGGCCGCACCGGGAGCTCCAGGCGGAGCTGCAGAGCGGGGCACGCTCGTGCCTGACCTGCCACGACGTCGCGCATGACCTGGAGGGCGTGAAGGCCCAGAACTTCTGGCTGCCGGAGCGACAGCGTCCATGAGTCACGAGAAGCGCATCCGGGTGGCGGCCCTCTTCGTCCTGGCGGGGCTGCTCGTCCAGCTGTTCGCACGCTTCGCCTGGTCCCCGCTGGCCTTCGTGGTGTCCACCGCGGTGGGCGTGCCCCTGGTCCTGCTGGGCATCCTGCTCTACGCCATCACGGTCTGGCGGATCCTGAAGGAGCAGAAGGCCCTATGACGTCCTGCACGTCCGCGCTCCTTCGTGGAGGACCGTGGCGGGTGGGGCTCGTCGCCCTCCTCCTGCTCACGACGCCCATCTTCGCCGTGAACTCGCCGCAGGACGTCCGGCTGCCTCCGCTCAAGGAGCGCGCCGCGCCGGCTCCGGCGCTGTTCTCCCACTGGGGACACAGCTCCCTTCACTGCTACAGCTGTCACCCCGGCACGTTCCCGCAGGCCCGGCTGGGCTTCACCCACCAGGACATGCGGGAGGGGCGCTACTGCGGACGCTGCCATGACGGTCGTGCCGCGAAGGCCCAGGGCTCCATGAACTGCGAGGCGTGCCATGCGCGTCACTGACCTGGGCACCTGGACGCTGCTCGCCTGCGCGCTGGTGCTGTCCGCGCCCGGCCCCACGCGGGCGCAGTCGCCGGAGGAGCAGCGGCGACGGCTCCAGGAGCGGCTGGGAATCAAGCCGCCCCCCGCGCAGCAGGTGCCCGACGCGGGCGTCGTCGCCCCGGGAACGCCGTCCCCCACGGAAGCCACCCGGACTCCCGACGCGCCACCGGCCCGCGCTCCCGCTGTCGCGTCCCGGCCGCGCGTGCCGGGCTTCGCGGAGGACGTCCGGCCCATCCTGGAGAAGGCGTGCGGGAACTGCCACGGCCCGGAGGGAATGGCGTCCCGCTCCCGCTGGGTGCTCCGGGGCGAGCCGGCGGACTACGAGGCCACCCTGCGCTTCGTGCAGCCCGCCACCGCCGCCCAGAGCCCGCTGCTCAAGAAGGGCACCGGCACCACCCTTCACGGAGGCAAGAAGGTCCTCGCCGTGGAGTCGGCGGAGTACGCCACGCTCCTGCGGTGGATTGAAGGCGGCGCCCCGCCCGGCAAGGCCCGCGGCGCGCCGGCCACGGCCGAGGCCGTCCCTGGCGCTCCCCGGCCTCCCCACGCCAGCGCCACCGCGCCCTCCGTTTCCAGTCCGGCCCCGGCCGCGCCTGGCGTGCCCGCTGCGCCCGTCCCTTCCGCGCCGGCCTCCGCGTCCGCGAGCGCAAGTCCGCAGCCCGCGCCGTCCGCCGCGTCCACGAGCGCAGGTCCGCAGCCCGCGCCGTCCTCCGCGTCCACGAGCTCTGGTCCGCAATCCGCGCCGTCCTCGGCGTCCACGAGCGCCGGTCCGCAGCCCGTGCCGTCCGCAGTGGCCGCGAGCGCCGGTCCGCAACCCGCGCCGCCCGCTAGCGGTGCCTCGGCCGCGCCGCGCTTCGCCCCGGGTGTCCACGAAGCGCTGCTGGCGGACTGCTCCAGCTGTCATGCCTCCGACGGGATGGCCGCCGCCAGCCGTTACGTGACCCATCCGGATCCGGAGCAGCACCTGCGGTCGGTGACGTCGCTGGTGGTGCCTGGTGCCGCCGCGAACAGCCTCCTCTACCAGCGTGCGCGGGGCGAGGCGCATCCTGGAGGAGAGGTGTGGCCACCGGGGAGCGCGCAGCTGGCGCTCCTGGCCCGGTGGATTGATGCGGGTGCGGCCAGCACGCCACCACCCGCCGCGGGAAACACTTCCGTGGCCACGGCCCCTGCCGTGTCGCCGTCCGCCCCCGCCGCGCCCGGATCCGCCGTGGCGCCGTCAAACCCTCACGCCCCCGCCGCGCCCGGATCCGCCGTGGCGCCGTCAAACCCTCATGCCCCCGCCACGCCCGGATCCGCCGTGGCGCCGTCAAACCCTCACGGCCCGGGCGGCCCGCACGCCGGAGTGCCGCTGGGGACCTTCCCGGGGCTCGGCTCGCTGAGCCTCAACGGCCGCTTCGACCTCAACTACGAGCGCGTCAACTACAACGACCATCCCTTCAAGTCGGAGGGTGAGAGCGCGCTGCGCAGCTACCACCACTTCCTCTTCCTCACGCGGCAGTCCGCGGAAGACCCGGTGACCCTCACCCTGGAGGTCCTCTCGCTGCAGTTCTGGGAGGTGGGCTTCCACCTCAGCGGGCCGTCCTGGCCGGTGAAGGTGTTCGCCCGGGGAGGCAAGGTGCTGGTGCCCTTCGGAGGGGATCCGCTCTTCCACCACAGCTACGGCGGGCTCGCCGGCTTCGACCAGCGGGTGCTCCCCGTCGTGTTCGCGCGGGAAGGCCTCACGGTGAACGTGGAGCGCCGCCTGGGGCCGCTCGCCCTCTCTGGCGACGCCTACGTCATCTCCGGCTACCGGCTGAAGCGCGCGGACGCGGTGCTCAACCTCCAGTCGGACCTGGCTCCGCTGGAGGACACCCACCTGGGCGTCGGGGCGAGGCTGGGCGCCTCGTGGGGGCCCATCAACCTCTGGTACTCGCCGTACTACAACTCCCTGGGGTTCGGGCGCCGCCTGTTCCTCCAGGCGCTGGACGTGGCGGTGTGGCGTCCGCGCGGCCTCCCCGTGCTGGAGCACTTCTCCCTGGGCGCCGGGCTGCTGCGCGCGGATGTCTCCGGAGGCGAGGCGGAGGGCTACGGCGGGCCGGGCGCGGATTACTACCACTTCGCCAGCTACCTGCAGCTGCGCTACCACCCCACCGACTGGCTCTACGTCCAGTACCGGCAGGGACTGCGCACCTTCGGAAACCGGCGGGGGCTCATCCTGGATGAGAACGCGCTCACGCGGGAGGACGGCTCCAGCCACAACGTGGGCGTGGTGGCGCGCTGGAGGGGCCTGAGCGCCGGCCTCTTCCAGTTCTGGAACCTGGAGAAGACAGACGAGACGCCGGACGACTTCACCCGGCTGGTGGTGGCGTATGAGTTCTGATTCCCGAATCCCGCCCCTGGCAGCCGTCCTCACGGCGGCGGTCGCGCTGCTCGTGGGCTGCGCGGACTTCGAGCGGGGCCCGGTCGCCGCCGACGCCGGGGCCCTGCCCGTCGACGGTGGTGGCGGCGGAGATGGCGGCGGCGCCGTCTCCTTCGAGACCGACGTCCATCCGCTCCTCACCACCGGATGTCAGGGCTGCCATCGCAGCGGAGGGGCCGCGGGCTCCACGTCCTTCCTGCTGACGGGCGACGTCGAGGCGGACTACGCGGCGGCGGTCTCGCTGACAGACACCTCCAATCCCTCCGCCAGCCGGCTGCTGCGCAAGGCCTCCGGCGCGGGCCACGGCGGCGGGGCCGTCTACGGGGCGGACACCCCGGAGTACCAGACCCTCCTGTCCTGGATCTCCGGAGGCGCTCAACCATGACCACTCTCATTGCCGGGAAGGCTCCGATGAAACGCTCCCCCCTGCTCCTGGCCGGACCGCTGCTGCTGGCGCTGTCGCTGAGTGCCTGCGCGAAGCTGGAGACCCCCCACCCGGAGATCGTCACCGACGGTCCGCACTCGGTGCTCGTGGGACAGAGGATCCAGCTCAGCGCCACGACGCGCGAGGCCACCGACGACGGCTATCAATGGACGAGTGAGGACCCGGCCATCGCGACCGTGGACGACACCGGACAGGTGACCGGCGTGGGCGCGGGGGAGACCGCGATCAAGGTCACCGGCACGCGCTCCAAGCTGGAGGCGCGCCACGTGGTGGTGGTGATGGGCGTCCTCACGAGCGACGGCGGCGTGGATCCCAACCAGGTGCCGTACTTCCTCGCGTGGTCGGGCTCGCCGCATGCGGACACCACCGCCGAGGCCTTCTCGCACTGGAACAAGGACGGCCTCGTTCCCACCAGCTGCGCGCGGTGCCACAGCTCGGAAGGCTACATCGACTTCCTGGGCGGCGACGGGTCCAACCCCGGCAAGGTGGATGCCCCCGCGCCCACGCAGTCGGTGGTCCGCTGCGAGACGTGCCACGACAGCGCCGCCGCCAGCCTGACCTCCGTCACCTTCCCCTCGGGCAAGAAGGTCAGTGGCCTGGGCCCGGAGGCCCGGTGCGTGGTGTGCCACCAGGGGCGCGCCTCGGGAAAGGACATCGACGCGCAGGTCGCGGACGCGGGCGTGGTGGGCGAGGACACGACTTCGCCCGCCCTGGGCTTCACCAACATCCACTACTACCCCGCGGGCGCGACGCTCTTCGCCAGCCAGGCCGCCGGCGGCTACCAGTACGCGGATCAGACCTACGATTCGCGCTTCCGCCACGTGCCCAGCTTCGACAAGTGCAACGAGTGCCATGAGCCCCACAGCACGCGCGTCCGCTGGGAGGCCTGCGCCACCTGCCACCCTGGCGTGACCGACGTCACGAAGGCCTGGGACATCCGGCAGATCGCCTCGCGCAACCAGGACTACGACGGGGACAAGAACCGCACCGAGGGCATCTATTACGAGATCCAGGGCCTGAGGGACCGGCTGCTGGCCGCCATCCAGCGGTACGGCTCGGAGCGGGCCCAGCCCCTGTGCTACGGCAACGCCCACCCCTACTGGTTCAAGGACACCGACGGGGACGGGACCTGCGCGCCCGCGGAGTCCGTCGCCACCAACGCGTACGCCAGCTGGACCCCGCGCCTGCAGAAGGCGGCCTACAACTACCAGCTGTCCCGGGTGGACCCGGGCGCGTTCGCGCACAACGCGAAGTACATCATCCAGCTGTTGCATGACTCGACGCAGTCCATGAACAAGGGGTTGAGCGTCCCCTTCGACATGTCCCTGCTGGTGCGCAACGACCCGGGCCACTTCAACGGCGCCAGCAAGGCGGCGCGCAACTGGGACTCCAGCGAGACCGTCCAGGCCAGCTGCTCGCGCTGCCACAGCGGCGCGCAGGGCTACCGCTTCTTCGTCCAGTACGGGGTCGGGCAACAGGTGCCGGAGACGGCCAACGGCCTGGAGTGCTCCACCTGCCATGAGAACTTCGAACCGGACTACGACGTCTTCATCCCCGCCCAGACGTGGCTGCCGGACGGCAAGACGGTGAACCTGCCGGGCCAGGACAACCTCTGCGCCAACTGCCACATCGGCCGGGCGTCCAAGGCCACCATCGACACGGCGCTGGCGGCGGGGGGCACGCCGCGCTTCCAGAACGTGCACTACCTGCCGGCCGCGGGGACGCGCGAAGGAACGCTGGTCCGCATTGGCTACGAGTACCCCAACAAGACCTACGCCGGCCGGCTCACGCACATGGGCGGAGTGCAGTGCACCAGCTGCCACGTCCCCGGCAAGAGCAACCACACCTTCCGCATCCAGGACGTGTGGGGCGAGCGCTGCAAGACGTGTCACGCGGACCAGACCGAGGCGGCGCAACTCCGGCTGGTCCACCTGTCGGACTACGACGGCGACGGGAACACGACGGAGTCGCTGGCGGCGGAGGTGGAGGGAATGGCCGCCCGCCTGCTGACCGCCATGCGCGGCGTGACAGGCAATGGCCTCTGCTACAACGGCGACGTCAATCCGTACTTCTTCAAGGACACGGACAAGGACGGCACCTGCAGCGCCACCGAGTCCGTCTCCACCAACACGTTCGCGCCGTTCACGCCGGCGCTCGTGAAGGCAGCCCACAACTACCAGCTGAGCAAGAAGGACCCGGGTGCCTGGGCCCACAACTTCAACTACGTCGGGCAGCTCCTCTACGACAGCGTGGAGGACCTCACCGGGGCGGCCCCCTTGAACATGCTCCGGCCTTGAGGGTGAAATCCGCGCGATGAGCTCCGTCGCTCGCCGGGACAGCCCTGGTGAGCGACGGATGCCGAGGAACGCGGACCGATGAAGCCCTTCTTGACCTTCCAGCCCTCCCACGCGGCACGCCGTGGCCGTTGGGCGTTGCTCGTCCCCCTGCTCGCCCTGCTCGGCGGCCCGGTCGCCTGTGGCGATGACCCGGACGACCCGCGTCCCGACGGCGGCTCCCAGACCGTGGACGCCGGTTCGGACGCGGGGACGCATGACGCGGGCCCGGACGCCGATGCGGGCGCGGATGCCGACGCGGGCACCGGCCTCGACGCGGGGACGGACGCCGACGCGGGCACGGTGACGGACGCGGGCACGGATGCCGATGCGGGCACCGACGGCGGCACGGTGGCGTGCACCCCGAGCGGCTGGGTCGACACGCCGCCGGACCTGAGCGTCATCCAGAACACGTCGCTGGACATCCTGGTCCGGCTGCGTGCCGTCCCGGGCCTCACCGTGCAGGAGAACCCCAACGGCGCGAACGTGCCCGCGGGCTACCGCTTCTTCATCCTCAAGTACAACCAGCCGTCGGACCACGCCCATCCGGAGTGCCAGCGCTTCGAGCAGCGCGTGACGCTGCTGCACAAGGCGGACGCCAGCCCGATGGTGCTCTCCACCAGCGGCTACAACGTCTCCACGGGCACCGGCCGCTCGGAACCCACGCAGCTGCTGGCCGCGAACCAGCTGGCCGTGGAGCACCGCTTCTTCCCGCCCAGCATCTGTCTCTT
>NZ_RAVW01000026.1 GCF_003611585.1 Corallococcus exercitus | reverse complement strand
CCGCTCCCCCCAGTGGACCGGGCCCCGCCCGCGTGTGTGCATGCTGGATGCCAGGGCAGGAAGGTGATGAAAACCCCCCGTAACCCCGTGAAACCCCGTGTCCCCGGGGGCATGTACGCCCCTGCGGAGGTCCTACCTGGGTGTACCAGGGCAGTCGGGCGCCCACCCGTGGCGAAAACCTTTCAGTCCCCCGGCGAAAGCGACGGAAGAAGCAGGCGTAAAAACTTCTTGTCCTCCGGCGGGCGACCCCGGGGGTTTCACTGGTGAACATCGGGGTTTCCGGCTACGAAACGACCCGCCGATGCCCCCTCTCCCCTCTGGATCAGCGCCCGCGCTCGCCCTCCACGACGTGAGCAAGCGCTATGGGCGAAGGTGGGCGCTGGCGCGGCTCACCTACGCACTGCCCGCTGGCCGCTCGCTGCTGCTCACCGGCCACAACGGCTCCGGGAAGACGACGCTCCTGCGCCTCGTGGCCACCGCGCTCGGGCCCACCGCGGGCCGGGTGGAGGTGCTGGGCCGGGACGCCGTCCTGGATCGCGAGGCCGTGCGCCGCGACGTGGCGCTCCTGTCCCACGCCAGCTTCCTCTATGAGGACCTCACCGCGCAGCAGAACCTGATGGTGCTGGGGCGCCTGCTGGGCGTGGACGCGCCCCAGGACGTCGCGGACGCGCTGCTCAACAAGGTGGGCCTCACCCGCCGCACGGACAGCCCGGTGCGCGGCTTCAGCGCGGGCATGCGCAAGCGCCTGGCCATCGCGCGGCTCCTGATGAAGGCCCCGGCCCTGGCGCTCCTGGACGAACCCTTCGGCGAATTGGACCCCGCGGGCATCCAGGACATGGAGGGCGTCATCGCGGAGCTGAAGGCGGGCGGAACCACCGTGGTGCTGGCCACGCACCTCATCGAACAGGGCCTGAGCCTGTGCGAGGAGCGGCTGCACCTGCAGGACGGCCGGGCGGTGGCGGCATGAGCCCCCCGAACCCCAAGCGTCCCCCGGGTCTGCTGGCGACGACGCTCGTCCTCTTGCGCAAGGACCTGCTCATTGAATGGCGCACCCGCGCGCGGCTCAACGCGCTGGTGTTCTTCGCCATGGCCACGCTGCTGCTCTTCTCCTTCGCGCTGGGCCCGGACACGAAGCTGTTGGAGCGCAACGCGGGCGGCTACCTGTGGCTGGCCATCCTCTTCGCCAGCGTCCTGTCCCTGGGCGAGTCCTTCCGCGTGGAGACGGAGAACGCCTGCCTGGACGGCGTGCGGCTGGCCCCGGCGGACGCGCGCGCCATCTTCCTCTCCAAGGCGCTGGGCAACGCCCTGCTGCTGCTGGCGCTGGCGGTGGTGCTGGTGCCCGTGATGGTGGCCCTTTACGGGGTGCGCATCGTCACCGGGGTCGGTGACCTGGCGGGCATCCTGGTCCTGGGCAGCCTGGCGCTGAGCGCCCCGGGGACCGTCTACGCGGCCATCTCCAGCAATGCGCGAGCCCGGGATGTTCTGCTGCCTCTGCTATTGTTCCCGCTCGTCATCCCGGCCCTCCTCTCCGCTGCCAAGGGGACCACGCTCGTACTCCAGGGTGACCCGATGCAGCAGCTGGGCTCATGGCAGGGGCTGCTGCTGGGGTTCAATCTGATTTATTGGGGCGTGGGCTTCGTGCTGTTTCCCCGGGTCATCGAGGACTGAAGGATGAACAAGTTCGTCAAGTTTGGCCTGCCGGCGCTGACGCTGGCATTGCTGGGCGCGGGCTGGTGGTTGGGCCTTGCGTGGGCGCCGCCCGACCGTGAGATGGGCGAGGTGCAGCGCATCATGTACGTCCACGTGCCGCTCCAGTGGATGGCCATGATGGCCATGTTCATCAACTTCGTGGCCGCGGTGACGTACCTCATGCGTCAGTCGTGGAAGACGGACGCGATGGCGGAGGCCTCCGCGGAGGTCGGCCTGCTCTTCGGCACGCTGGGGATGATCACCGGCTCCATCTGGGGCCGCCCCACCTGGGGCGTGTACTGGTCCTGGGACCCGCGCCTCACGTCGGAGGCCATCCTGCTGGTGTCCTACACGGGCTACCTGGTGCTGCGGCGCTTCGTGGAGGATCCGGAGAAGCGCGCGGTGTGGAGCGCGGTGGTGGCCATCATCGGGGCCATCAACCTGCCCATCGTGTGGTTCTCCGTGCGCTGGTGGCGCAGCCTCCACCAGGTGCAGTCCAGCCCCAAGACGGTGGACCCGCAGATGGTGCTGCCCCTGCGCGTGTCGGCGTTCGGCATGCTGGCGCTGCTCATCCTCTTCATGGTGCACCGCTACCGCATCGCGCTCGCGGAGCGGCAGGCGGAGGTGGCGCTGCCGGAGGCGCTGCCCACGGACGACCCCGCGCTGCGCGCGACCCATTCCTCGAAGGTGGCCTGAACATGACCTCGCTGACGTCGCTGATGCTGCTGGCCCAGGTGGGCAGTGGCCGTCTCCAGGGTGGTTGGGGGTACGTGGGCGCGTGCTACGGCATCTCCGTGGCCGCCTTCGTGCTCTACTCGGTGTCCCTCTGGGCGCGGCGTCCCCGCGCCGCCGCCGATTCGAAGGAGTGAGCCCATGACGCCCGTCAACCGCAACCGTCTCATCGCGCTGGGAGCCCTGCTCTTCGCCGGCGCCGGCCTTGGTTTCATCGCCTTCGGCAACATCGGCGACAACCTCGTCTATTACTGGAGCCCGTCGGAGCTGCTCTCCAACGGCGACAAGGCCTACACGGCCACCATCCGCCTGGGCGGCGTGGTGCAGCCGGGCAGCATCCAGTGGAACGAGGGCCACACCACGCTGGACTTCCGCGTGGCGGACAACGCGCACGCGGACGCCAAGAGCGTGCACGTGCGCTCGCTGGAGACGCCCCCGCAGATGTTCCGCGAGAAGATCGGCGTCGTGGTGGAGGGCACCTATGACAAGGCCGGCATCTTCACGTCCAACCGGCTGATGGTGAACCACTCCAACGAGTACCGCGCTCCCAAGGAGGGCGAGTCCCCGCGCAAGTGGCAGGACACGCTGGCCGAGGGCGCCACCACCGCGACCGTGACGCCCCCGGGGGCGCCGTGAACGGAATGCTGGGCTATGGGCTGGTCCTCGCGGGCCTGGCCTTCGCGGCGTTCGGCGCGATCCTGGGACTGGTGGGCGGCATGCGCCGCAACGACGCCAGCTACCCCTGGGTGCTGCGCGCGGTGTGGGGCTTCGCCGCGTGCATGATTGGCAGCAACCTGGTGATGGTGGAAGCGCTCATCAGCCACGACTTCAGCGTGAAGTACGTGGCCCAGGTGGGCAGCCGCGCCACGCCGCTCATCTACACCATCGTGTCGCTGTGGAGCGCGCTGGAAGGCTCCATCCTCTTCTGGGGCCTCATCATGGGCGTGTACGTGGCGGCGTTCGCCTTCGTGCACCGCAAGGAACACGCGCGCTACATGCAGCTGGCGCTGGGCACCATGCTGGCCGTGGGCGTCTTCTTCGCCTTCCTCATCGCGGGCCCGGCCAACCCCTGGGGCGCCGTGTCGCCGGTGCCGGCGGACGGCCCGGGGCCCAACCCGCTGCTCCAGAACCACTTCCTGATGATCATCCACCCGCCCATGCTCTACGCGGGCTACGTGGGCATGACGGTGCCGTTCGGCGTCGCCGTGGCGGGCCTGCTGCGCGGGGAGATTGGTGAAGCGTGGATGGCGCCCCTGCGGCGCTGGACGCTCATCGCGTGGATGTTCCTCACGCTGGGCATCGTGCTGGGCTCCTGGTGGGCGTACGCCGTGCTGGGCTGGGGTGGCTACTGGGCGTGGGACCCGGTGGAGAACGCGTCGTTCCTGCCGTGGCTGACCGCGACGGCGTTCATGCACTCCACCATGGTGCAGGAGCGCAAGCGGATGCTGAAGCTGTGGACGCTGAGCCTCGCGCTGGCGTCGTTCGTGCTCACCATCCTGGGCACGTTCATGACCCGCTCCGGCATCTTCAACTCGGTGCACTCGTTCACCCAGTCGGACATCGGGCCCACGTTCCTCGTGTTCATCGCCATCCTGCTGGTGGTGTGCATTGGCCTGCTGGCCACGCGCGGCCACCTGCTGGCGCCGGAGGGCCGCCTCACGTCGATGATGTCGCGCGAGGCGAGCATCCTGGTGAACAACCTGGTGTTCGTGGCCATCACCTTCACGGTGCTGCTGGGCACGCTCTACCCGCTGGTGTCGGAGGCCGTGCGCGGCATCCGCGTGAGCGTGGGCGAGCCGTACTTCAACAAGATGGCGGTGCCGGGCGGCATCGCGGTGCTCTTCCTCATGGGCGTGGGCCCGGTGCTGCCCTGGGGCACGCCGGACAAGGCCGCGCTGCGCCGCCAGTTCCTCATCCCCGCGGCGGTGGGCGTGGTCATCACCATTGCCTGCTACGCGGCGGGTCTGCGCGGCGTGTACCCGCTGCTCACGTTCGGCCTGGGCGGCTTCGTCACCGTCATCACGCTGCGCGAACTGGTGGTGCCGGTGCGCGTGCGCATGACGGAGCGCAAGGAAGGCTTCGTCACGGCGCTGACCACCGCGACGGGCAAGGCGCGCCGGCGCTTCGGCGGCTACGTGGTGCACCTGGGCATCGTGCTCATCATCGTCGCCGTGGCGGCCTCCAGCGCGTACGTGAAGCACACGTCCGGCACGCTGAAGAAGGACGGCACGATGATGCTGGACGGCTACCAGCTGAAGTACATGGGCCTGTCCAGCGGCGAGGAGCCGCACCGCACCTTCGTCGCCGCGCGCCTGGAGGTGACGGCGCCCAACGGCAAGGTGACGGAGCTGCGCCCGCGCATGAACTACTACGAGCGCAGCACGGACCCCGTGGGCACGCCCGCGGTGCGTGAGTCGCCGAAGGAGGACCTGTACGTGTCGCTGATGGCCTTCAGCGAGACGACGGGCACGGCGAGCTTCAACGTCTGGGTGTTCCCGCTGGTGGGATGGATCTGGTACAGCCTGCCGCTCCTGCTCCTGGGCACGCTCATCGCCGTGTGGCCGCAGCGCAAGGCCGCGGTGCTGCGCGCGGACGCGGCGCCGGTGGGCGCGGCGCCTCCCCTGCCGGGCACGGACGCCGAGCGGGGTGCGGCATGAAGCGCTGGCGGCTTCCCCTGGTGTTCGCCGCCGTCGGGGCGGCGCTGCTCTTCGTCCTCTTCCAGGGCTTCGGGCGCGACCCTCACGAGGTGCCCTTCATGCTGAAGGGGGCGCCCGCGCCGGACTTCACGCTCAAGCCGCTGGATGGCGGCGACCCCGTGAAGCTCGCGGACCTGAAGGGCCGCCCGGTGGTCATCAACTTCTGGGCGTCGTGGTGCGGGCCCTGCAAATACGAGCACCCGGTGCTCGAGTGGGGCGCGCGCGAGCTGGGCGCCCAGGCCGTGTTCATGGGCGTCGTCTTCGAGGACACGGAGCCCAACGCGCTCGACTTCCTGCGCCGCATGGGGGCCAGCTTCCCGCAGATGATGGACACGCGCTCGCGCATGGCCGTGGACTACGGCGTCGCGGGCGTGCCGGAGACGTACTTCATCGACGCGCAGGGCATCATCCGCGGCAAGCACGTGGGTCCCATCGATCCGAAGACGCTGACGGCCCGGGTGAAGGAGCTGACCCAGCCGGTGGCCGGCCCCACCGCGGAAGCCGCGCGGCAGCCCTGAGTCACCGCCGCCCGCTTGGAAGGCAGGCACCCGGGAGCCGGCGTTGGAGCCGCATTCCCGGGGCCGCCTCGCGGGAGGCCCGGCTTCCGTAGTAAATCCCTGCTGCCGGCGTCGTTCGCGGGGGCACCCCCGGCCCCTGCTCCAGCGAGGTGGTCCTCCATGCAGTGCCCCGAGTGCGGTGAGAGCGCGGCGGACGTCCGCTTGAGTTACTGCGAGAACTGCGGCGCGAAGATGCCCGCACGCCCGGCCCCGCCGCCGCGTGGCAGCAGCGCGAAGAGCCAGCGCCCCAGCCGCCCCATGACAGAGCCGGCCTACGCGGCGGAGATCCTGGATGAGGAGGAGGACGCCCGACGGCAGGGCCGCGCCGGCTCCGCGCCCCCGCGTGGCGCCAAGGCGCAGCCCCCGCCGGACGCGTACGAGGACGAGGACCCGTACACGGGCCCGCGCTGGCTGAAGGACGTGCCAGGCCACTCGCAGAGCGTGGTGGGCGTGGGGCTGGTGACGTTCTCGCTGGTGCTGTCCATCCTCCCCTTCTTCCCCAGCGTGGGCGTGCTGGGGACGCTGCTGACGCTCGTGGGGAGCGTGGCGCTGGTCGCGCGCGAGCTGCGCCGCGACGGCAACGCGCCGGGCTGGGTGGACCACGTGCCGCTGGTGCTGATGCGGCAGGAGGCGGCCGCCGCGTTCACGCTGCTGCTCGTGGCGCTCACGGTGCGGCTGCTGTCGGGCTTCAACCTGCTCGTGCCCCTGTGGGCGGCGGGCACGCTGCTGATTGCCCTGGAGCAGTACCGGCTGGTCATCGCGGAGCCGGACGGCGTGGGCCGCGACTTCGACGCGCGCTCGCTGCTGGGCTTTCCGCGGGTGCTGGCGCTGGCAGGCGTGGTGGTGTGCGTGGTGGCGCTGTTCCTTCCCTGGGGGAAGGTGATGGCGGACGGGTCGCCCCTGCCGGACAACGCGCCGGTGCCGGGGAGCGTGCGGGGCGCGCCGCCGGAGCTGCGCGTGCTGCCCACGACGCGGCCCTCGGATGACTCGCTCTACAGCCAGGGGGGCGGCGTCGCGTCGCGCTCGGGCTGGGACCTGCCGCTGTCGGAGCTGCCGCTGCTGGCGCTCCTGTCGCTGCTCGTGCTCGCGGCGCTGCGGCCGGACGTGGATCGCCCGTCCTTCCTGCGGTGGGTGCCGGTGGGCGCGGTGAGCGTGAGCCTGCTCTGGGCGCTCGCGGGGGTGAAGCTCGCGGTGGGGCCGTTCGCGTTCCTCGTCGGACTGGGGGCGGTGGGCTTCCATGCCGTGCGCCACGCGCTGGGCCGCGACGAGCCGCAAG
Organism: Corallococcus exercitus; assembly: GCF_003611585.1. GTDB lineage: Bacteria > Myxococcota > Myxococcia > Myxococcales > Myxococcaceae > Corallococcus > Corallococcus exercitus. The sequence goes on along the minus strand of NZ_RAVW01000026.1, from coordinate 35,961 downwards.
GGCTGCTCCCGCCGGAAGACGACCCCTACGACCCGGACCAGGACCTGGAGACCGAGCCCGAGCCCGACCCGGGCTACCGGGGCTGAAGGCCGCGAGCGATTCACGGAAGGGCTGCCCGGACGGCGGGCGTGCGGTCCAGGTTTCCCTGTGCAATACCCGTCAGGGGGCGGTAGTTAGGGACGGCCCCCGCTGGAGCCCCCGATGAATGCCGTCCTCGTCTCGTTGACCCTCGCCCTGAGCCTTGCCACGGGGCAGTTCGCGCCGCAGCAGGCCGCCAGTGATCCGCTCGCGCCGGCCCAGGAGGCGCGGGTGCAGCAGCTGGCGAAGAAGCTGCGCTGCGCGGTGTGCCAGGGCCTGTCGGTGGCGGACAGCCCGTCCTCCATGGCGCGCGCGCAGCTGGACAAGGTGCGTGAGCTGGTCTCCGACGGAAAGACGGACACGGAGATCGTCGACTACTTCGTGGCGCGCTACGGCGAGTGGGTGCTGCTGGAGCCGCGCGCGGAGGGCTTCAACTGGTTCGTGTGGCTGGGGCCCGTCGCGCTGGTGCTGGGCGGCCTCTTCGTCATCATGAAGCAGCGCCAACCCCTGCCCGAGGGCGCCGCGTCAGCGGAAGCCGCGCCGGTCCCCTCCCCTTCCACTCCCGCGCCGTCCACCGACGATGCGGACCCCTATCTCCAGGCCGTACGCCGGGAGCTGGAGCGCTAAGCCATGCAGCCCGAGCCCACCAACTGGTTGCCCGGAATCATCGTCCTGTCGGTCGCCTTCGTGCTGGCGGCCGCGTGGCTCCTCTACATGAAGATGAAGACGGGGAGCGCGCTGCCGGACGCGTCGCCGAAGGCGGACGGCACGGTGGACGACCTGGCGCAGCGGGCGCAGTCGCTCATCGAGCAGCTGCGCACGCTGGAGGCGGAGAAGCACCACTTCACCGCGGAGCACTACACGGCGGAGAAGGCGCGGCTGGAGAAGGAAGCGGCCGCCGCGCTGCGCGCGAAGGATGAGCACCAGAAGCGGCAGGCGGCGGGAGAGAAGGCGCCCGCGCGCAACGTGCCGGCGCCCTCGGGCTGGGCGTCGCGCAACCCGCAGATGGTGGGCGCGATGTGGGGCGCGGGCGTGGTCGTCTTCTTCGGCGGGCTGGGCTACCTGCTGGTGTCCGAGCAGAAGCCGCGCGAGGAAGGCCAGATGGGCACGGGCGTGACGCCGCCGGGCATGGCCCAGATGCAGCAGCAGCAGGAGATGCCCCAGCAGGACGACGAGCTGGAGCAGGCGCGTCAGCGGCTGGCGTCGAACCCGAGCGACGTGGAGGCCGCGTCGATGCTGAGCCACGAGCTCATCCGTCAGCAGCAGTTCGAGGAAGCGCTGAAGGTGACGCTGAAGGGCCTGGCGGTGGATCCGTTCAACGTGGAGCTGCGGGTGCACCGAGGCGTGCTGCGCGCGGCGTCGCAGGGCGACCTCCAGGGCGCGGAGCAGGAGCTGACGGAGCTGGTGGACACGTGGCCGGACGCGCAGGAGGCGCTCATCTTCCTGGGCAGCCTGTCGTTGCGCCGGGGCGACAAGGCAGGAGCACTGGCGCACTTTGAACGCTTCACGGTGGAAGTGCCCAAGAACATGCAGCCCCCGCAGCTGGCCCCCGCCATCGCCCAGCTGCGCGCGGAGGTCGCGCAGCAGTAGCGGTAGGCTGCACGTCGTGAGGGGCCGGACATCCGGCCCGCGAAGTGTGTCACCCCTGGAGGTGGGCCATGGGTGCATCAGCCTTCTGGAAGGCCGCTGTCGCGCTGTGCGGCGTCGCGTTGTCATCCGCCTGCGCGACAGGCGGTTCCGCGACGTATGTGGAGGGCGCCCTGCGCCCCCGTCACTTCGTGTTCCATGAAGTGGTGAAGTGGGAGGGCTCGGGGTCCGGCGGATGGCGGGCTGCGTGCCTCCACGTTGGCATCGCCCGCGATTCGGGGGAGATGTTCCTCTGCAGGTTCGGCGTGGAGATGCCCATCGCCAATGACGCGCAGGGATTCATCTCCACCGAACAGGCGCAAAGCCTTTCCGCGAGCTGTGCCAATCAAGCCGCAAGGGCAACTCTTTCCGCGGCGACGCCAGCCACTCCCATCAGCATGGCCTGCGAAGAGTTCAGGTCCTTCTACGAACTCACGCTCAATGCCGCCATCAAGGGGGCACGTGTCCCCAAGGCCTGTACCAGAGGCATCAAGCCCGTGGTGGTGACACCTACGGGACCGTCTATCAACGGAGGCATGTAGCCCATGGTTCCATCCATTGAGAAGCTGCTGGAGATCGCGCGGACCTATTGGCCCTCGCAAGAAGACCCCAATCAGGAGCTTTCGCCCGAGGAACTTCGGCTCCATGCGCTCTGGCAGAAGAAGTTGGAGGAGCCTGGCCCTTGGGACGTCCTGATCGAGCAACTCAGAACAACGTTTCCAGAGAACAGCGTCGGGAACATCACCACTTCCAGGGACGCATCCTTTTGGTGCGCTATCTATCCCAGGCGTACTCCCGAGCGCTCTGGCGTGCACTGGGTCTACGTCGGCTGCGCCAGCATCATCGCACCCGTCTACACCGTGTATCGCGTCCTGTTTGAGTACGGCGAGCGCCGGATCTTCCGACAGCTCGACCTGGAGCCCCCTGCGGTAGAGCCAGCGGTCACGATGGCGCGACTCATGGAGTCCACGATGGATTTGAGCCTGCTGCCCCCTGACATTGCCAACCATCCAGCGCCCGTCTTCGTGGACCGGAAGTCTCCTCCGAAGACAACGCTCTTCGATGCGCTCTTCACCAGTTATGCAGACAATCTCCCCTGAGCCTCACCGCAGCCTGCGGATGGGCGCGCCGTCCAGGAATGCGCGGATGTCCTCCACGGCTTCACGGAAGTACGTCGCGTAGTTCCCCTGGGACACGTAGCCCAGGTGCGGCGTCGCGAGCAGGTTCGGCAGCTTCCGCAGTACGTCATCCGCGTGCACCGGCTCCGTCTCGAAGACATCCACCGCAGCGCCCGCGATGACACCCTCCTGGAGTGCCTCAACGAGCGCGGCCTGCTCCACGATGGCCGCGCGGGACGTGTTGATGAGGTACGCCGTGGGCCGCATCCTCGCGAGCTCCGCGCGCCCCACCAGTCCTCTGGAACGCTCTCCCAGCACCAGGTGGATGGACACGAAGTCGCTCGTCTCCAGGAGCGCATCCTTCGACGTGGCCCGCGTCACCCCGACTTCAGCAGCCCTCGCCTCCGTGAGGTTCGGGCTCCACGCGACCACGTCCATCCCGAACGCGGCACCCACGCGCGCCACCCGGCTGCCAATCTTCCCCAGCCCCAGCAACCCCAGCCGCTTCCCATGCAGGTCCACGCCCACGGAGTGCTGCCACGGGCCGCCCTGCCGGAACGCCGTGCTCTCCCCCACCACGTTCCGCGCGAGCGCCAATATCAACGCCCACGTCAACTCCACGGGCGGTTCGGTCGCGCTCGCGGTCCCGCACACCGTCACGCCGTGCGCTGTAGCCGCAGCCAGGTCGATGGACGCGTTCCGCATCCCCGTGGTCACCAGCAATCTCAGCCGTGGCAGTCGCTCAATCAGCGCCTTCGGAAACGGCGTGCGCTCCCGCATGACGACGAGCAGGTCGAACGGCGACAGCGCCGCGACCAACTCCTCCTCGCGGGAGAAGTGCTCACGGAACACCGTCACCTCGACCTGTCCGCTCACGGACGACCAGTCCGCGAGCCTCGTCGAAACGCCCTGATAGTCATCCAGGATGGCGCAGCGCAGCTTCTCCATGGCACCGGCCAGGATCCGCTGGAGCGCCACCGGACGTCAATTCACCGCGGCCTTGCGGCGACGGAACCGGCGCACCTTCTCCACCAGCTCGTCGGACAGCACGCCCTTCACCGCGTTGCGCGTCTGGCGGGCCCATTCCTCGGAGCGGGTGAACCACTCGCCCGCGAAGCCCGCGCCGTGCGTGCGCAGCGACACCGTCTGACGCTGCTTCGTCACCCAGTCGGCCTTGTACGACTCCGTGCCTCGCAGGAAGTCGTACTCCGTCAGGCCCATCTCGATGGCGTCCTTGAACGTCTCGCCCACCAGCACCAGGCCGACGCTGCGGTTGCGCCACGCCGGGTCATACCCGGACTGGAAGTACACGAACGTCTGGCCATGCAGGATGCCGTACACGGACGCCACCGCCTGGCCGCCCACCTTCATCGTGTACATCCGCAGCCGGCCCCGCTCCGCCAGCCACTGCGTCGCGTCCCGGTGGAACGCCTCCACGCCGGCGCCCTTGATGCCCTGGGAGCCGCCGTCCGACGACCAGCGCAGCGCGTGCAGCCGGAAGAAGTCCGTCATCGGTCCGGCAAGCGCGCCCGGCGCGTCCGTGCGCTCGATGCGGTAGCCGTCCTGCTTCTCCAGCCACTTGCGCCGGCGCAGGTAGTTGTCCCGCCGGCCCGTGCGCTTGAGGAACGCGTCGAACGGCTCGCCCGGCACCAGCGTCTCGTACGGGCACACGTAGCGCTCGGACACGCGCACGTCGCCAAACACCTCGCGCGCCACGCCCAGCGTGATGGAGCCCTCGCGCAGGTCCGTCAAGTCCAGCACGTCCCACTCGTCGCGCAGCCCCTGGAGCACGTTGAAGAACGCCCGGGCCACCTCCGCCTCGCGGCCCTTGCGCGCCACCACGTCCAGGTAGTCGCTGCCCACGTGCGTCTCACCCAGGAAGCCCAGGCGCCGCACGCGCATGCCGTTCACCCAGCGGTGCTCCAGCCCCAGCGGCAGCAGGCCCACCAGCGTGCCCAGCCTGTCGCGCGCCGTCAGCACCAGCGGCCGCACTTCAGGCGCGATGCGCCGGCACCAGGGATACAGCCACTCCCAGGCGTTGAACGGACCGGCCGTGCTCGCGTCCAGCAGCGAGTTCCACTCGGCCCGCATTCCCGCCATCTGCGAGGCACTGCCCACCGCCGCCACGTCCAGCCGCGGCGTCAACCTCGGACCCGTCGTCAACTCATCTTCGCGGATCACCGCGTCACCCCGATGCCTTTCCCGAAGCACTGCCCCGGCCCCAGGAGACCATTGCAACCCGGGAGCCAGCTCCTGTTCCCTCACGACGCGCGCTTGCTCGGACGGCGCTCGGACTTGAGCGCCTCCCGGACCACGTCCGCCACCTGCCCCATCACCTCCGGCGACAGGTCCTGGTGGCACGGAATCTCCAGGATGGTGCGCCGCAGCTGCGCGACCTCCGGGAACTCCGTCGGGTCGCACGCGGGATGGAAGCGCTTCCAGAAGTCGATGGCGTCGATGCCCTTCTCGCGCAGCTTCGCCAGCAGCGTCTCCTTGTCCTGCACCACCATCGGGTAGAACAGGGGGCTGACGCCCGCGGGCAGCTGGTTGAAGAGCGGCGGAGACACGTCGCGCAGCCGGCCCAGCAAGAGGAAGTAGTTGCGGCGCCGGGCCTCGACGATGCCCTCCAGGTCCTGCGCCAGGGCAATCCGCTTCGTCAGCGGGCTCATGCCCAGGTCCACGTGCCGCCGGTCGAAGTGCTGCGTGCCCGTGGCCACGCGTTCGATGCTCGCGGCCTTCACCGTGCCGTGCCCCACCGAACGCACCAGGCCGCGCAGGCCCCGGCCCACCGCCCCGCCGCGCAGCTCCAGGTTCTGGAGGAGCGCGGAAATGGTGTGGCTGAAGGTGGAAGCCACCGGCGGCGCGGGCGGCTCCGGCAGGCTGTACGAACGCTTGCCGTTGACGACCAGGGCACCCCCATTGGGTACCGGAAGGGTCTTGTAGAGGCAGAAGATGCCCACGTCGCCCGTGGTGCCCAGCGGCGTCGCGCCGTCGGACGACAGCAGGGACAGCGCGCAGTCTTCAATCAGCGGGATGCCGTGCTCGTCCGCCAGCTTGCGCATGGCGTCCACTGGCCCCGGGAAGCCCGCGTAGTGGATGAGGTAGAGCGCGCGCGTCTTCGGCGTAATCCGCTTCGCCACGTCCGCCACGTCCACGTCCCAGCGGCTGCCCACGCGGTAGAAGCGCGGCGTCGCGCCCGCGTCCACCACGGCCTCCACCTCCACGCCGTGGTGGTAGGCGGGCATCAGCACCTCGCCGCCGTCCAGGCGCAGCATCTTCATGGTCAGCCAGACGGCGTTGCGCGCGAAGTAGAAGTAGCGCGCGTTGGGAGACGAGAACGGCGGCAGCGCCCCCGGGCGCGGCGGGGCCATCAGCATGCCCGGCCACAGCGTGGGCAGGGACGGAACGAACAGCTTGTCAGTCGTCTTCACCGCTTCCATCGCGCCACCACCTCTTTCGCCGCCGGTACCCACCGGAACTTCGCCGCGCACAGGGCCCGGCCGAAGGCGGTGTCATTGAACACGTAGAGCCAGGTGTGCCTGCGGACCTGATCCGTCCAGTCGCGCTTCCACACCATGTCCGGCCCCAGGAAATCGAACTCGGTCAGCCCGCGCTCCAGGCAGTGCCCCAGGACCTCCTCCATGAGGAGCTGCCCCGGACTGCACTCCTTCAGGCTCTCGTCGTAGCCGGGCTTCAGCAGGAAATAGCGGCCGCCGTATTCCAGGCCGTACTGGAACGCCACCGCGCGCCCGTCCAGGCGCAGGAAGTACAGCGCCAGGCGGTCGCGGTAGGCCGCGTCGCGCGCCAGCTCCGTGTAGAAGCCGCGCGTCTTCGCGTCCTGCGCCATGGCCGTGCCATTGGCGCCCTTCCAGCCGCTCTGCTCCAAGAGCAGCCCCTCCTCCAGCGTGCCCTCCAGGTCCAGCCCGCCGGTGACGCGCTCGAAGGTGACCTTCCCCTTCTCCTCCAGCTTGCGGCGGCGGCGGCGGCAGTTGGCCTTGAACTTGGACGGCAGCTTCGCGAAGTACGCGTCCTTCTTCGCGGGCAAGGGCACGTAGGGCGAGTTCAGGGACTCCCACTCGCCCACCGGCAGCCCGCCCTGCTTCGCGGCCTCCAGCAGGCGGAAGCCCACGCCGCCGTCCGGCACGTCCGTCAGCCGCAGCACGTCCCAGCCGCCCGTCTGACGCAGGTGCGACAGGAAGGCCTGGGCCGCGGCGTCCGGCTCACGCGCCAGCACGTCGAAGCGGCAGGAGTGCGCGTTGGCCGCGGAGGTGAGCTGGCGCACCGGCACGCCGTACAGGGACGTGCGCTCCTCCACCAGCGGCAGCGCGCCGGTGAGCGTTCCATCCTCGCCGCGCAGGAGCAGCACGCGCATGCGCGCCCCGGCGGCGAAGTTGTCCAGCCACAGCCGCAGGAACTCGTGCCGGTAGAACAGCTCGTTGGAGGTCGTCTCCACCAGCTGGTTCCACTCGGCTTCCAGGGACATGAAGGCCGCCCGGTCGTTGACTTCCACGACCTGCGGGCCGGCTTGCAGTTTGATGGCTTCCATATTCGCGGGCCCCAAGGTGGTGATGGCCAGGGCGGCCTACAACCCGCTGCGCGCCATCTTCAGCAGGCAGGCAGCGACCTTGCGGCTGTCGTGTCGGATCTTGGACCCCTCCTTGAGCAGGTCCGCCTGCACGGGAATCACGCCGGAGGACAACAGCTCCCGCGTCTCCGCCGTGACCATGTAGGAGCCCTTGCGCGCATAGCGCTGGATGGACTCCTCCGACGGCGCGCGGCCGTTGACGAGCACCGCGTCCAGCACCGGCCCGACGTGGTCGATGACGGCCTGCACGTGGTCCAGGCAGTTCATGCCGTCCGTCTCACCCGGCTGGGTCATCAGGTTGGCCACCATGACCTTCAGCGCGCGCGTCTCCTTCAGCGCCTGGGCCACGCCGTCCACCAGCAGGTTGGGCAGCACGCTCGAGTACAGCGAGCCCGGCCCGATGGCGATGAGGTCCGCGGAGTAGATGGCCTCCAAGAGGCCGTCCACCGGGGGCGGCGAGCGGGGGCTGAGCGACACGCGGCGCACGCGGCCCTGGGCGCGGCAGATGTTGCGCTCGCCCACGACCTCCGTGTCGTCGTGCATCTGGGCCACCAGCTGCACCGACGCGAGCGTGCTGGGCAGCACCTGGCCCTGCGCGCCCAGCAGCTCCCCGGACAGCCGCACCGCCTCCAGGAAGTCACCCTTCAGCTCCGCGAGCGCGGCGATGAGCAGGTTGCCCACCGCGTGGCCGGCGAGGCCCCGCGCGCCGCCGAAGCGGTACTGGAACACGTCCTTCAGCGCGCTCTTGCCACCCGCGAGAGCCACCAGGCAGTTGCGGATGTCGCCCGGGGGCAGCGCGCCGTGCTGGCGGCGCAGGCGGCCGGAGCTGCCGCCGTCGTCGCTCATCGCCACGACCGCGGTGATGTCCACACCGGGCTGGCCCCCCTTGGGGGCCGCGCGGCGGGCCAGCCCCTTGAGCACCATGGGGAGGCCCGTGCCGCCGCCCATCGCGACGATGCGCGTCGGGCGGTTCTTCGGGGCTTGCAGCAGCTCGTTGCGCTCAACGCCCTGCGCCTTGTTGCGCGCGTCGTCCTGGCTCCACGACTCCGACAACGGCGCGTCCACATCCATGCCCACCATGTTCCGACCCCCTCGCCCATCCCAATCCATGGCCCCACCCTTGGCATCCCGGCCTCCCCCGACAACCGGAGGCCGCGGATGGTCACAATCACTCACTACTGAACCAGGCTACCGAGCACCCCGCCCCAACAGCACGTGCCGGACGGTGTGGAAGATAATGCCGACGTCCAGGAACAACGACCCGTTCTTCACGTAGTACAGGTCGAACTCCAGCTTGTTGCGCGCGTCCTCCACCGAGGCCCCGTAGGGGTAGCGGATCTGCGCCCACCCCGTGATGCCAGGCTTCACCGCCTCGCGCAGGCCGTAGAACGGAATCTGCTGCTTGAGCTGCTCGGTGAAGACGGGACGCTCCGGACGCGGGCCCACGAAGCTCATGTGGCCCAGCAACACGTTGAACACCTGGGGAATCTCGTCGATGCGCGTCTTGCGGATGAACTTGCCCACCCGGGTGACGCGGTCGTCGTTGGAGCGCGCCCACACCGCGCCGTTCTTCTCCGCGTCGGTGCGCATGCTGCGGAACTTCCAGAGCGGATACGCCTTGCCGCCCAGGCCCACGCGGTCCTGCCGGTAGAAGACAGGGCCCTTGGAGTCCAGCTTGATGGCCAGCGCCACCAAGATGAGGAAGGGCGACGCCATCAGGAGGAGCAGCGAGGCCACCGCCACGTCGAACACGCGCTTGAAGGCCCGGCGCATGGGCGACACCGTCATCTCATCCGCGAAGGCGAAGTCGCTGGCGCGCAGGAACTGCACCGGGATGCGGCGCAGCACGCGCTCGCAGAAGCCCGCCGCGTCGTACACCCGCCGCCCGTCCAGCCGGCAGCGCAAGAGCGACTCCACCCAGTTGGCGCCGCGCATGTCGTCCGCGGCCTGCACCACGTAGGAGGCGTTGAGGCGGGAAGCCATCGCGTCCAGCGGCTCCTCCACCTTGCGCGGCTCCACCAGGGCCACCACGCGGAAGGAGCCCTCGCCGCCGTCCTCGATGGCGCTCGCCACCGCGCGGGCCTTGAGGCCGTCACCGACGACGAGCACCGCGTCGGGTTCGCCCACCAGCGCCCGGATGGAGACGCGCACCACCAGGGTGCCGGCCAGGGCGCCCATCGCGCCGCCCAGGAGCGTCCCGGGAGGCAGCACCACCGGCAGGGCCAGCGGCAGCAGCAGCATCACCCCGCCCGCCACCATCGCGGTGACGCCCGCGGCCTTGAGGAAGCGGTAGCCGCGCGTCCGGTCCTCGGCCGCGATGCGCAGGTCGTACAGGTCCAACAGGTACAGCGTGAACTGGAAGGTGACGACGAAGGCCAGGCCCAGCCCCACCAGCGTCGGCCACATCGTGGCGAACGGGGGCGTGGAGCCCAGGGGCGCGAAGAGGGCCGCGCAGGCCGCGGCACCCGCGACACAGGCCAGCGCGATCGCCGAGGACTCGGCGAGGAAGAACGTCAACTTCTTGGCTGAAAAGTAGTGATGGAAAACGCGAAGCACGTGACTCCTCCAACCCCGACCCGCCGCCGCTCCAGGCCCCCCGCTCTTCGCACCTCATCGGTGCGAGGAGCGGGTCGGGCCTTGAAAACACTCCACCTCGACTGCTGACGCTGCCTGCTACTTCTTCACGTAGTTCTTCAGGTACGGGGTCGCGTTCACTTCCGCGCCGTTGAGCACGCAGCCCACCAGCGCCGCGCCCGCCAGCTGCTCCACCGCCTGGTTCACCACCTTGGAGGGGGTGACGTTGGCGCGGATGACCATCAGCACGCCGTCCATCTGGTGGCCCAGGATGGCCGCGTCCGCGAACGGCAGCGTGGGCGGCAGGTCCACGTACACCTCGTCGAAGCCCTCGCGCACCGCCTTGAGGAACTGCTTCATGCGGGCGGAGGCCAGCACCTGGGTGCTCTCCTCCGGCGTGGCGCCGGCGGGGATGACCGCCAGGCGCGTGGAGTTGAAGCGGCGCACCACGTCGCGCACGTCGCACTCCCCGGCCAGCAGCTCCGCCAGGCCCTGCTTGTTGCGCATGCCCAGCGTGGGGGCCACCTGCCCCCGGCGCAGGTCCGCGTCCACCAGCAGGATGCGGCGCTCCGGGTTCGCCCGGGCGGCGGCCAGGGCCAGGTTCACGCTCGTCACCGTCTTGCCCTCGCCGGGCATCGCGGAGGTGAGCGCCACCACCTTCATCGGGCGCTGCTCGCGCATGCGCTCCAGGCGGTAGTACAGGGTGCGGTACTGCTCGGCGGCCGCGGAGGCAGGGGCCGTGAGCGTCACGACCCGGCGGTCCACCGCGTTGCTGGAAGCCGTGCTCTCATCCACGCGGGGGAGGAAGTTTCCGGCCCGCTCCATCGTCGAATCCATCTGAGTTCTCCAATCCTTTCCGTAAGCGGTCGGCAATTAATTCAGGGACGTGGGCGAGGAGACGCTGTTCTTGCTCCCAGCCATCGGCATCAAGATCCGCTTCTCCGTCTTCCCCTGCATGTTCGGGACCACCGCCAGGACAGGGAGCGTGATGCGCTCACGGACCTCGGTGCCATCGCGCAGGCTGTCGTCGCGCATCTCGAGCACGGTGCCGGTGAGGACACCCAGGGCCAGGGCCACCAGGGCGGCGATGAGCAGGCCGCTCATGCGGTCCGGGCGGGCCGGGGAGGAAGGCGCCCCGGCGGGCGAGATGACGTTGAACAGGCTCTTGGCGCTCTTGGCCTCCAGCTCCTGGGCGATCTCCGCCTCCACCTTGCGGCTCACCACGCTCTGGTACTTGGTGCGGGCGATTTCGTAGTCCCGGTTCATGACCGCCAGCTCCTGGGCCCAGCGCGGGGTGTTGTTCAACCGCGCCTGGTACGCCTCGGCCTGCTTCTGGAGGTCCACGATGTCCTTCTGGATGTTGGTGATGAGCGTGGACACGCGGGTGCGCTCGTTGCGCTCGGCGAACATCCGGCCTTCCGCGTCCTTGCGCTGGGTGCTGATGTCGCCCAGCTCACGCTCCATCCGCTTCACTTCCGGGTGGTCCGGCGTCCACTGCGTCTTGGCCTGGGTGAGGGTGCGGGACAGGCCGCTCTCCGCCGCCTCCAGCCGGCCCGCCTCGCTGTCCGCGGCGTTGCGAGCGCGGGCCAGGTCGGAGCGGCGCGCTTCAGCGGTGCGCAGCTCCTCGGACTTCGTCTGCAGCTGGGCGCTGATGCGCTCCAGGCCGCGCATGTTCATCTCCATCTGCTCGGGCAGCTCGCCCAGGTGGTCCACCTTGAACTTGGAGATCTTGCCCTCCCAGGAGGACACGGCCTTGCCCATGGCGACCATCTCCTCGGTGAAGAGGTCGGTGGCGCGGGCCGCCTGCGTCTGGCGGATCTTCAGCGTCTCCTCGGAGAAGATGGCCGGCAGCCGGTTGGCCACCTGCGCCACCACCTGCGGGTCGCGGCCCGCGTAGGTCAGCTCGAAGGCCGTCTCACCCTCGACGCGCACGGTGAGGTCCTTGCGCATCTGCTCCACCGCCGCCTCGATGCCCTTCTCGGAGACCAGCTCCGGGTAGAGGTTCATCTCCTCGATGGCCTTCTGGAGCACCGGCCGCGCCAGCAGCTCCTGGCGGACGGTGACCAGCCGCTGCTCGATGAGCTCGCTCACCGTGCGCTGGACCATCTCCTCGCCGGGGCGCTGCGGCTCCACACGCACCACCACGGACGCTTCATAAATGCTCGGACGGGTCATCACGATGGCCGCGCCCAACACGAAGATTGCTGCAGCGATCGCCCCCACCAGGGCCTTGCGACGCCACAGCGCCGAAAGCATCTGGTCCGCCGTCATCCCACGCTCCATGATCCGCTCCTCCATGCCTCGAACTCGAAAGTTGCCTACCAAGCTGTCATGACCAGACGGAGGGCGAACACGTTGCGTGTCAGGTCCCCCGCCCCAGCGACATCCGCCGCACCCACCTGCGCGATGCGGTCGAACGCCCCCTGCAGCGCCAGCTTCCGGCTCAGCCGGTACTCGACGCCTCCACCCACCGCATAGCCCTGCGACACGTTCGTGGTGTTGCGCCACTCCGTGTAGTTCTCACCGGGCGCCGTCCCGTTCCGGAAGAAGCTGGCCGCCCCGAAGGCCGACAGCTTCTGCGTGAACCGGTGCGCCCCCATCACCGACGCGTAGTCCGCCCACACCGCGCCAGAAAACCCGCTGGCACCCACCAGGTCGTGACCGATGGCGAAGCCGAAGTCACTGCGCTCGCCCTCGCGCACCACTTCCAGCGCCACGCGGGGCAGCCACCCGCCGCGCGACGTGTCCGACGGCTGGTAGTGCACCGGCCCGCCCCGGAGGGTGAGCGTGGTGGGCCGCGTCAGCCGGTAGCGCAGGGCCGCGGAAGCACCGTGCGCCTGGCTGTAGTCGCCGGCGTACAGGAAGCCCTGGTAGCGATACTCGGCGCCCAGGGACAGCCGGCGCGTGGTGCGGTACCACAGCTCCACCGACGGGGTGTGTGCATAGCCCGCCACCCGTCCCGGCTCGATGATGCGCGTCGCTTCGAACGCGTAGCCAGCGCGCACGTCCATGCGCTCCGTGACGCGCCCCGTGAGCCCCACCTTCGTCGTCGCATAGAAGGTCGGCGCCGTGGAGCGCGCCAGGCCGTCACGCGGCAGCGACGTGGGGTCGGTGACGCGGAACACCTTGGCGCTGGCGTCCAGCCGCAGCCGGCGGGACAGCACGTCCCGGAAGCCGATGCCCGCGCGGTGGTCCACCGTCGTCTTGCCGGAGCCGTGCCGCGCCAGGAGGTCCGTGGCGTAGAACGAGTCGAACGTCAGCTGCTCGTTCTTCGCGTCCAGGCCCACCCGCGGGGAGAGCTTCGTCATGAACTGCCCGTTGGTGCCACCGGCCCCCAGACGGATGTCGTTGTCGAAGCGCTCCTCCGCCGTCAGGCGCAGTCGCGGCTCCAGGATGGTGGCCGCCTGCGCGGCCGGCGCGGCGATGAGACAGCCTGCAATCACTGCCCGCTTCCAGTTGCCCCTCACCGCCGCCCTCCCGTCCATACCCACGCCCACGTTCGCTGCTTCCGGATGTCTGTCTATGCTGTCTTCGCGCCCGCCCCGCTTCACGGGACGACGACGGTGTCACCCGGCCGCAGGATGACGTTCTCGCCTTCGGGGGAGACCAGGTCGCTGTAGCGCACCGGGATCTGCCCGCCCTTGCCGTCCGTGCGGATGACGACGATGCCGTCGGAGTTGGCGAAGTCCGTGAAGCCGCCCGCCAGCGCGATGGCCTGCAGGAGCGACACGCGGCCGCGCAGCGGGTAGGCGCCCGGGTGGGCCACTTCGCCCGTCACGAAGACGCGGCTGCTGTTGACCTCGCGGACGATGACCGTCACGCGGGGCTCCTGCACGTACGCCTGGAGGCCCGACTTGAGCGCCTCCGCCAGCTCCGTGGGCGTCTTGCCCGCGGCCTGGATCTCACCCACCATCGGGATGGAGATGAAGCCGTCGGGACGCACCGGCACCGTGCGCGACAGCTCCTGATCGCGCCAGACGCTCACGTCGAGCACGTCCTCGCGGCCGATGCGGTAGGGCTGCTCCGCGTTGTCGACCTTCAGCGTCTGCTGGTGAGCACAACCCGACAGGAGGAGCATCCCCATCACCGTCCAGAACCCCGTGCGCCGCATTCCCATCTTCCGCTCTCCTTCGTTCGACTGATGTCCGCGCGGGCCACCGTTCACACGCCCTGAAGGGCCGGGTGGCTCGCTTCTGGCGGAGGCTCTTAGCAGCGCGTGTGCCAGCGACCGTGGGGAGGGAAAACCCTTGGAATGCAGTGGGTTACGGCGTGCCACATCAGGCGCACATGGGCGCATCCGGGAAAAATTCCGGTCCCACCCCGGTGTTCTCCCCTGTGCTTTCTGCCGATCGCTTCCACGGGGTGGAAGAGGATTGCCCAACGTGCGCCCCGCACCTTCCACTCCATTTCACGCCTCCTCTGGGACGCCCGTGCCAGCGGTCTGGCACGCGCCTTGAAGAGGGGGTGTGCGTCGAACAGCGGTAGTGGTTCAGGGGTCCAATTCAGTCCAGAGGGGGACAGCGGATGGGCAAGGTGGCAGGGGCGGTGGGGGTGGTCTTCATGCTCGGAACCAGCATCGTGGGGCTGTTGGGGGCCTCGGTGAGCAACGGCATCGAAGCGGGTGTGCTGGGCATGGTCGGCCTGGCCCTGTACGGGGGCAGCTCGCTCTTCAATGGCAAGGCGGCGGAGCCCACGGGCGTCGCGAAGCAGGCCTAGCGCCGCACAGCCGGAAGGCTGAAACGCTGTAAGGATTCACGGGCCTTCGGGCCGGATCAGCGAAGTGGGAAGCCAGACTTCCCCCGCTCCCGGCCCGTGGGCCCTTGTCATGTCCGGCCCCCCCTTTTCTTCAGGGTTGGTGCGGCCCGGCCTCCGGCGCGCGGGGGGCGGGCGCGTCCGGGAGTGCCTGCGGCTTCGCGGCGGGAAGCGGCGGCACCTCGGGCTCCGGCAGCGGCTGCTGTTCGGAGCCTTGGGCTTCCTGGCGGCGCAGGCGCACGGCCCGGCTCCACAGGGCGATGCCGGCCCACGCGCTCAGGAGCGCCACCGGCACGGCCACGGCGTAAGGCCAGTAGAGCGCCACGCCCGCGAGGGCCAGGGGCACCACGCCCGCGCCGAAGACGACCTTGGATTCGGTGCGGCCCAGCTCGCGGTGGTTGGTGACGGCGGCGCCCACGGTGTTGCCCAGGCGCACCGCGCCCGCGGCCGCGCGGCTCATGCTGCCCCGCCGGCCGGGAGCGCCCCGCTGCGAGCGCGGCAGTGGAGGCGAGGCCTTCAGGCGCCGCGCCTTGCCGCTGAGCACCACCTCCGTCGCGTGCTCCAGGTCCTGGAGGTACATGGCCTCCATCTGCTGGGCGAAGGGGGCGTCCTCCACGGCGACGTCGATCTCGGAGTTGCCCAGCCAGCTGGCGGGGTTGAGGTTGGAGGAACCGACGCGCGCCCAGAGGCCATCCGCCACGGCCGTCTTGGCGTGGAGCATGGTGCCATTCCATTCATAGACGCGGATGCCGGCCTCCAGCAGGGGGCGGTAGCCGGCCTGGGTGAGCGGGCGCAGCGCGGGGATGTCGCTGCTGCCGGGCACGAGCAGCCGGACGTCCACGCCGTCGCGCGACGCGGCCCGGAGCGCCTGGACATAGGTGGCGGTGCCCACGAAGTACGCGTCGGTGAGCCACAGCCGCTTGCGCGCGAGCGACGCGATGAGCTGCTCCACGCGGAACAGGCCCGCGCTCCAGGGCACCCCCGCCACCACGCGCAGGGCCACGTCGCCCATGGGCGTGGAGGCGCGAGCGGACAGGCAGCCCTCCTCATCCAAGGGAGGGCCCACGGTGCTCCAGCCCTGGGCGAAGGCGCGCACGAGGTCCGACACGGCGGGGCCGCGGATCTCCAGGCCGGTGTCGCGCCACGGGGCCACGCCCTTCTGCGCATCGCCCACCCACTTGTGGCTCACGCACAGGCCGGAGACGAAGCCCACCTCGCCGTCCACGGTGAGCGTCTTTCGGTGATTGCGGCCCAGCCACGCCAGGGGCCGGTCGAACTGGAAGGGATTGAAGCAGCGCACCTCCACGCCCGCGTCGCGCAGGGAGCGCCAGTAATGACGGGACGCGGTGCCCTGGCAGCCCAGCCAGTCATAGAGGACGCGGACCTGCACGCCGTCGCGAGCACGGGCGGCCAGCGCGTCCGCGAAGCCGCGGCCCACCTCGTCGTCCTCGATGAGGTAGTTCTCGAAGAGGATGGAGCGCTGTGCCTGCTGGATGGCGCGCAGCCATGCGGGGTAGTTCTCGCGCGCGTCGCGCAAGAGGTGCACGTCGTTGCCCGGCACGAGCGGTGCGCCGGCGGCGCGGGAGAAGACCTGTTCCGCCAGTCCGTGCTGGCGGCCGGTGATGCCCGCTGACTTCACGATGGCCACGCCGTGTCTCCTCGGAAAATCGCTCTGGTTGAGGTGCGGCCCACGGGGGTTCGTCGCAAGCGTTCCCGGGACCAGGGTTCTGGCGAGCCTGCGGCAGCGGCGAGGGCCTGACCGTCCGGCCGTCCTTCTCTTCCTGCTTCCTACCCTTCCCGCTCGGCATCGCCCAAGCGGTGTCTTCAAGTCGCACCCAGCGAGCAGGAAAGCGGGCGGCGGGTCCTCCTTCCCCTGGGCACGAACGGACGGCCGGTCGGTGTTGTCCAGTGACCAGGGCCGCGATGGCGCCATGGGCATGCCTCCGATTCCGGAGGATGGACAGACCGCGCTCGTATTGACGGGCGAGGAGGAGACCACGGCGTGAACGCACCTGCCCCTGCCCTGCCCCGCCTGTCGTTCGACTTCCCGGGCGGCGCCGACTTCAACGCCCACGTGAGCCACGAGTGGCTGCTGACCAATGGCCGCGGGGGCTACGCCTCCAGCACGGTGGTGGGCTGCAACACGCGCCGCTACCACGGCCTGTTCATCCCCACGCTGGAGAAGCTGGGCCGCACGGTGCTGATGGCGCGCATGGAGGAGACGGCGCTGGTGGACGGGAAGCGCTACCGGCTCACCTCCGAGGAGCACGCGGACGGCAGCACGCAGGAGGATGGCGCGAGGCACCTGCGGCACTTCCACCTGGAGGGGCTGATTCCCGTCTGGGAGTTCGCGGTGGGAGGCGCGCGGCTGCTCCGGCGCTACGTGATGGTGCACGGCGAGGACACGGTGTTCCTCGAGTGGCGGCACCTGTCCGGCCCGGAGGTGACGTTGCACCTGCGGCCGTTCCCGGTGCTGCGTCCGCACGACGGGCCGCTGTTGAAGGACGCGGGAGAACCCATCGTCACGCTGCGAGGCCCGCTGGTGGAGCTGCGCAACGGCGAGGAGGGTCCCCGGCAGCGGGTGCGGCTGTATTCAGATGGGCCCACGCCGTTCGTGAGCCTTCCGGAGACGTCGAAGCCGCAGCACCTGCGGGTGGAGAAGGCGCGCGGGTATGACTTCACGGAGGTGCAGCACTCGCCGGGCTACTTCACCGCGACGTTGAAGCCCGGGGGCACGCTGTATTTCGGGCTCACGACGGAGCAGCCGGTCCACCTGCTGGAGCGGAAGCCCGAGGAGGTCTTCGAGCGGGAGCTGCTGCGGCAGCAACGTCTGTTGGAGCAGGCCCCGGAGCATGGGCGGACAGGCGTACCGGCGCGGCTGGTGCTGGCGGCGGACCAGTTCATCATCGATCCGCCAAGGCCGGCGGACGCCGCGTGGGCGCGGTCGATGGGATTGGAAGCCAGGAGCGTCATCGCGGGCTACCCATGGTTCACGGACTGGGGCCGGGACACGATGATCAGCATGGACGGGCTGACGCTGGCCACGGGGCGCTACCGCGAGGCGGCGGCCATCCTGCGCACGTTCCAGCGCTACGTGCGCGACGGGCTGATCCCGAACTACTTCCCGGACGGAGAGAACGAGGGCGTCTACCACACGGCGGATGCGACGCTCTGGTTCTTCCACGCGGTGGACCGCTACCAGGAGGAGACGGGGGACGAGTCCCTGCTGCGCGACCTGTTCCCGACGTTGCAGGACATCGTGGCGCACCACCAGAAGGGCACGCGCTTCCACATTGGAGTGGACCCGGCGGACGGACTCCTGCGCCAGGGGCAGGAGGGATACCAGCTCACCTGGATGGACGCGAAGGTGGACGGCTGGGTGGTGACGCCGCGCCGGGGCAAGGCGGTGGAGATCAACGCGCTCTGGTTCAATGCCTTGCGCCTGATGGCGGGCTGGGCGGAGCGGCTGGGACAGGACGCGGGCCCGTATCGGGGCGCGGCGGAGCGGGCACAAGGCAGCTTCAATCAGCGCTTCTGGAATGAGGCGGGCGGCTGCCTCTACGACGTGGTGGACGGAGAAGACGGCCGTGAGGATGCGAGCGTGCGGCCGAACCAGGTCTTCGCCATCTCACTGAAGCACCCGGTCTTGAAGCGCGAGCGGTGGGCGCAGGTGCTGGAGGTGGTGCGCAGGGAATTGGTGACGCCGGTGGGGCTGCGCAGCCTGGCGCCAGGGAGCAAGGACTACAAGCCGACATACGACGGAGACCTGCGCACCCGGGACGCGGCCTATCACCAGGGTACGGTGTGGGGCTGGCTCATCGGGCACTACGTGGACGCGACGTTGAAGGTGGCTCCGGACCTGAAGGCCGCGAGGGCCCTGCTGTCTGGAATGGAGGCCCACCTGTCACATGCGGGGATTGGACAGATCTCGGAGATCTTCGACGCGACGGAGCCCTACCGCCCGCGAGGCTGCTTCGCCCAGGCCTGGAGCGTGGCGGAAGCGCTGCGAGTCTTCTCCAAGACCAACGTTGGATGAGCTTGCATGGTAGTGTTCGCATCACATGCGCTCACTCCATTCCCTGGCTGTGTCCGCCGTGCTGTCGCTCACCGCTGCCTGCGTCAGCGATCCCATCATCATCAGAGCGGACGCACCCCAGGCGCCTGCCGTCAGGCCCGCCCCTGCGAAAGTAGAGGCCCAGGAAGCCGTGAAGCAGGTGGCGGCTCCAAACGATCTGCCAGCGATTGAAGAAGACGCGCCCCAGGTGCCCGACGCCATGCCCTCCCCCGCGGAGGTCACGGCCGAAGAGGCCACGGACGAGGTCGTGATTCCAAAGGGCTGGTCTTGGGTGACCTCGCCCCAAGGCAAGTTCGGCGTCGCCTTCCCCTCCACGCCCAACGTGAAGGAACGGCTGGTGAAGACACCCGCCGGCAACGCGACGGCGATCATTTATAGCGTACCCATTGGCAAGAATGGCGGCAGCATGGGGGTCGTTGTGGCGCAGTCGATCCATGTGACGAATGGGCTGACTGCCGACGAAGTCATGAGGAGGGCATTTGCCAAGACGATGGCCGACTACACGCTCACGCAGTTGAGCGAAGAGCGGGTGATCGTGAATGGCGCCAGGGGAAGCGGAGAAACCTTCCCCGGCATTGACATCGAGGCCATTCAGACCTCCAGCCGCATGCGCGTCTCACTGCGCATCATCATGGTGCACGAGCGGCTGTACCAGCTCCTGTACCTGCGCGACGGCGAGAAGACCGAGCCCTTCCAGCAATTCGTTTCCACGTTCGAGTTGCAGTAGCGGCTTCGAGCCCCGGTTCTTGACGGTCCAAAACAGGGCGTGTCATGAAACGTCCTGGAGGGGCGGAGCGCGCCACTTCAGGGGGAAGCCATGGTCCGGCTCATCCGCTTCATCATCGACGGCAACGCGCTGGAGGCCCTGGGCGTCCTGGTTGTGGTGCTCCTCGTGCGATGGGGGCTCTCGCTCATCTTCGCGCCCAAGCTTCCGACCGCTGACACGTTGCTGGGAGGAAACACACCACCCCCTCCCCCGCTCACGCCGGAGCCCGACAGGACGCCCTCCTCACTGTTCTCCCTGAAGCTCGCACTCGGGCTCCTCGCCGCGGTGCTGGCCGTGGGCGGCGTCCTGTTCATCAACCGCGACAGCGGAGGCCTCCTCCACGTCGTGGTCAGCGACAAGGCCCCTGGACAGGAGTTCGACCTGCGCGTGGATGATGCCCCCGTGGAGCCGGTGCTTCGCATTGGCCAGCACCTCGCCTATCCGGTCCCCAGCGGGCGTCACGAAATCTATCTGCGGGATCCTGGCATCGGCGTCACACGCATCTTCCGCGTCGACATCCAGGAAGGCGATGCCTTCATGCTGTCTGTTCATCCGGACACCTGCGCCGTGCAGATCGACATGTCGCCCCTCACCTACGGGCGGCCCACACGCTCCACTCCGACGCAGCTGACTGGCATTGTCGTGCGCACGCTGCCCGTGATGACCCGCTTCATGGACACGGCCTCGCCCCTGCGCATCCCTGGGAACGCGGCCCTGTCGTTCAACGAGCTGCCGGAAACATGGGTCCAGGGGCAGACGGCCAGCATCCTGACGCCCCTCCCCTGCTCACTGGCGCAGGATGACCGGAGCACCTGGACTGCGGTGCGGACGCTCTTCCCCGGACTCGACGACGCCGCCCAGCGCGTCGGCTACACGGAGGAGGATCCCACCCGCAGTGAAGTCGCCGCCATGGACGACTCCCAGCTCCGGAACCTCTTCGAGCTCCAGAAGTCAGCGCCCCCGCCTGCTCCGGCGCAGGCGCGCGAGACGCCTCCTTGAGCTAGGGTGCGCCGCCATGGCGACTCCGCGGTACTGGTTGATCAAGAGCGAGCCCTCCGTCTACGCGTACGCGAAGCTGGAGGAGGACGGCAGGACGGAGTGGACGGGCGTGCGCAGCTTCGAAGCGCGCAACAACATCCGGGCCATGACGCCCGGGGACCTGTGCCTCTACTACCACTCCAATGAGGACAAGGCCGTCGTCGGCGTGGCGTGCGTCCTCTCCAAGCCAGGCCCCGACCCCACCGCCCCCGGCGAGGACTGGGCCTCCGTGGACGTGGGCCCCGTGGTCGCCTTCACCACGCCGGTGACGCTCGCCACCATCAAGGCCACGCCCGCGCTCAAGGACTTTCCGCTGATCACCCGCAGCCGCCTCAGCGTGACGCCCACTCCGGCAGAGCACTTCGAGCTCGTCCTGAAGATGGGCAAGACGAAGCTTCCCAAGCCCCCAGCGTCGAAGCCGAAGGCCAAGCCCCGAGCCCGCCCATGAGCGCCGCCCGCGAAGTCCGCGCCGACTTCGACCGAGCCACCATCGTGATGTACCAGGCCTACTCCGATGCCATCGCGGACGTGGCCGTGAAGCAGCAGAAGTTCGGCCCGCCGTTCTCCGTGGGCCGGATGACGTGGATCAAACCCAGCCTCCTGTGGCTCATGCACCGCTCCAACTTTGGCCGCAAAAGCGGCCAGGAGCGCACGCTCGCGGTGCGGATCAAACGCTCGGGTTGGGAAGAAGCACTGGGCGCTGCCGTCCTCACCGGCTATGAGCCGAAGGCCCACGGCTCCCCGGACGCATGGCGTAAAGCCTTCGAGTCCGCGCCCGTCCACGTCCAGTGGGACCCCGAGCGCACGCTGCGCGGCGCGGGCCTGCCCCACGACAGCATCCAGGTGGGCCTGAGCCGCGCCGTCATCCAGCGCTTCGTGGATGACTGGACCGTGTCCATCACCGACCTCACGCCCCTGGTCCAGAAGCTGCGCAAGCACCTGGACGACGGCCGCGCGGACCAGGCCACGCGCCTCTTGCCGAAGGAGTCCGTCTACCCGGTGCCTCCGGAGCTCGCCCGCCGTTTGGGAATGTGACGGCAGTCCGGGGAATGTCTGCTTCGCCAGGATGGGTTGTTAGGCCCTGACAACGGTGGGCCTCCCCCTCCTGGCCTTCCGTGGAGCCAATCCTCAAGCCATGAAGGGCTGACGCATGTTCGCGTATCGGGTTCTGTGTGTGCTGTTCCATGCGTGTCGGGCGGCGCTGAACCCTCTCCGAAGACGTCATGCCGTCTGCGCCATGTTCACCCTGTACGCGGCCATGGCACAGGCCCAGACCACGACGTACGCCGAACTGTCGAAGGCCGTGAAGGCGCCCAACGCGGTGACTGCCATTGGCACCGACCTGTTTGGCGATCAGGTCAATCTCTACAGTGGGCGGCTGGAATTCACGCAGACCGACGTCAGCCTGCCCGGCAACAGCAAGCTGCCAGTCGCCGTCGGACGCCGGTTGATCACCAGTATTCCCGGGTTGAGCGCGCGGCCGTTCGGCAGGTGGCTGCTGGATATTCCCCACATCCGCGGAACGTTCTCCACGCGGGACGGCTGGAAGGCTGCCGACGGAACATATGCGCGCTGTAGCAGCTTCGGCGCGCCTCCGCCGGCCCTGGGAGCCAACAACTCCGGCCATTGGGAGCCGGAAGAGTTCTGGCAGGGCAACTCCCTCTACATCCCCGGCGAAGGTGAGCAGCAATTGCTGCGGCGCAGCCCCGACAACACCCTCGCGCCAGGACCTGTCGACAGCTACCCGGTTGTCACGAGCAAGTTCTGGTCAGCGAGCTGCCTGTCGACCCTCGCCAACAGCACCACCGACGGGGAGGGCTTTCTGGTGGTTTCCCCAGAGGGGACGAAGTACCGCTTCGACCAGCTCGTGACGTACCGCGCGAAGTCGTTGAGCAAGCCTGCGGGCTTCCTCCGCGCCGCCGCCGCCCAGCCCTATCTCGACCGGGTGGAAGTCTGGCTGCTCCCCACGCTGATCACCGATCGCTTTGGCAACACGGTGCAATACACCTACGACCCCGCCAATCCCGAGAACGTCACGACCATCAGCGCCAGCGACGGGCGCGTGCTCCGGCTGTTCTATGGCAATGCCAGCAGCCCCAAGGTCATCACCTCCGTCACGGACGGGGTTCGCACCTGGACGTACAGCTATCGCGCGACGAGCCAGGGGGTTCCCGACCTGAACCAAGTGGCCCTCCCGGATGGGACCAGCTGGCAGTTCAGCGGCACGGACCCGCTGTTCCAGGACCTCCAATACCTGGGCGGCCCCAGCTGTGATTACCCGGCGAACCTCAACTCCTACGCCGTCACCGGCACCATGCGGCACCCGACGGGCGCGAGCGGCAGCTTCACGCTGACGCCCACCACGCATGGCCGTTCGAACGTCTACAAGCAATGTTGGAACTACCCGGACGGCTCCACCTTCGCGTTGGTGCCGCGCTATTTCGATACCTATGCGCTGACCCGCAAGGACATCTCCGGCCCGGGGCTGAGCAACATGGCCTGGACCTATGACTATGGTCCGACCAATGCCAGCTGGGAGCCCTGCGGCGCCGGCTGCCCGTCCATCAAGATCGTGACGGTGACCGACCCCCGCGGCGAGCGGACGCGGTACATCTTTGGCAACAGCTACAACGTGTCGGAAGGCCAGTTGCAGCGGGTCGACACCGGCTGGAACGGCACCACCGCGCTGAGCACCCGGACCCTCCGTTACCGGGCGCCGGACGCAGGGCCCTATCCCTCGCGCGCGGGCACCGGCAGCTACAACCTGGGTGACGGCGACCTGCTCGCACGCTACATGCCGGTGGACGCACAGGCCGTGACCCAGCAGGACGCGACGTTCCTGTGGACCGCGAACGGCTTCGACACGCTCGTGCGGCCCACGTCGGTCACCCGCTCCAGCAGCCTGGGCTACAGCCGCACCGAGACGACGACCTACAGCGACAACCTGGCGAAGTGGGTGCTGGGTCAGGTCGCCACCGTGACCGAGAGCAGCACGGGCAAGGTGATGGAGGCGAACACCTACGACGCGGCCACCGCGACGCTGGCGACGGTCAGCCGGTTTGGCGCCCTGGAACAGACGCTGACGTACTACCCGGACGGCACGCTGGCGACCCGCAAGGACGGCCGGAACTCCACGACCACGTATTCGAACTACAAGGCCGGCCTGCCTCAGAACACCAGCCATCCCACGGGCGCGAGCGAAAGCGCGGTCATCAACGGCATCGGCCAGATCACGTCCACGACCGACGCCGCGGGCTTCATGACCAGCTACGGCTACGACGCGATGGGGCGGCTCAACCTCATCACCTACCCCACCAGTGACACGGTGGCCTGGAACGCCACCTCAATGGTGCTGGAGCCCATCGGCTCCGCCGAGTACGGCCTGCCCGCCGGACACTGGCGCCAGACGGTGACGACGGGCAATGCGCGCACGGTGACGTACCTGGATGCCCTGCTGCGTCCGCAGCTGACGCGCACCTTCGACGCCGCCAACGAGGCGGGCACGCGCCGCATGGTCCTGCGCCGCTTCGACTTCAACGGCAAGCCCACCTTCGAGTCATACGCGCAACGCACCCTCAACGACGTCAGTGAGAACCCCGCCGGCACCAGCACCACCTACGATGCGCTGGGCCGTGTCACCAGCCTCACCCTCGCGAGCGAGTTGGGCAACCTGACGACCACCACCCAGTACCTGGATGGCTTCGTGCGGCGCGTGACCAGTGCCCGCAATCAGGTGACCGACACCCGCTTCTGGGCGCTGGACCAGCCCTCCGAAGGGGCTCCGGCCACCATCGTCCAGCCGTATGGCCTGACGACGACGTTCACGCGCAACGTGTTCGGGCAGACGACGGGTTTCACGCGCGGCGTCGACGGCGTCTTCTCCACGCGCACCTACGCCTATGACGCCAACCAGCGCCTGTGCAAAAGCATCGAGCCGGAGACCGGCGCCACCGTGCAGACGTACGACGCGGCAGGCAACGTCGCCTGGCGCGCCACCGGACTGTCCCTGCCGTCGACGAGCACCTGTGACAGCGCCAGCGTCCCAGCGGCCCGGAAGGTCACGTATGGCTATGACGCGTTGAACCGCGTGACGAGCACGCTCTTCGGAGACGCCAGCCCGTCCATCACGCAGACCTATACGGCGGACGGCCTTCCTCTGACGAACACGTCCAACGGCGCGGCCTGGACCAACACCTACAACCGCAGGCGGCTGCTGGAAGAGGAGCGGCTCACCTACGGCGGCAAGACGTACTTCATCAACCGCGCCTACGACGCCAACGCCTCGCTGGCCCGGTTGACGTACCCGGACACGGCGCGCACGGCCATCACCTACAGCCCCAACGCCCTGGGGGAGCCGACCGTGGTGAGCTACTACGCCAACGACATCACCTATCACCCCAATGGCGCCATCGCCGGGTTCGTCTACGCCAACGGGCTCGTTCACACGATGATGCAGAACACGCGCGGCCTGCCCCGCCAGGTCAGCGACACCAGCGTGCTCAACGACGTCTACAGCTACGACGAGAACGGCAACGTCATTGGCATCGCGGATCAGCAGCAGGGCGTGAGCACGCGCAACATGGCCTATGACGGGCTGGACCGCCTCTACAGCGTCAGCGCGCCGGGCCTGTGGGGCACGGTCACGTACAACAACGACGCGCTCGACAACATCATCTCGACCACGATGACGGCGGGTGCCACGGCGCGCACGAGCACGCACAACATCGACTATGCGCGCAACCGCCTGAGCAGCGTCACCGGCAATGCGGCGCCGTACAGCTTCAGCTACGGCTACGACGGCAACGGCAACATCACGCAGCGGGGCGGGCAGGCCTATACGTTCGACCTGGCCAACCGCATGACGTCCGCCACCGGGAAGGCGACGTATTCGTACGACGGACGGGGTCGGCGCATCCAGATCGTCAAGACGGACGGCAGCAACCAGACACAGCTCCAGCTCTACACGCAGGACGGCCAGCTGCTCTACGGGACCACGACGGTGGGAAGCTCCGCGCCCGTGGAGAGCAAGTACGTGTACCTGAACGGCACGCTCCTTGCGGACATCGGCGTGTCCTATATCCACACGGATGGCCTGGGCAGCGTGGTGGCGCGGACGGACTCGGCGCGCACGATCCAGAACCGCACCTACTACGAGCCGTATGGCCTGACGCACTCCGGAGCCCAGCCCACGATTGGCTTCGCGGGGCACGTAAACGACAGCACGACCGGCCTGACGTACATGCAGCAGCGCTATTACGACCCGGTGGCGGGACGGTTCTTAAGCAACGACCCGGTGACGATGGATGTGAACACCGGCGTCAACTTCAACCGCTACGCGTATGCGTACAACAACCCTTATTCGTATATTGACCCAGATGGTCGCGAACCCGATCCAGTGACGGACTTGCCACGTTCGTTGCCCGCCCCTCCTCCGTCGCCCATGGTGTTGCCGCTGCCGGTTCCGTTGCCTGTGGGCGCACCCATCCCAGCGTTCCCGGCCGGCACCACGATGCCAGTCGTCACTGTCTTTGGACAAAGCAACCCACCCACAGCAGCATTTGGAAGCTGGCTGCTTGCTCAGCTCATCCAAAGCTTTGAGCGTTCACCCCTGGTGCTGGCCACCAGGATGGCGGGCATCCTTCTTTCAAAGGAGAAGGATGTGCCCGACAAGGGGCCACCTGGAGAATGGATTGTCGGACGAAGACGGGAACGGAAGTACGGTCCCAATGGGCAACGAGAGCTCGATATCGACTACGGCCACAATGGGCATCGGACGCCTCATGTCCATGAATGGGATAAAGACGGTCAGAATCACGAGCACCCTGGGCGTGAAGTCTCTTTGTGGCCTCGCAGATAGGTTCCTTCATGTTGCGTGGCGCGCGGTAGGAGCGCGCCCGCTTCCCAAGGGCTTCGTTGGCTTGCTCCTTACTGGACTTCACGTGGAGCCCGGCAATGTGACGAGCGCTCCAGAGAAGTCCGGCTCCCCCGAAGCGAGTTGTTATGTTCCGGCCATGGCGGACATCCCCACCCTGGAGACCCTGCGGGCGCAAATCGAACGCATCGACGACGACATCCTCGATGCGCTCCAGCGGCGCATGGCCCTGGCCGACGACGTGGCGCGCGCCAAGCTGGTGACGGCCTGGCCCTTCCGGGACCCGCAGCGCGAGGACCTGCTCCTGCGCAAGCTGCGCGGCCGGGCAGCGGAGCGCGGCCTGGATCCCCACGAGGTCGAGCGCCTCTACCGCGTCATCCTGGACATGTCCGTGGCCCGCCAGCAGGCGCTGGTGACCCGGCTGGACACCACGCCCTTGCGCGTGGGCTACCTCGGCGTCGAGGGCTCCTACAGCCACCTGGCCGCCCGGCAGCGCTATGGCCACCGTCCGGGCGGCGTGCTCCTCACCGGCTTCGACTCCGCCCGCCAGTCCGTGGAGGCCCTCAAGCAGGGCGCGCAGGACCTGCTGCTCCTGCCCATCGAGAACACCACCGCCGGCAGCATGAACGAGGTCTACGACGTGCTCGCCGCGGGCGACGCCGTCATCACCGGCGAGGTGGTGAGCCAGGTGGACCACCGGCTGCTGGGCGTGAAGGGCGCGAAGCTGGAGGACCTGCGCGAGGTGCTCTCCCATCCGCAGGCGCTGGCGCAGTGCGAGGACTTCCTTCGCACGCACGTGCCTGGGGCCCGCGCCGTGCTGGGACCGGACACCGCCGTGGCCGCGCAGATGGTCGCGGACCGCAATGACGTCACGGTGGCCGCCATCGCCAGCGAGTCCGCGGCCAGCCGCTTCGGGCTCGTGGTGCTCGCCCGCGACCTGCAGCCCGGTTCGGACTTCACGCGCTTCGTGGAGGTGGGGCGCCAGCCCACGCCGCTCGCGCCGGACGTGCCGTGCAAGACGTCGCTGCTCGTCGTGCTGGAACACCGCCCGGGCGCGCTGGGCCAGGTGCTGCAGCGGCTCACACAGCGCGGGGTGAACCTCTCCAAGCTGGAGTCGCGCCCCATCCCGGGAGCGCCGTGGCAATACCGCTTCTACCTGGACGTGGAGGGCCACGCCGCGTCCGCCGCGGTGACGGCCGCGCTGGACGACCTGCGTCCGCTCACGTCGTCGCTGCGCGTGCTGGGGACCTACCCGCGAGCGGAGCCCGTCGATGGCTGATGCCGCCCCCCGCCGCATCGCCTTCCAGGGCGAGCGCGGCGCGTACGGCGACGAGGCCACGGGCGCCTTCTTCGGCGCCTCGGTGACGCGCATCCCCTGCCCCACCTTCCGCGACGTCTTCGAGGCCGTGGCCCGGGGCACGGTGGACGGCGGCGTCGTCCCCATGGAGAGCGCGCTCGCGGGGCCGGTGGCGGAGGTGGTGGACCTGCTGCTGGAGTTCGCCCCGCCCATCGCCGGTGAACTGCGCCTGCGCGTGCGCCACTGCCTGCTCGCGCCGCCGGGCCGCACGCTGGAAGGTCTCACGCGCGCGCTGTCGCATCCTCAGGCGCTGGCGCAATGCGGAGGCTGGCTGCGAAAGCACCACCTCCAGCCCGTGCCCGAAGCCAACACCGCCGTGGCCGCGCGGCGCGTGGCGCAGGAGGCCCTGGAGGGCACGGCGGCCATCGCCAGCCGGACCGCGGCGGAGCTCTACGGCCTCACGGTGCTGGCGGAGGACATCGCGGACTCGGCGGACAACGCCACCCGCTTCCTCGCGGTGGGCCCGGCCGTGCCGCCCCACCTGGGCTCGCGGTGGAAGACGTCCGTGGTGCTCACGCTCGACGACGGCCCCGGCGCGCTCGCGGGCGTGCTCACGGCCTTCGCCACGCACGGGGTGAACGTCGCGCGGCTGGAGGCGCGGCCCGGCGGAGTGCGCGCCTGGGACTACCGCTGGTGCCTGGACGTGGACGGCGCGGAGGACTCCGCGCCGGTGAAGGCGGCCCTGAGCGAAGCCCGGAGCGTGTGCACGTCGCTCCGGGTGCTGGGCAGCTACGCGCTCAGCGACTGACGGCCGCGGCCTTGGCGCCGGCCTGTGTCCCATCGCCGTTGCGCACGGCCTCCGTGTACGCGGCGCGCACGATGTTCGTGTAGCGCTGGAGCGCGCCCAGCTGCTCCAGGCGCAGCGCCTGCGGCCCGTCGCACAGCGCCTTCTCCGGCGTCGGGTGGAAGTCCACCAGCACCATGGACGCGCCCGCGATGAGCCCCTGGCCAATCGCGTGGAAGATGTCCGGCAGCCCGTCCGGCGGGGCCTCCGCGCGGCCAATGGCGTGCGAGGGGTCCACGCACACCGGCATGCGGGTGAGGCGGCGCACCACCGGCACGTGCGCGAAGTCCACCATGTTGCGGTGCGGGTCGCCCAGGTGAGTCTTCACGCCGCGCAGGCAGAAGACGATCTTGGGGTTGCCCTCGCTCGCCACGTACTCGCACGCGTTGAGGGACTCCTCCAGCGTGATGCCCATGCCGCGCTTGAAGAGCACCGGGAAGGTGCGCTGCTGGCCAATCACCTTGAGCAGCTCGAAGTTCTGCGCGTTGCGCGTGCCCACCTGGAGCATCACGCCCGTGGAGTTGCCCGCTTTCTTCAGCGCGTCGTTGATCTCGTCGATGTGGCGCGGGTGCGTCACCTCCATCGCGATGACCTTGATGCCGTGCTTGCCCGCGGACTCGAAGACGTAGGGAAGGCACTTCGCGCCCAGGCCCTGGAACTCGTACGGGTTGGTGCGCGGCTTGTACGCCCCCATGCGCGTGGTGGTGATGCCGCAGCCGGCGAGCGCCGCCATCATCGCGTCCACGCTCTCCGGCGAGTCCACCGCGCACAGGCCCGCGAAGAGGTTCACCGAGCGGTCATCGAAGGTGACGCCGTTGTACTCGAAGCCCGCCGTGGTGCGCTGACCGCCGTGCCGGCCGATGATGCGGTACTTCTGCGAGACGCGGACCACCTGGCGCACGCCGGGCAGCTGCTGGAAGGGCTCCAGCGGCACCTGCGCGGTGGAGCCCAGCAGGTACAACTCCGTGATGGTGGACTCGGCGCCCTGGACCACGTGGGCACGCGGGGTGACGCCCTCGTACTGCGAAGCAAGTTGGAGGACGGCGTTCACGACGGATTCCGGGGAATCCGGCTCGAGCATCACGATCATGCGAAGGGTTCTCCTGGTGGGGGGCCGCTCGGTATTCAACACCGGCCCCCCGCCCTTTCCCTCCGCTTTTGTAAAAATTTGATGCCAGCGGCCTCAGGAGGAGGCGGGGCGCAGCCGGGTCGCCAGCTGGGTGTAGTGCTCCCGCTGGGTAGGGTCGCCCAGGTGCTCCCAGACGTCCGCCAGGGCCTTGGCCGCCTCCACGTAGGCGGGCGACAGCTCCAGCGCCAGTTCGAAGACCTGACGGGCCAGGCGGTAGCGGGCCTTGTCCGGCCGCCGGCCCTGGGTCAGCAGCGCGTTACCCAGGTGGTAGACCTCGATGGCGGCGGCCTCGCGGTACCCGGGGGTGGGGTTGAGTTGAACCGCCCGCTCCATCAGGAGGGCAGCGGCTTCCGGTTCGCCCAGCTCCAGCTGGCAGAGCGCGGCCTCGCGGTGGGGATCGGCCGCGCTCGGATCCAGCTCGATGGCGCGCTGGAAGCCCTTCAGGGCCTCCTCGGTGCGCCCCAGCTGCTTGAGGGCGAAGGACTTCGCGGTGAGCGCGGGGAAGTGGCGCGGATCCACGGCCAGGACCTGATCAAACGACTGGACCGCGGCCTCGTGGTTGCCGGCCATGGAACGGTGGACGCCCTCGTTGAACGCCGCGAACAGCAACGACCTGGACATCTTCGGTTCCCCCATCGGGCAGGGTTCGCAAGGCCGCGCGCTTCCAAGCGGCCCGAAAGGCGCAAGCCTGACACCCGGGGCCCACGCGCCGCAAAGGTGCGCCCCGATCCCGGCTGATGGCATCCATCGCGATCCGCTGATGACGCAGGCGGCCTCCCACGGGACGCCTGTTTCCGCCGTCCGGAATTCGCCACTGTCCGCGACCGCCCCTCCTGCGCTAGGTCGCAAGGGACGTCCGGGTGGACTCCTCCGCGAGGCCTTCATGCTGGTGTTCGAGATCGTCATCGGGCTGTTGCTGGGAGGCGCGGGGTTGGCGGCGCTGTCCCGGCGGCTCGGCACGCCCTACCCCGCGCTGGTGGCGCTGGCGGGGGCGGTGCTGGCGCTGGTGCCGGGAAGCCCGGAGCTGGTGTTGGATCCGGAGCTGGCGCTCACCCTGTTCGTCGCGCCGGTGCTGCTGGACGCGGCGTTCGACGCGTCTCCCCGCGACCTGCGCGCGAACTGGCGGCCGGTGGCGGGGCTCGCCCTGGGCGCGGTGGTGCTCACGGTCATCGCCGTCGCGGTGGCGGTGCGATGGATGGTGCCCGGCATGCCCTGGGCCGCGGCCATCGCGCTGGGCGCCATCGTCGCGCCTCCGGACGCGGCGGCGGCCACGGCGGTGCTGAAGCAGCTCAAGCCCCCGCACCGGCTGCTCGTCATCCTGGAGGGCGAGAGCCTGTTCAACGACGCCAGCGCCCTGCTCATCTACCGGCTCGCGCTGGGAACCATGGCCGCGGGCGGCGTGCTGGGCTGGAGCGCGGTGCCCACGCTGCTCATCGTCACGGTGGGCAGCGTGCTGCTGGGCGTCGTGTTGTCGTGGGTGAGCCTGCGCATCAACTTCCTCGTGGAGGACGTCTCCACGGCGGTCATCACGCAGTTCGGCAGCACGTTCGCGGTGTGGATCCTCGCCGAACGGCTGCACCTGTCCGGCATCCTCACGACGGTCATCTACGCGATGACCATCTCCCGGACGGCCTCCACGATGACGCCCGCGCGGATCCGCATCCCGTCCTACGCGGTGTGGGAGGTGGCGACGTTCGTGTTGAACGTGCTGGCCTTCGTGCTCGTGGGCTTCCAGCTGAAGACCATCGTCGCGCGCTTCGACCGGGAGACGTGGCTGGAGTACGGGGCGATCGCGGGCGTCGTGACGGGCGCGGCCATCCTCGCGCGCTTCGCCTGGGTGATGGGCGCGGGGGCGTTCACCCGCTGGAGGCAGCGCAAGTCGAAGGCCACTCCCGTCACGCTCTCATCCGGCGCGGCGGTGCTGGTGGGCTGGTGCGGGATGCGGGGCATCGTGACGCTCGCGGCGGCGCTGGCACTGCCCACGGGGCATGACGGTGTCGCGGCCTTTCCCTACCGGGACCTCATCCTCTTCACCTCCTTCTCGGTGGTGCTGGGGACGCTCGTGGTGCAGGGCATGACGCTGCGGCCCCTGATGACGCGGCTGAAGCTGGAAGACGACGACGAGGTGGACCACGAGGTGCGGTTCGCCCGGGTGGAGACACTGCGCGCGGGGCTGGAAGCCGCGCAGGAAGCTCCGGGCACGACGGAGATGGCGACCCTGGTCCGGCGGAGGTACGAGCTGCAGCTGCGGCGCGCGCGGCAGCTCCTGGACGAGCATTCCCTCTCGAGCACGGGGACGCAGGCAGGCCCCAGCTCCCCCTGGGGACCGCCCACCGCGGACGCGGACATGGTGCGCTCCGCGATGGCGGCGGGGCGCAAGCGTCTGGCGGACCTCCGGGCGGACGGCACCATCGGGGACGCGGCGTTCCAACAGGTGGAGCAGGAGCTGGACTGGTCGGAGCTCGACCTGCAGCAGATCCTCCGGTCGGAATCACCCGGGCAGGGCTGAGCCGCGCGCTTCTTCCTCCATCGCGGCAAGGAAGCCGGTGGTGAAGTCCGGGTAACGCGGCGTCCAGCCCAGGGCCTCCAGCTTCGCGGCGCTGATGGCGCGGTCGCCGCGCAGGGACTCGTGCAGCGACTCCAAGGGCACGCGTGGCGGCATGGGGAGGCCCAGGTGCTGGCAGAGCCAGGAGGCCGTCTCCTCCTGCGTCGCGGGCCGGCGATCGGCCGCGCAGTACACCTGGCCCGGAGCGCCGCGCTCGAGCACCACGCGCACCGCCTCCACCAGGTCGTCCACGTGGATGCGCGACAGCCGGCCCCCACCCGACTCCGGGATGCGCAGCGTGCCCGCCTTCAGCCGTCCGGACGTGCCGCGCCCCGGGCCGTAGATGCCCGCGATGCGCAGGACGCTCGCGCCCAACGGAAGGAAGAGGGCCTCCGCCTCCAGCCGCGCGCGGGAGGTCGCCGAAGTCGTGTCGACCGGCGTGGACTCGTCCACGTGCCCGCGAGCGGAGCCATAGACGCCCGTGGATGACAGGTAGACGCACCGGGACGGACGCGCTTGGGACAGCGCCTGCGCGAGGTGGGCATCCAACCCGGCGTCCGGAGGAATGGAGTCCACGACGTGCGCGCCGGTGGCCCGTGACAGCGCATCCTCCAGCGACACCACCCGGACGCCCGCGCCCTCCAGCACCTCGCGGCGGGAGGCATCCCGGGTCGTGGCCAGCACTTCTCGGCCCGCGCGGGCCTCCGTCAGCGCGAACCGCGTGAGCGTGTAGCCACAGCCGAGCAGGAGGAGCGGAGCCGTCATGCCCTCCGCGATACCGGGCAACGGCCGCTGCGCGCAAGGCCCGGCCCCAAAGTGAACGGCCCTCCTTCCGTCATCCGGAAGAAGGGCCGTCGTCTCACGTCTTCAAGGCTGGCTTAGAACTCCGCGCTCGCGCGAGGGTCGATGATGCCGCACTCCTTGATCTTGTAGAGCAGCGCCTTGTAGCTGATGCGCAGCTTGCCGGCGGCGCGGCGCTTGTTCCAGGCGGTGCGCTGGAGCATCGCGAGGATGGCCTCGCGCTCCGCGAGCATCGCCGCGCGCTTGCCGATGTCCTTGAGCGACAGCTCCCCGGCCGGAGGCGGCGGGGGCGGAGGCTGCGGCGCGTCGAACGGGTTCGCGTAGCGCTGCGGCGTCACCGCGTTGAACGGCGAGGCCTCCGCCACCGGGGCCGGCGTCATCATCACGCCGCGCGAGGGCATCTCCAGCACCTGCACGCCGGAGTTCGACACCGCCGCATGCGAGACAGGCGGGGCCGCGAAGACGCGGGCGGACTCGTCCATGTGGCGCGACGGCGGCGGGATGAACTCGTCCCCGCCCCCGAACGACGTGGGCAGCGACGGGGCGCTCGCCGGAGTACGGCCACCGGCGTGGATTTCATCCAGCACCAGGGTCGGGTCCTTCAGCACGCACAGCCGGCGGACCATGTTCTCCAGCTCGCGCACGTTGCCCGGCCACTCGTAGTCGGTGAACGCGTGGAGCACCTCGGAGGGCAGCTCGGACACATTCGTCATGAAGCCCTTGCCGTACTTCTTCAGGAAGTGGTCGGTGAGCGGGACCACGTCCTCGCGGCGCTCGCGCAGGGGCGGCAGGCGGATGGCCACCACGTTGAGGCGGTAGTAGAGGTCCTCGCGGAAGTTGCCGAGCGCGATCTCCTTCTCCAGGTCGCGGTTCGTCGCCACCACCACGCGGCTGTCCACGCGGACGCTCTTCTTGCCACCGACGCGGAAGAACTCCTCGTCCTGCAGCACCTGGAGCAGCTTCGCCTGGAGGCGGATGGCCATCTCGCCAATCTCGTCCAGGAAGATGGTGCCCTGATCCGCCAGCTCGAACTTGCCCGGCTTCTCCGCCGTGGCGCCCGTGAAGGCGCCGCGCTCGTGGCCGAACAGCTCGCTCTCCAGCAGTTCACCCGGCAGCGCCGCGCAGTTCACCTTGATGAACGGCCGGCCATGGCGCTGGCTGCGCGCGTGGATCTCACGGGCAATCACTTCCTTGCCCGTACCGGACTCACCCAGCAGCAGTACCGGAACGTCCGTGTCCGCGATGCGCTCCACCAGCGCACGCGCGCGGCGCATGGACGGCGACGTGGAGATGAGCACGCGGGCCTCCGCCGCGGCCTCCGCGGGCGTCAGCACCACGCGGGGCGCGGGCGCGGTCGCCTGGCGCTCCGGCACGCGGGTCCCCAGGGCGCGCGCGAGCACGTCCTGCAGCTCGTCGTTGCCAAAGGGCTTCGCCAGATAGTCGGACGCGCCCATCTTCAGGGCGCGCACCGCGTCGTCCGCGCCCGACAGCGCGCTCAACACGATGACCGGGGCCGTGCCACCCGTGCTCCGGTAGCGGCGCAGCACCTCCAGGCCACTCATCTCCGGCATCACCACGTCCAGGAGCACCGCGTCGAACGAGCCACCGGAGAGCATCTCCAGCGCCTGCGAACCGCTCGACGCACAGCGCACCTGATACCCCGAGCTGCCCAAGAGCTCGGACAGGAACGTGCGCACCGACTCCTCATCATCGACCACCAGCACCGCGATCCGATCCATCCCCACGCCTCCGCTCGCCCTGTGCATCAAACCCTCGTGAACTGAATCAAACCGACATCAAGCGGGCCGGACCGGCTGCCCGCCGAAGCTCGCGTGTACGCCTCAAGGTCTGCAGTGCCGCGCCCAGCAGCTGGGTGGGAGCCCCCACCGTGTCCGGGAAGCTCACCGCCCCCAGCTCCAGCCCCGTGCGCACCACGCGACCCTCCATCTGGAAACGGGCGGCCTCGAACCGCGCCTCCACCCGCGCCACCACCTCCGGCATCGCCTCCGCGGGCGTGCCCGGCAGCAGCATGGCGAACTGACTGTCGCCCACCCGCGCCACCGCGTCGGCCTCGCGCACCGTCTGTCCCAGCACCACCGCGCTGTAGACGAGCAGCCGCTCCGCCATGCCCTTGCCGTGCTCCTTTCGAAGCGCGCTCCACCCCGTCACCTCCGCCGCCACCACCGAGAACGTCCCGCCGTAGCGCTCCGTCCGCCGGGCCTCCAGCCCGATGAGGGCCAGCAGGAACGGCCGGTTGTAGAGCCCCGTCACCGGATCATGCAGCGCCAGCGCCGTGCCGGCCTCTTCACCGGCCGCCGCGCGCTCCACCGACTGCTTCAGCCGCATCTGCGCGTGCAGCTTCATGGACAGCTCCGCGCCGTCCACCGCGCGCGGCACCACGTCCACGCACTGCCCCTTCTCCACGCAGAAGCGCCACGCGTCCCGGTCGTGCGAATCCACCAGGTACATCATCGGCACCGTGCCGCGGCCCACCTGGCGCAGGCGCCGCGCCGTCTGCACCGCCGCGTAGTCAGGCGGCTGCGCGGCCAGCAGCACCGCGTCCGGGCGGATCACCTCGAAGAGGGGCACCGCCGCGTCGAAGCGCGTCAGGGGAACCACGCGGAAGCCCGCCTCGCCCAGGAGCGCCCGGGTGCGCTCCAGGTCCTCCGCACGCGGCTCCACCAGCAGCACCGTAGGAGGCTGGCCCGACTTTCCCGCTTGCTTGCGCCTCACGCCCACCGTCGTCCCCTCCTTTCCAGCATTTCTGTTTCTTTTACGCATCTGTCGCCGCCGACGCTAAGGCTATTGGAACGAGAGACTAGCTCTCTGAATAAGTAAGAGAATGAAATGTGGAACTAACA
>NZ_RAVW01000269.1 GCF_003611585.1 Corallococcus exercitus | reverse complement strand
GGGGAAGCTGGGGCGGGGGGCGTCCACGCTCACGCAGCAGCTGGCGAAGAACCTCTGGCTGTCCACGGACCGCAGCCTGTTGCGCAAGCTGAAGGAGCTGATGCTCGCGCACCGGCTGGAGGACGCGCTGACGAAGCAGCGCATCCTCACGCTGTACCTCAACGTGGTGGAGTGGGGGAACGGCGTGTATGGGATTGAGGCGGCGGCGCGCGAGCACTTCGGCGTGTCCGCGTCCCAGCTCTCCGTGGCGCAGGGCGCGGTGCTCGCCGCGATGCTGCCGTCCCCGCGCAAGCGCTCGCCGGCCAGCGGTTCGCGCGCGCTGTGGAAGCACGCGCACCGCGTGGTGGATGCGCTCAAGGTCTACAAGCGCATCAGCGCGGCCCAGGCGGAAGGCGCGCACGCGGAGGTGGACCGGCTGCTCGGCCGCGCCCCCGCGGACGACGGCGGCGCGGATGACGCGGAGGACGACGGTCCCTGAACGTCCAGGCCGATGCGGTACTCCCGCCGGCCCTAAAGCCCGCCGACTTCCAGTGCCCCGCCCAGCCCCGGGAAGGTCTTGGTGACGTTGGCGCTGAACACGATGTTCTCCAGCACGATGTTCACCGGCAGCCCGCCCGTGGGCAGGCCGCTGGTCCGCGTGACGGTGTTCTCCACGATGAGCCACACGCGCTGCCGGCCCAGGGCCTGCTTCAGCGCGGGGCTGTCCACGGTGAGCGGCGTGCGGCTGTTGGGCGCGAACGCGCGCGGCGCCAGCAGCAGCGTCGACGCCGCGTAGTACGGCGGCAGGTTGGCCTCCGTGTACGTCTTGGGCGTGCCCGGCTCCGCCTGCCCCGTGAAGGACAGCCGCGCGCTCAGCTCCAGCGTGAGGACCTGGGAGGGATTGGCCACCGTGAGCGCGGCCTGCACCGTGTTGACGGTGACGACCGACAGGTCCCGCGTCTCCTCCGGCAGGTCCAGCGCCACCTCCGCGTACACCGGCGCCAGCACCGACGTCACCGGCACCGTCTGGGTGAACGGTGCCGTCTCCACGTTGATCTCCGCCGAGCACGACGCCAGCAGCACCCCGGCCGCGCACAGGATGAAACGCCGCATCATCGGAAGCTCCAGGACAGGTCGAAGGTGGGCAGCACCGGCAGGTCCTGCCCCGGGAGCGCCGGGTCGCTCAGGTCCACGTAGGCCGCGCCCAGCGCCATGCCGAAGTGCTCGCCGCCGTAGCGCACGCCCGCGGCGGCCTTGAGCTTCGCGCCGCCCTTCACGCGCATGCCCCCTTCCGCGATGAGCGACCACGCCCCGGTGAGGTTCCACGCCACCGCGCCGGTGAAGGCCAGGTAGTCGGAGTCGTACCGCGCATAGCGCGCCTCGCCCTGCACCAGCACCGGCCCCAGCGACAGGCCATACACGGCATAGAAGGCCGGGCCGGACAGCTCCGGCGTGAAGCTTTGGATCGCGGGCTCGCGCGACTCCACGCGGCTGGAGTACGCCGACGCGCCCACGAAGTGCGTGTAGCGCGCGCCCAGCGCCACCCGGTGCGGCCCTCCAGCCACCGCCCACCGCAGCCCCAGGTTCGGCGCGAGCAGCGCGTCCGCGTACAGCGACGTGTCCACCGACAGCCCGGCGAACAGCGGCAGCGCCGTGCGCTGGAGCCCCACCACCGGCGCGTCGATGACCTCCGCCGCGTCTGAAGTCAGCAGCCGCGCGACGTTGGTGCGCACCTGCGCGAAGGCCGCGGCCGGCAGCAGGAGCAAGGCGATGAGCAACCCGGTGGACGGGATGGGATGGCGGGGTGGGGGCACGGCTCACGGCTCCGGAAAGAACGCGGGGGACGGCTTCCCGTAGTGTGGCGAACCGGCCGGATTGGATCCATTCCCCCGCGCACTCCTCCCGGGGAGGGGGCACTTCCATACGGTCCGTCCGGGAAGGGCCCCGTTCCCTCGGGTGGCTTTGGCTGGCGGGGCATCCCGGCGGGACGTAGTTTGAGCGCCAACACCATGGCCGACCCCCACCAGGACACCGCAGGCGACGCGCGCGAGCGGGTGCTGGCACTGCTCAAGCGCCACGGCTGGAACGCGACGTCTTTCCAGGTGCTCCAGCCGGGCTTCCAGTACTGGTTCGCGCCGGAAGGGGACGGGTGCATCGCCTACGTGGACACGGGCGGCGCATGGGTGGCGGGAGGCGGCCCCATCGCGGCGCCGGAGCGCGTGCGCGACGTGGTGGAGGCCTTCCACCGGGCGGCCCGGAGCGCGGGCCGGCGCGTGAACTTCTTCGCCACGGAGGCGCGCTTCTCTCAACTCGTCCCGTTCGAGGAGCTGCCCATCGGCGAGCAGCCGGTGTGGGACCCGGCCAACTGGGACGCGGTGGTGAAGGGCAGCCGCAGCCTGCGCGAACAGCTCCGCCGCGCGCGCTCCCACGGCGTGCGCGTGCGCGAGGTGCCCGCGGAGGTGATGGAGACCGAAGGCCACCCGCTGCGCGCGGCGGTGGAGGTGCTGGCCGAGCACTGGCTCGCGTCGCGCCGCATGGCGACCATGGGCTTCCTGGTGGGGCTGGCCCCTGGCGCCTTCGCCCGCGAGCGCCGCGCCTTCGTGGCGGAGGTGGAGGGCCGCGTGGTGGGCTTCCTGTCGGTGACGCCCGTGTACGCGCGCGACGGCTGGTTCCTCCAGGACCTCTTGCGTGAACCCACCGCGCCCAACGGCACCGCGGAGACGCTGGTGGACGCCGCGATGCGCGCCGCCGCGGTGAACGGGCGCCGGTACGTGACGCTGGGGCTGGCGCCGCTCGCGGGGCCGGTGCGGCCGTGGCTCAAGTTCGCGCGCAGCGCGGGGCGCCCGCTGTTCGACTTCGAGGGCCTGCGCTCCTTCAAGGCCAAGTTCCGTCCTGATTCCTGGGTGCCCCTCTATCTGTCCCACCCGAAGGACGAACCGGTGACGTGGGCCATCTACGACGCGCTCCGGGCCTTCGCGCGGGGCAGCCTGGTGCGCTTCGGGCTGGTGACGCTGCTGCGCCGACCGCGCTTCTTCGTGCGCACGCTGACCGCGCTGCTGGTGCCGTGGACGGTGCTGCTCGCGCTGCCCATGAGCGCGCACTGGTTCCCCTCGCCGTGGGTGCAGCACGGCTGGGTGGCGTTCGACGTGGCGCTCATCGCGGGCCTGCTGCTGCTGCTGCGCCGCTGGCGCGACGGGCTGGCCACGCTGCTGGGACGGCTCACCACCGCGGATGCCTGTCTGACATTGATTCAGGCCGTCAGCTTCAACGCCGTCCGGGCGCGGGGCGCGTGGGACTGGAGCATCATCATCGCGTCGGTGCTCGCCCCCGCCACCGCGTCCGCCATGCTGCTGCGCTCCCGCGACCTGCGCGTCCCCGAGCCTTGAGGCCCTTCGGGCCCTCGGTGACGGATGCTGTCAGGGCTGGACTCTTCCCCCAGGAAGGAATTGAGCCAGAGCGAGGGGGCTTCGTCACTTCTTCCTGGGTTGACTGTCGGTCCTCAGGGTCTTACGGCTGTCCTGAAGCTTTCCTTCCGCAACGGAGCCTCATGTGAACGTGCTCGCCCGGAACAACGTCAAGGTGAAGGGGCAGGGGGCGCAGCCCATGGTGTTCTCCCATGGCTTCGGCTGCGACCAGAACATGTGGCGCTTCGTCGCCCCCTCGTTCGAGCGGGACTACCGCACCGTGCTCTTCGACGCCGTGGGGGCCGGCAACTCGGACATCCTGGCCTATGACCGCAACCGTTACGGCACGCTGGAGGGCTACGCCGATGACGTCCTGGAGATCTGCCGCGAGCTGAGGCTCGAGCGGGTGGTCTTCGTCGGTCACTCGGTGAGCGCGATGGTGGGCGTGCTGGCGGCCATCAAGGAGCCGGAGCGCTTCGACAAGCTCGTGCTCATCGGCCCCTCGCCCTGTTACATCAACGACGGCGACTACATGGGGGGCTTCTCGCGCGAGGACATCCTCCAGCTGGTGGAGTCGCTCGACGACAACTACCTGGGCTGGTCCAACTCGATGGCGCCCGTCATCATGGGCAACCCGGACCGGCCCGAGCTGGGCACGGAGCTCACCAACAGCTTCTGCCGCACGGATCCCGACATCGCGAAGCACTTCGCGAAGGTGACCTTCCTCTCCGACCACCGGGCCGAGCTGCCGAAGGTCCGGACGCCCTCGCTCGTGCTCCAGTGCTCGAACGACGTCATCGCGGGGGAAGCGGTGGGGGAGTACGTCCGCCGGAAGCTGCCCGCGGGGCAGATGGTCCTCCTCAAGGCGACCGGACACTGCCCGAACCTGAGCGCTCCGGAAGAAACGGTCGCTGCGATGAAGCCCTTCCTGGGCTACGCAAGGGGATGATGCAAGGCCACGCCGACACGGAGCCGGAGCAAGACCCTGCCGAGGACTCGGCGGAAGACCTCTATGAAAACGCTCCGTGTGGCTACCTCTCCACGAGCCCGGAGGGGCGCATCATCAAGGTCAACCAGACCTTCCTGAGCTGGACGGGCTATTCCAGGGAGGCCCTGCTCGGCGGCAAGCGGTTCGTGGAGCTGCTCACGGTCGCGGGCCGCATCTTCCACGAGACCCACTACGCCCCGCTGCTCCAGATGCAGGGCTTCGTCCACGAGCTCTCGCTGGACCTCGTCCGCGCCGACGGCCGTCCGCTGCCCGCGTTGATCAACTCCGTGCAGCAGCGAGACGCGCTCGGAAGACCGCGGTCCGTCCGGACGACGCTCTTCAACATGACGGATCGCAAGCGCTACGAGCGCGAGCTGCTGATGGCCCGCCGGAAGGCCGAACAGCTGGCCCAGGCCAAGGCGACGCTGCTGGCCACCCTCAGCCATGAGATCCGCAACCCCCTCAACGCCATCACCGCCGCCACGCGGCTGTTGGGGATGACGCCGCTCTCCGACAAGCAGTCGAAGTACCTGCGCATCCTCGGCTCCGCGTCCGGCAACCTGCTCGCGCTGGTCAACGACATCCTGGACTGGAGCAAGATCGAAGCAGGCAAGCTCTCGCTGGAGCAGCGCGAGTTCTCCCTGCGGGAGCTGCTGGGCGACATCCTGAACGGTCAGGCCGCCCGGGCCGAGGAGAAGCGGCTGCGGCTCGAGATGGACATCGACGAGCGGCTCCCGGCCTGCCTCCTGGGAGACCCCGTCAAGCTGGGGCAGATCCTCACGAACCTCGTGAGCAACGCCCTCAAGTTCACGGAGAAGGGCGGGGTCAAGGTCAGCGTGGCCCTCCAGTCCCGGGACGGCGACGCGTGTGCCCTGGCCTTCCAGGTGAGCGACACGGGCATCGGCATCTCGCCGGACCGCCTGGCCGCCATCTTCGAGGAGTACACGCAGGCGAACTACGACATCGGCATGAAGTACGGCGGGACGGGGCTGGGCCTCTCCATCAGCCGGAAGCTGGTGGAGCTGCATGGCAGCAAGATGGTCGTGCAGAGCGAGGTGGGAAAGGGGACCCGCTTCGCCTTCGACCTGCGCCTGAGGGCCGTGGCGGGGGGCACCGTCGGCGCGGCGCCCGGCGACGCGTCCTCCGCGCAGGCCCTGCGGGGCCTGAAGGTGCTCGTGGTCGAGGACAACGAGGTCAACACCTATGTGCTCGCCCGCTGGTTCGAGCACTGGGGGATTGCGTTCGAGGCCGTCAGGAACGGGCACGAGGCGGTGGAGCGCCTCAAGCAGGGGAACTACGAGCTGGTCCTCATGGACCTGCACATGCCGGTGCTGGATGGCTACGACGCACTGAAGGCCATCCGGCAGCTCCCGGACGAGCGGCTCCGCAAGATTCCCATCATCGCCATCTCGGCCTCCACGCGAGCCTGGCAGGAGAGCAAGGTCCTGGCGTCGGGGTTCACGGACTTCATCGGCAAGCCCTTCGACGAGGGCGTCCTGTTCCGGAAGATGGCGCGGTGCACTTCACGCGAACTCCCCGAGACGAACACGCCTCCGCCAGAAGCGGCCCCCCGCGCTCCCGAGACCGCCGCGGACTCGCTGGTCCTGGCGCCTGACTTCAGCTTCACGAAGCTCCAGCAGTGGGCGGCGGGAGATGCGCAGGCGAGCGCGGCGATGGCCCGCTCCTCCGTCCAGGCGCTGGAGCACGCCCGGCCGACGCTCACGGCGGCGCTGAAGAAGGGCGCCCCCGACGAGTACGAGCGCGCGTGCGAGGGCATCACGGGGACCCTGCACCTGCTGGAGGCGCACGGGCTGGCGGCGGCCCTCCGCCGTGCCCGGACCCTGCTCACCGGCGGCGCCCCGGACGCCGCGCGGGTGCAGGCCGCGGCGTTCGCCATCGACTGGGAGGTGGAGAACCTCGTCGGAGCGCTCGTCGCCATCGCGAGCCAGGCCGAGGCCTGACCCGGGCCTACTGGACGTCCGGGTGGTACTCCGCGAACGCGCCCCGCTTCTCGACCATGTCCGCGACGAGCACCACCTTGTCCGGGCTCATGAGGTTGGCGTCCGTCACCGACGCCGTGCAGGCGAAGCCTCCCACCGGTGTGGGGTCTCCCAGCTGGGTCATGATGGGGCCGCGCTTCGCGGGCGTGACGCCGTTGACGACCCGGTAGAGCGAGAACGGCTTCCAGCCATGGTTGTAGATGGGCGGACGCTGCCGGCACAGCAGGTACGTCCAGGGGTCCTTCGCCACCGGGCCCTTGAGCAGGGTGGAGAGGGTGCTCACGTAGTCGGAGCAGTCCGCGGTCTCCAGGGGCAGCGACTGGAACGCGGCGGTGGCGGTGTAGCTGACGCTTCCGCTGAAGAAGATGAGGTTGTTCAGGGGCGCGCTGTCGAGCGTGGGCAGCGTGGCGGCGAACTCGCGCATGGAGGTCAGCTCCGCGCGCATGTCGTCCCAGACCTTGGCCGGGCTCTCGAAGCCGTCCGCGGGCTTGCGCCCGTCGATGCGCTGGCGCGTCTCCGGCATCCCCGTGATGTCGAAGCCGATGAGCTTCGCGGTCGCGGGCTGGGACTCGGTCCCCACGAGCAGGGGCCCCAGCGCGGCGCGCAGGTAGGGAATCAGGTCCGTGGGACCGTTGATGGCGCCGTCGCCCCACTGCGTGAAGCTGTTGCGGAGCACGTCCCGGTCGATGGTGAAGAAGACGTACTTGATGGGCGCGCCGAAGTGGTCCTTCACCTGCTTCCAGAACTCGCTGAAGATCTCCCGCAGCCGGGCCTCACGGTCCACCATGTTGGGGATGGCCAGGACCTCCGCGCTGATGGTGGGCTTCGCGGGCGCCGAGCCGACCGTGCCGCCCGCGCAGACGAAGTGGTTGCCCTTGCCCTGGATGTGATTGAACGTGGACAGGTAGCCGCCGGGCACGCCCTCCGCCTTGATGGCGTTCACCAGCATTCCGCCCCAGCGGTCGCTGGCGACGAACCGGGCGGACTGCGAGCCCGCGTCGGAATGGCTGTCGAAGTTGAGGATGACGACGGGGCCGTCCAGCTTGCCACGCGCCTTCAGGGCCTTCACGGCATAGAAACCCCACAGGTAGCCCGTGGTGTGGAAGCTGTTGTTGTCGCAGATGCTGAAGAGCGGGAAGCCCACCTCGGGCCGCAGCGAGACCAGCCCGTCGATGAAGGCGTCCATCTGCTCCTTGGGCACCGCGGAGGACTTGTTCGTCTCCGTCGGGAGCGCCGGCTGCGACGACCCCGCCAGCTCCACCGACGCGGAGATCTTGTTCACCATGGGGACCGGCGTCGGCGGTTTCGGCTCGACCTTCGGCGGAAGGGAGGACGGAGACTGCGTGACGACCTTGAGGGCCGGTGACGTGATGAGCTTGGACGGAGGGCTGCCCGTGACCGTCGGGGGCGTGGGCGTCAGCTTCACCACGTTCTGTGTCACCGGCTGCGGTGGGGGCACGACGGGAATGGAGAACTGGGCCTTGGGCCGGGCCATGACCGGGGACGTGGGCACCGTCACGCCAGGCGAGGCTTCCTCGGAGGTCGTTGTCCCCGAGGCGCACTTGTTACAGGACGCCCCCGGGTAGAATCCCTTGTGTATCGAGCAGAAGCCGGCCATCGCATGGTCCTTGTCTCAGGCTGCCCGCGAAGCATACGGCCCGGCCTTCTGTCCCAAACAGGACGGAGGGCGTTGGCTTCGCTTCGTTCCCCGGGGCCGTGCCCGTGGCGGAGACGGGCAATCCCTCTCCGCCTTCATCAGACATTCTGGCGCGTATGGAATTGTCATGTAATAGAATGGCCTCAATTCCAGGCACCCCCACTGGAGATTGGAGCACCGCCGCCATGAGCCGGATTCCCAAGCCTGTCAGCACTTCCTTCAAGGCCCGCCCGGAGGGGGCTCGTTCCCCCGCGACCCCTCCGACGACGCTTCCCAATCTCTCGAACGTCGCGAATCAGAGCAAGATCCCCAAGCCGGTCAACACGCCGGCCAATGCTCACTACAAACCCCGCCAGGACGGGCCCCGTCCGCCCCGGGACAGCACCCAGCCCAACCGCACCCAGTCCGCGCTCCAGTCCCATCAGGGTGTCAGCACCTTCAACAGTCCGGCCACCAGCTCCACGCAGGCCGCGGGCAGCTCCAACACGGGCGTCCGGTATCCGCAGGGCCCCTGCCCACCGATGGCCCCGTTGCCCGCGGGCCGCCGCCAGACGGCCCTCAAGCTGGACAATGCCGCCTGCCTCACCCACGGCATCTCCCCGGAGCACGTGCAGGGCGCCCTCCAGCAGGGCCAGCTCAACTCCGCCTACAGCCGGCTGGGCAAGGAAGGCAACTACTCGCGGGACGCGGACAAGAATGGCGGCGGAGCGTTGGCCGTCTACACGCGCGCGGTGGGAACCGAGCAGACCGCCTGGAAGGCCCAGGGCAGCGGCGTGGGAAGCAATGACCGCAAGGTGCAGATGATCCTCAGCC
Organism: Corallococcus exercitus; assembly: GCF_003611585.1. Taxonomy (GTDB): domain Bacteria; phylum Myxococcota; class Myxococcia; order Myxococcales; family Myxococcaceae; genus Corallococcus; species Corallococcus exercitus. Next base: position 4,210 of record NZ_RAVW01000269.1, on the reverse strand, counting down.
CCGCCGTGCTGGCGAACCCCGACCACGGCTGGCGGGCCGGCTCCACGGACAACATGGGCAAGGTCCCGGGCTCGACCGCCGCCCATCAAGCGGGCCTCCCCAAGAACGACCCCCTCGGCCGCGCTCCGCTCTGGAGCCGCCAGACCGAGTCGGGCCGCAACAGCGCCTTCAACGACACCGTGAGCGGCAAGGCCGTCCAGGCGAACAACGAGCAGCTGCACTGGGAGAAGGTCCCCCTCCAGGGGAACCTCAAGGGAATGGTGGTCACGTCCCAGTCCAGCTTCGACACGCTGATGGGCATCCCCGGCGCTCAGCGGGGCGGCACCGCGGGGAGGGGCACCGTCCGCTTCGGGGACCAGGACGTTCCCGTCATCCTCACGAGCGGGCAGAGCTCCCTGCTCTCCACGCTGAAGAGCGCGGGCATCGCGAATCCCAGCGGACAGGTCCGCTGAAGCGGAGCCGTGGGCTCCGTCTCCCGGCCAACCCTCGCCTGGGAGACGGCGTCGCGCGCCATGGATGAGCGGCTACGGTGCGCGCCCCCATCCATGGCGTCTCCTTCCTTTGACAATCCATCGCTGACGCTGGGCCTGTCGCTCGTCGCGGGCATCCTGGCGCAGCTCGTGGCCCGGCACCTGAGCGTGCCCGGCATCGTCGTGCTGCTGTCCTCGGGTGTGCTCCTGGGGCCGGAGGCCCTGGGCTGGGTCCGGCCCGCGTCCCTGGGCCCCGCGCTCCAGACGGTGGTGGGCTTCTCCGTGTCCGTCATCCTCTTCGAGGGCGCCATGAGCCTGGACGTGCGCAAGCTGCGCCGCGAGGCCCGCTCCATCCAGCGGCTCGTCACGCTGGGGGCTGGCGTCACGGCCGTGGGCGGCACCCTGGCCGCGCGCGCCCTCATGGGCTGGGACTGGAAGGTGTCCGCCCTGTTCGGCACCCTGGTCATGGTCACCGGCCCCACCGTCATCACGCCGCTCCTGCGCCGCGTGCGCGTCACCCACCGCGTCTCCACCGTGCTGGAGGCCGAGGGCATCTTCGTGGACGCCGTGGGCGCCATCATCGCGGTGGTCGCGCTGGACATGGCGCTGCACGCGGAGGAGGGGCCGTGGCTGCTGGTGAGCGCGCTGGGCTCGCGCTGGGGCGTGGGGCTCGCGGTGGGCGGCGTCACGGGGCTCCTCATCACCGTGGGGCTGCGCAAGTCCTCCTGGGTGCCGGAGGACATGACCAACGTCTTCGCCCTGGCCCTGGTGCTGGGCGCCTTCCAGGTGAGCAACGCGCTCGCGCCGGAGAGCGGCGTGCTGGCCGCCATCGCCGCGGGCCTCGTGGTGGGCAACGGCAAGGTGCCCGCCCGCCGGGAGGTGCTCGCCTTCAAGGAACAGCTCACGCTGATGCTCCTGGGCATGCTCTTCATCCTGCTGGCCGCGGACATGCGGCTGTCCCAGGTGACGGCGCTGGGCTGGCGCGGGCTCGTCACCGTGCTCGTGCTGATGCTGGTGGTGCGGCCCGTGGCCGTCGCCATCTCCACCACCGGCTCCGGGCTGTCCCGCAACGAGAAGGCCTTCATCGCGTGGCTGGGGCCGCGCGGCATCGTCGCCGCCGCCGTGGCGTCGCTGTTCGCCACGCGCCTGGGCGCCCAGGGTGTGGAGGAGGGCCAGGCCCTGCGCGCGCTGGTGTTCCTGGTCATCGGCGTGACGGTGGTGGTGCAGGGCCTGTCCGGCGGAGTCGTGGCGGGGCTCTTGGGCGTGCGCCGCGTGGTGCCGAAGGGCTACGTCCTCCTGGGCGCCAACGCGCTCGCGCGGCAGGTGGCGCATGCGCTCCAGGCGCGCGAGGAGCCCGTGCTGCTCGTGGACTCCAGCGACGCCACGTTGAAGCGCGCGCAGCAGGAGGGCTTCCGCGTCCTCTTCGGCAACGGCCTGGACGAACGCACGCTTTTGCGTGCCGAGCCCGAAGGCCGCCAGGGCTTCGTGGGCCTCACCCACAACGAGGGCGTCAACCTCCTCTTCGCCGAGCGCATACGCGCCCTCCTGCGCACCGCCCGCAGCTACACCGCCCTGCACCGGGGCCACGTCGGCGTGAGCACCGACACCGTGAGCTCCACAGGCGGTCACATCCTCTTCGGCGCGGAGCGCGACCTGGACGCCTGGGTGGCCCGCTGTGAACAGGGGGCCGTGTCGCGCGAGTCCTGGCGCCTGGAGGCCCCGCAGGTGGCGGCCATCCTGCCCTCCGCCACCGGCACCCTGGAGGAGGCGCTCGTCCCGCTCGTGCTGGAGCGTGACTCAGGCACCGTCCTCTTTGACGAGACCGCCATCCCCGTCGCCGGTGACCGCGTGGACTTCCTTGTCGCGCACGGACGGAAAGATGAAGCCCACGCGTGGCTTGCTTCTCACGGCTGGCGGCCTGTGACGTCTGACATTCCAATCCCAGACACTTTCCCCTCCCCGGCGACCTAGAGACAGTTGCAGGGTTGGCGGGAGTTGCGTGAAATGCGCCTTCCGGCCTCGGACCCGGGCGGATGTCCCGCGGCGGCTCCAGAGAACGGGTGGGAGGGGTGTCATGCGGCTGCCTTCGGGCGTCGTCACGGTGCTCGCCGTGGTGCTCAACTCCGGTGTGGGACTGGCAGCGTCTCCGCCTTCGCAGCAGGCCTCCTCCACACCTCCGCCGCTTCCACCGGGCGTTTCCGCGACGCTGTGGCGGCTGTCGGTGCCCAAGGGCCTGGAGCCCACGCCGGAGCGGGTGGCGCTGGGGGAGAAGCTCTTTCGCGACAAGCGCCTGTCGGTGGACAACACCGTGGCGTGCATGACGTGCCATGAGCCGGAGCTGGGCTTCACCGACGGCAAGCCGCTGTCGGAGGGCGTCAAGCAGCAGAAGGTGACGCGCAACAGCCCCACCGTGCTCAACGCCCTCTTCAACGCCACCCAGTTCTGGGACGGCCGCGCGGGCACGCTGGAGGACCAGGCGAAGCTGCCCATCCTCAACCCGCGTGAGATGGGCATGCCGGACGCGGACACCGTCGTGAAGAAGGTGCGCGGCATCCCCGAATACGTCACCGACTTCCAGAAGGTCTTCGGCCGCGAGCCCAACTTCGACGACCTGGCCGTCGCCATCGCCGCGTTCGAACGGATGCAGTTCTCCGGCGACGCACGCTTCGACAAGTTCATCATGGGCGACAGCAAGGCGCTCACCGCGTCGGAGAAGAACGGCTGGGCGCTCTTCAACGGCAAGGCGCGCTGCAACTCCTGCCACGCGGGCAACGCCGTGTCCCCACTGTTCAGCGACCAGAAGTTCCACAACATCGGCGTCGCCGCGCACAAGCAGGACTTTGTCACCCTGGCGCGCAAGGGCGTGCGGGTGGTGCGCACCGGCGACGAGAAGCAGATCGACGAGCTGGCGCTCAACTCGGAGTTCTCCGAGCTGGGCCGCTTCCTCGTCACCAAGCAGGAGAACGACGTGGGCTCGTTCAAGACGCCCACCCTGCGCAACGTGGGCATCACCGGCCCGTACATGCACGACGGGTCGCTCGCCACGCTGTGGGACGTGATGGACCACTACAACAAGGGCGGCGTGGCCAATCCCTTCCTCGACGGGGGGATGCAGCGGCTGGGGCTCACGGAGCCTGAAATCGACGACCTGGTGGCGTTCCTCTTCACGCTCACGGACACGAAGTTCGACAAGCTCAACAAGGAGCAGCTGGCGAAGCAGCGCGCCCGGAAGAACACCCGGCCGGAGCGGGACACCGCCATCGCCATGGGCAAGAAGGGCAACCTGGGGGACCTGGCGCCCAACCCGGACCTCAACGCGAAGAACCCGGCGGACCTGGGCTTCTACGGCGACGTCACCCCGGCGTCCGCCGTCCCGGCAGTCAAACCCCGTTAACGGAGGCGCGCCATGGCCAACAAGTTCCAGAGCATCGAGACGAAGCACTACGCCGAGCGCGAGGCCTTCTTCGAGGGCCTGAAGAAGCTGGACCGCCGCGCCTTCATGCGCGTCGCCGGCATCTCCGCGGGCATCGTGGCGGGCATGGGCAAGCTCACGCCCAACAGCTTCCAGTTGGTCAACGTGGCGGAGGCGCAGGGGGAGAAGCCGAAGTTCTCCTTCGCGTACATCTCCGACACGCACCTGTACGAGAACAAGCTCAACGACCGCTTCGTGCGCGCCATCCTCAAGGCCGTGGACGACGTGAACGCGCTGGACCCCCAGCCGGACTTCGTCCTCTTCGGCG
>NZ_RAVW01000268.1 GCF_003611585.1 Corallococcus exercitus | reverse complement strand
CCTCTGCATCAGCCCTCACCCTCAACACCCCTCCCATTCGTCGTATGCGTGCAGGTCTTCGCGCCCGAAAGCTTCAGCAGCGCGTCCGCGACATCCTTCAGGAGGCTGATCGGAATGGACGAGGCGTCCTCCGACGGCATCTGGAGCGTGGGCACCTCCGACCAGGGGCCTCGCGCGACCTCGGCGCTGGGATGGGGCGGTGCCGTTGGGCCCGACGCGGCGCATCCGCCCAGGAAGAGCAGAAGCACGGGCCCGAGCATCGATGCATCAGGAGAGGCCGTGCACCTGGGTATAGGGTTGGCGTCGTGGCGCCCGCCCCCGCTCCCGCGCCCCGGAACTCCGGGGCGCGGCGTGCACGCACAGCCTTCAAGTCGCGGACTACTTGCCGCCCTTGCCGCCGCCGCTCTTCACGGAGAAGGTCGCCCCGACCTTGATCTGGCCGTTCACGGTCACGGTGCAGCTGAGCGCCGTGCCGTTGCACGCGCCGGTCCAGCCGGTGAGCGTGCTGCCGCTGTCCGGCTCTGCCGTGAGCGTCACCACCTGGCCCGCGGTGTAGGACTGCTCGCACTTGCTGCCGCAAGCCAGCAGCCGGTCCGTGGAGTTGATCTTCCCGTTCGTGGGCTTGGTGAGCAGGACCGCGTCCGGCTGCACGTTGGCCGCGCTCATCTGCACGCTGAGCAGCGCGCCCACCTCTCCCGCCGACGGCGCGTTGCACAGCCCGTCCGCGCAGAGGGCCTCGTGGGTGACGGCGTCATACGCCCCCGTGTAGGCGTACATCTCGATGCGGCGGATGACCGAGCGGGTCGTCGGCGCGACCGCCTTCTGGTGGCGGCGCCGGCGGCGGTTGCCATCCCCGCTGGAGGCCGGCTCGTCCTGGACGATCTCGTACTCGGACTCGAGCTGGGCGAGGTTCATCGGCACCACGGCGGGGTTGTCCGCCATCAGCTCCCCGAGCGCCACCTCGCGGGGCAGCTCGGTCTCGAAGACGCGCATCCACTGCGCGTCGCCGTAGCGCTCGGGCGCCTCCGCGGGCTCGGGCGCCTCCACCTCGGCGACGAGCTCCGGCGGGCTCTCCGGCCGCGCCGGCGGCGCCATGTAATACGTGGGCATCGGCACGGAGGTCGGCGGATCGCGCGGCACCAGGGTGCCCGGGTTCGAGCTGTCCTCGCACAGCCACCGCGAGCGGACGTGGGTCGCGTTGCGGGTGATGTTCGTCCCGAAGTGCTCGCAGCCCGAGTCCTGGTACGTCCCCGCGTTCCACTGGTAGCACTGCCCCGGGAACCACGGGACGGTGTGCGGCAGCGTCCGCTGGGCGAACTGCTGCGTCGCCGCGTTGTACGGGCTCTCCCAGCGCACGCGCACGCCGGTGGCGTACGGGACGATCTGCGCGGCGCCGTAACGCTGCGTGCTGAAGGTGGTGACCACGTCCTGCGAGCTGAGCCCCTCGAGTTCGATCTCGAACCCGTGGCAGACCTCACCGGTGTCGTTGGAGATGTCGAAGTTGCCCAGCGAGCCGTAGATGACCGCCGACTGCGCATGGGCACTCGTGCCCAGCCCGACGACCGAGAAGAACAACCCCGCCAACCCGAACCTGCTCACCGCATACCGCCAATTCATGGAGACCCCTGGGGGAGTGAAACGAAGCGGGGCCATCCCTAACACGGGGGGACTTCGCAAAGACAATCACTGAATTTAATTGCAGGTCTGAAGACCGTGGGTCGCTCCCGGGAGAGGGGGCCGGTCACGTCTTGGGTTGGAAAGACAGACGCGGCGTGAAAGGCGCGGCGCGTCATCCACAGGGGGCGTTTCACGGACCGGATGCATCCTCGGCCACCGGGGCCTGACTGGAGGGCTCCACCCAAGGCGGTGGTGGGGCCTGCTCGGTAGAGGACCGGGCGGTCCGGGCCCTGGCTTATCGTCGAAGGCGCATCACTGTTCCCACCTGCATGCACCTCTTCAAGCCAGATCAGACATCTCTCCATGAGGGATTTGAGTTGCTTGGAGAGAGACGGCCAGTGGACTGCTGCTCAATCCCACGTCTCGAATTCCAACGTACATCAGGACCATTGAAGAACTGCTCGCATCGCATGATGAGCCCAAGCGTGAGGCTGATGCCGCACGTTTCATCACGGCACTGCGCGAGGCCTGGGCGCCGGGTGACATCGTTGGTCAGATGTCCCGGACTCCTGAAGTTTTTGGGTGGCTTGAGCTCTTCGAGAAGGTCACCAGGGGAAGCTACTCATCGGTCTCCGCGAATGCTGACACAGTTCGTGCGCGGCGTTTTCTGACCTACCTGCAGACGGTCCCGGTGGTGTAGGTCGTGGCGAGCATGGACCGCCAGTAGAGCGCCAGGAACGCGCTGAAGCTCCGCAGGTCCCGGAACGCGAACACGCCGGTGTTCGGGTCGATGAAGAGGAACAGGTCCGCGCTGAAGAGGTTCTTCGTGCGGAAGACGCCGACCGCGTGTCCCTTGTCCACGCCCTGGAGGGCGAAGAGGACGCCCCCTGCGGCGCCAATCGCTTTCAGGGCGACGTCCCCGTCCAGCGCCACGTTGTTCTGGAGCCGGGTGTAGGTGATGCCGCTGCTCAGCAGGTTGCGCGTCGTGTAGAGCAGGGACACCAGGCGGTGCACGGTGTCGCTGTTTTCGTTCACGCTCCGCTCCAACCGGTCGCGCTCCGCCTCCCAGTGCGCCTGGAGCTCACGGTAGAAGTCATTAAGGGGACGTTCACCTTCCACCCGGAGACCACGGAGGTCTACCGCGTGGAGACCATCGCCCGCGTGGGTGAGCAGTGGCAGTGGTCGTCGGAGCGCATCGACCTGTCCGAGAAGAGCGTCGACGTGAAGCTCCAGCTCAGCCCCATGAACATCGTCGACGCCCCGCCGGAGTCCAACGCGGAGAAGAGCTGGAGCTGCACGAAGACGGTCCAGTTCACGGTCTTCGGCACCACGGTCCAGCACTGGTCCTGCCTGGACACCTGTGGTCCGTTCCCCGCGCACTGGGACTCCTGGTATTGGTACTGAACCCTGTCGGCTGACGCCCGTCCCCCAGAGGCTGTCCCCGGGGTGACGGGCCGTTTCACCAGGGCTTCACGGCGCGCCGCGCATGGTCCCTGCGCGCTTCGCGCAGCTCGTCCTGGTGGACCCGCGTCCACTTCTTCAGCGCGCGGAGCGGTTCGACGAGCGTCCGCCCCAGCGGCGTCAGCGCATCATCGACGCGCGGCGGGACGGACGCGAAGAGGGTGCGCTTCACGAGGCCATTCTGCTCGAGCCCCTTCAGCGAGAGCTCCCCCAAGAGAAGGCGGAGCCGGAGGAGAAGAGCCCGTCGTTTGCCGCGACGGTGGAGGAGCCGAAGAAGCAGTGCACACCACGATTGGACTTTCGCGGTGCTGCTACGCTGGAGCACCTGGGACTGCCCTCTGGGCCTGTGAAGCGGGCCCCAGCACAGGGCCCACCGCAGTTGGAGTGGTGTCAGGACGTTAGACCCGTCCACGCAGTCAGGCCTTGCGCTGGCACCCGACAGCACGGCCAGGGCCACAAGCCACAAGCCACAAGCCACAAGCCACAAGCCACAAGCCACAAGCCACAAGCCACAAGCGCGCTGCCAGTGTTCGTCATGGCGAGCAACAGATGGAGCTGCCCAGCGTCCATGGCCTCCAGCGCGCCTGTCATGGCGGCTTCCCCGCGTGGGCGGCGGACGCGTTCCCGCAGCACGCAGCAGCGTCTTCGCGGGACGCGCAGGAGGCGTCAGCCCCCCCTCGAACGACAACGCACCGCCTGCAGCCCCTGGGCTGGCACATGCGTTGCTCCGCGCCAGGGCCTGGGCGCACCCCTCGCCTGTGCCGTCCCCCTCAACCGGGCTCGCTGTGGCTCTCCGAAGCCCGGCGCTGGCCGCCCGCTGGAGCTGCCATGAGTGTTTCGAAGAACATCGCGGACCTCATCGCCGAAGCCCAGAAGCTGCTGGGGACCTATGCGGCCCTCAAGCAGGACTACGAGCAGTTGCTCGACAAGGAGACCCAGGAGGCCCGGACACAGGCGCAAATCCTCTTGAAGATTCGCAACGCCGTGTCATCCACCCTGGGCATCTTCCAGGGCCACCTCTTCGAGGTGCGGGAAAGCCTCAAGCACATGAAGAAGGGCCGGGTCGTCATCCTGCAGACCCACGCGGACCTCACCATCGGCAAACAGACGGACCTCTTCGCCAAGAGCATCCAGCTCAAGAGCTGCACCACGGACAAACCCACGGACGTCGATACCCTCATCGCCAAAGCGGCCTACCAGCTCAGCGGCGCCAAGGGCGAGGTTCCGCGCGAGCAGGACCGGCGCATCGTCGACATCCAGGTCGCGCATCCGAACAACCCCTGGCCCTACACTCCCTCCAAAGGGCGGTCCTCGCATGCCCTCGCGACGCTGCTGGAGGACGCGGAGGAGCGCATCCTCAAGTACTTCATGGAGGGCAAGCCCAAGAAGGAACGTGGCTTCCATGAGGGTGAGAGCGTCTTCAGCGACCTCGGCGAATTCCGCACCATGCAGTCCGTGAAGCTCACGCTCGGCTCGCCCTTCATCGATTCGGGCCCCAAGAGCACCCGGATGCGCCTGCACTCCAGCGTGTCCTCCAACACACGCTTCGTGGTGCGCACGGCCGACATCAAGATTCGCTTCGCCCGCCCCTTGAAGGTCACCTTTGGGGAAAACAAGGACGACCTCCTCGAGCTGGCCGTGTTCTCCCTGTACCGCGTGGGTGAAAGCTACTACTGCAAGAGCTTCGCATTCGCCCTGAAGACCCACGGCAAGAAGTTCTTCGAGGTCGACATCTCCGAGCTCGACTGACCCGAGGCTGCCCTCTCTACCGCACCGGATTGATGAGACCCGGCTGGCTCACGCCGCCAATGAGCCACGGCGTTCTTCCAGGAGCACGGGCTGGAGCGCCGCATCGCCATGGTGGCCCCGAGCTTCGCCGCGGCCGCGGCCATCGTCGCCAGCACGGACCTGGCGGCCGGGATGCCTCGCCGCATCGCCAAGCGCTGCCGCACGATGACGGGCCTGCGCATCCTGGAGCTGCCCACTCCGCCCATGGAGTTCCAGATGCAGTTCGTCTGGCACGAACGCACGCACCAGGACGCGGGCGCACGCCACTTCCGCGCCCTCATCCAGGAAGCGCTGGGCGAATCCGCCTCCGATGCCCGGAAGAAGGGATGGGCTTCGCGGGCGGAGCGGGGGGCGACCCCGTAGCGCCCCAGCTTCGAGACAGACGCGGTGACGTGAAGGAAGTGGTTCCCGCGTCAGAAACCCATGCGGCCGCGGATGCCCTGCATCAGCTCCAGGCCCCAGCGAACCGGCATGCCCAGGGAGTTGCCCAGGTGGGAGGCGAACTGGGCCACCACGCCCATGTCGCCGTTCATCGCGCGCTCGCTGAAGTCGGCCATCTTCGCCGGGTCGCCCAGGGTGGAGAGCGCCTCGGAGACGTGGGCCGCCGCCTGGATGAGCGCGCCGTTGCCTCCCGTGCGGTTCTTGTCGTTGAGGCCCCCGGCCGCGTCGAGCCGCCCCGTCATGGCCACGTCCAGCAGCGCCGCGGCCGAATTCGTGGCGCTCGTCACCGAGCCGGACATGTTGCCGCCCGTCACGCCATCAAGCGCCACCAGCACCGCGCCCGGCGGCGTCGAACCCATGAGGGTGGCCAGGCCGTAGTTGCCGGCCCCCGACAGCAGCCCGTCCACCGCGCGGCCCACGTCGGTGGTGGCGGGGCTGGACTGGTAGGCGCTCACCCCGGTGGCGCCGGCGCCGACGATGTTGATGGCGGTGCCCAGCCGGGCCAGGCCGGTGGCCAGCGGGCCATTGACGAGCGAGGCGTTGTTGCCCAGGAAGCGCTGCACGCTGCCGATGCGGGAGTTGAAGCCCGCCAGCTCCCGGGCCTTGATGTTCTGGGCCGTCTGCAGCTGCGTCTTCACCTTGTTCAGCAAGGTCGCGTTGTTGCGCACCGAGGGCTGCTGCATCAGCCACTTGGACTGGTTGATGGTGACGTCCATCGCCCGGGCGAAGTTCTGGCGCTGGGCCACCAGCCGCGGCAGCACCTTGAGCGCCGTCTCCACGCCCCGCTGGGACGGCTTCAACAGCTGCTTGACGCTCTGGTCGATGACGGTGTGGCCCACGGTGGCCCACGCGGCGATCTCCGCCACCTTCGCGTTCACCGTGTTGATGCGCGCGTTGAGGTCCACCGGCGCCGCGTTGCCCTTCGGGGCCGCCTGGGCCACCTGATTGCTCGCGGGAGCCTGCTTCCCGGGGGGCACGGCAGCAGGACGGGGGGCCGGAAGGCTCGGGCTGTTCGGACGCACGTTGATGCTCATGGGCGATCTCCAGGAAGACGTCTGATGACCTGGAGGACGCGCCCCGGAATTTCCGGTTGCATTCCGGGGTGCACGAAACCGGCGCGCCCGGGGGCTACTCGGGTGGGAGCAGGCGCTCCAGGCTCACGTCCAGGTGGCTGCGGATGAGCCGGTCGAGGCTCGCCAGCTCCCGCTCGGTCACCGGCAGCCGCTCCAGCAGCCGCTGCCGCGTCCGCTCCACCAGCGCGTCGCACGTCTGGCGCAGCCGCCGGAACAGCGTCACCCGGTGGACGCCCTGGAGCGCCGCGAGCTGGGGGGTGGTGAGCCCGTCGATGAAGTGCCTTCGGAGCAGGTTGCGCTCCGCGGGCTCCAGCGAGCGCAGCGCGTCCTCGAAGGCGCGCTTGAACTCCACCTGGTACTCGCGCCGGGCGTGCTGCAGCTCCACGTCCTCCGCGGCCGAGGGGAAGGCGTCGAAGAACTCCTGCTCCATGCCCACCTCGGGCGTGTGGGTGCGCAGCCGCACCAGCCCCTCGCGGGTCGCCACCGAGCGCACCCACCGCCGCAGCTCGCCCTTGCCCCCGTACAGGCCGATGCGCGGCTCGGCGCCGTTCTCCGACACCAGCAGCTTCTGCCGCAGCTCCTGGAGCAGCTCGTCCTGCTCGACGCGGGACAGGCGCAGGCGCGCCAGCGCGGCCTCCAGCTCCGGCACGCAGTGCCGCTCAAAGCCCCTCAGCGCCGCCGCGTCCCCCCGGGCGCACGCGAAGGCCAGGTAGAGGTCCGCCGCCTTCAGCACCTCCGCGCCCTGGGGGCCCGCCGCCGGCAACCGCTCCAGCAGCCAGCGCAGGAAGTCCCCGGCGTCCACCGCGAAGTCGGGCCACGCGCGCCGGGCCGCCCCGAGCAGCTCCGGCAGTGCCGCCTCCCAGCCGGTGAGCCGCGAGCGCGGCTCCGCGCCCAGTCCGTCCAGGAAGGCCGCCGTCACCTGCTGCTCCGTGCGCACACCGCACCTCCCCAGGCCCCCAGGATGCCCTCAACCCATTTTTACGTGAAGTCCCGACCTTCATAGACTCCGCGTCATGTCTCCCCCCGAGCCCCCGCCCGCCGATGACCACTCCCCGGGACCGGGGCCGGACTGTCTGGACGACAACGCGGCCATCGAGTTCGTCGAAGGGCTCTGCACGCCCTCGCAGGTGGCGGCCATCGAGCAGCACGTGGACGGGTGCGTCCCGTGCCGCCAGCTGTTGTCGGAGCTGGCGCGGGACAGCGCGCTGGCCCCTCCGCCGGTGGCCTCCGGGCCCCCGCCCTCCGCGGAGGAGCGCCGGGTGGAGGCACGGCTGGAGCGGGGGCGCTCCGTGGGCCGGTACCTGCTGCTGGAGCGGCTGGGCGCGGGCGGCATGGGCGTCGTCTTCAGCGCGTATGATCCGGAGCTGGACCGCAAGGTGGCGGTGAAGCTCTTGCGCCTGGGCACGGCGCGCACGCGGGAGGGGCAGGCGCGGCTGCTGCGCGAGGCCCAGGCCATGGCCCGGCTCCAGCACCCGAACGTGCTGGCCGTCTTCGACGCGGGCACCTTCGGCGACGAGGTCTTCCTCGCCATGGAGCTCGTGAAGGGCAGCACCCTCACGCAGTGGCTGAAGGCCGGGCGGCGCTCCTGGCGGCAGGTGCTGGAGCGCTTCCTCGGCGCCGGGCGCGGGCTGGCCGCGGCCCACGCCGCGGGCCTGGTGCACCGGGACTTCAAGCCGGACAACGTGCTGCTGCGCGAGGACGGGCGCGTGTGCGTCACCGACTTCGGCCTCGCGCGGGAGCTGGGCGCCTCCGAGTTCGCGGCGCTGCCCGCGAGCGGCGTCGTGGTGGTGAAGGAGTCCGGGCAGTTGACGCGCACCGGGACGCTGCTGGGCACGCCGGCCTACATGGCCCCGGAGCAGGTGCTGGGCGGCGCGGTGGACGCGCGGACGGACCAGTACAGCTTCTGCGTGGCGCTCTACGAGGCGCTCCACGGGGAGCGGCCCTTCGCCGGCGACACGTGGGAGGGGCTGCGCGAGAGCATCCTCCACCACCCGGTGCCCGCCGTGCCCCGGGGCGTGAGCGTGCCGCGCTGGCTGCGAGCGGTGGTGCTGCGCGGCCTGAGCCGCGAGCCCTCCCGGCGCTTCGCGTCCATGGAGGCGCTGCTGGCGGAGCTCGCGCGGGGCCCGCTGGCCGTGCAGCGGCGGCGGCTGGCGGCGGCCGCGCTGGTGCTGCTGACGGGCGCGGGCGCCATGCTCTACCGGGACGACCACCAGCGGCGGGCGCGGTGTCAGGGCGCGCAAGCGCGGTTCGCTGGCATCTGGGACGCAGGGCGCAAGCAGCGCATCGCCCAGGTCTTCCTCGCCACGCGGCAGCCCTACACGCAGGACGCGTGGGCCATGGTGGAGCGCGCGCTGGACGGCTACACGGCCCGCTGGGGCCGCGAGTGGACCCAGGCGTGCGAGGCCACCTGGGTGGCGCGGGAGCAGCCGGAGGCGCTGCTGAACCAGCGCCACCAGTGTCTGGACTGGCGCCGGGACAAGGTGCGGGCGCTCACGGACCTGCTGGTCCAGGCGTCCGCGAGCGAGGTGCGCGAGGCCGCAAGCCTCGTGGGCACGCTGCCCGACCTGACGGCCTGCACCGTCCAGGGCGTGCAGCGCGCCGATGCGCCGGTAATGCCGCGGGGCCCGGCCTCGCCGGAGCAGCAGGGGTTGCGCACGCGGCTGGCGCTCGTCGAAGTGCTCCAGGCGGCGCGCCGGGAGCGCGAGGCGCTGGAGCAGGCCCGGGCGGTGCACGCCCGCGCGCGGGAGCTGGGCGCGCGCCCGCTCGAAGCCGAGGCCCTCTTCTGGCAGGGCGTGATGCACGAGGGGCTCCAGGAGGACGCGGACGCGGAGCGGCGTTTGACCGAGGCGGTGCTCGCGGCCGAGGCGCTCGGGCTGGACGAGCTGAAGGCGCGCGCGCAGATCGAGCTCGTGTGGCTGTACGGCATCAACCTGCACCAGCTGGAGCCCGCACGGGCCTGGGGCCGGCAGGCGCAGGCCACCCTGGAGCGGCTGGGCGGGGCCCCCAACCTCCAGTCCACGCTCCACAGGAGCCTGGGCGGCGCGCTGTTCGACCAGGGCAAGTACGCGGAGGCCACCGAGCACTTCCTGAAGGCCCGTGAGCAGGCGAGCGCGGAGCTGGGCGAGGACCACCCGCAGATGGCGGGCCTGTGGGCCAACTGCGGCATGGGGCTGAGCACGCTGGGGCGCTACGAGGAGGCCACCGACGCGGTCCGGCGGGCCCTGGCGCTCGGGTTGAAGTGGCGTGGCCCCCGCCATCCCCGGGTGGCGCAGGTGCAGGGCAACCTGGTGATGCTGCTGCTCCAGCAGCGCCGCGCGGACGAGGCCCTCCCGCTGGCCCGCGAGGCGGTGCGCACCTACGAGGCCACGGGCCAGGAGAGCCCGGGAGAGAACCGCGCGCGGATGCTCCTGGGCCACATCCACCTGCAGCGCAAGGAGTACGCCGCGGCCCGCGAGGAGCTGGAGCGCGCCCTGGCGGTGGGGGAGCGCGTCTTCGGCCCCACCTCCCCGGACCTCGCCGACACGCTCATCGGCCTGGGCGAGGTGCTCGCGGCCCAGGGACGGCATGCCGAGGCGCTGCGTCCGCTCCAGCGGGCGCTGGAGCAGCAGGTCCAGGGGCTGGGGCCGAAGCACTTCATGCTGGGCGAGACGCTGCTGCGGTTGGGCACGGTCCAGCTGGCGCTGGGCCGCACCTCGCAGGCCGTCACCCACTTCGAGCGGGTGCTCCAGCTGCAGGACATCGAGCAGAACGAGCCCGTTGTCGCGGAGACGCGCCTGGCGCTGGCGCGGGTGCTGGAGGCGCGCCCCGGAGCGCGGGAGCGGGCGCGCGAGCTGGCCCAGCAGGCGCTGACGTTCTACGCGCGCCATCCCTGGGACGCGCGCGAGAAGGCGGAACTGGAGGCGCTGCTGGCCCGGGAGGCACAACGATGATTGGCTCCACGAAGAAGGCCGCACAGACTCTACTCGCCGTGGTCGCAGGTGCAGCCGTGTCGTTCGGTACCACCGTGGCACTCGCGCCGACGCCTGGCGAGCCGCTCGCCTCCTGCACGACGGGCGTCTGCGCCAGCGACTGCATGGACCCGGGGGCCCGCTTCGGCCGGTGCATCCGCGGCGTCTGCCAGTGCGTCTACTGGACGTGCTGGGACACCGGTGCGGGATGTCGTCCTCCCGCACCGGGCGTCAGGCGACTGCTTCAGCAGCCCGAGCCGTATGCCAGCAGGAACGTGGTGCGGTCCGTGCTGTTCACCACGCCGTTGCCGTCCGCGTCCGCGTCCAGGCTGCCCGCGTTCCACGCGTTGAGGAACGCGTCGCGGTCCGCCTGATTCACGGTGCCGTTGGTGTCGTAGTCGGCCGGGCAGAAGAACTGGATGTCCATCTTCCACCACGACGTCGCCGTGCCCGCGGTGCCCTCGCGCGCGTCCACCAGCGCGGACACGTCTCCCTGCAGCGTGAAGGGCCCGGGGAACAGCCAGCCCTTGCGGCGCACCGAGTCCGAGTCCGTGTTGCCGATGTCGATGGACAGCACCGGCTCGCCGGTGGTGAGGCTCGCGATGTACACGAGCGACGTGGAGCCGCCGTACACCCCCGCCGTCGTGTCCGCCGTCGCATCGCCGGACACCGCGTAGCGCGCGAAGCGGTTGAGCTGGAACGTCAGGTAGAAGTCCGCGTTGCCCGTGGCGTAGCCGCGCCCGGTGGCCTGCGTCCAGCCATTCGCGGTGGCCCGGACCTCGGCGCTGATGCGGGAGCCGGTGATGCTCGACGTCTCCGTGCCCGAGCCATTCGAGTCCGCGTGACTGTGCGTGTCGTCATACTGCGGCTGCTTGCTGGCCTTCAGCTCCAGGCTCTCGTTGAAGTCCTCGAAGCCATTCGTCCGGCGCGAGTCGGACGCGTTGACGTTGGTGATGCCGGCGTCCTTCGCGATGACGGTGGCGGACACCGAGCGGGTGCCCTCCGACGGAGTGATGAACTGCGACTGCGCGAGCGCGGACGTGGCCGCGAAAAGGGGAACAGCACCAGCCAGCATGTGAATGCGACGCATGGAAACCTCCAAGCTGCGTGACGGGGTCAAGCGCGCAACTTAGGCGCCCTGCCTGACAGCCTCCCTACCAATCCGGTCACGGCCCGCCTGTTCTCGTGACTCCGCGAAACACAAGAGCAAATCCGTACCCCTCGTCTCGCTCCCCCGCACCCCGAGCATTGGCACCTCGGTTCGTTCCTCCGCTTCGTCCCGTCTCGTCCCGTTGAATTCCCGCTGGAGGGGCACACTGGGGACGTTCGCTTTGGTGCCCGTCAGCACCTGAAGGCTCCGCGCCGCAAGCCGAGCGCGGAGCTTCCAGTCAGGAACCTGGGAAGCGGTGACTCATCAGGGCAAACACTGCCAGTCGATGGGGTTGCAGGTTTCCGACGAGTCCTCGCTCCAGACGCCCACCGCGTCCTGGGCTTTGAACGTGTACGGCGGCGTCCCTCCGCCCGCGTCCCCCGTGCAGCTGATGCCGCCGCCTCTTGAAGACACGAAGTAGCAGCCGGAGATCACCGCAGAGAGCGAACCTGTGCTCGCCGCCGTTACCTGTGTGTCGCTGGCGCTCCCGCTTTTCGGTGGGCTGGGCGCCACCATCGTCGAGCCGTGACAGGCCTGGAGGCCCCGCACCCCGTCAGTGCATGAGGTGTTCGCGACCCGGATTCCCAGAGGGGAGACACCCTGTTTTATGGTGGCCGGGCAGCACTCAACCGGGAGACATACACATGCGAATGGCAATCGTCGCGGGCTTGATGGCAGTGGGGCTGTTGGCGGGGTGTGGTGGCACGTCCGACGAAGAGGTGGTCGCTGCATGCGCGGACGGAACCACGTGTACCGGTTCCGTTGCTCAGTGCGAGGCGACGTGCGGTCCCAGCGCCGACGCGGCTGAGAAGAACGCTTCCTGGGTGATGTGCTACTGCTGCGACGGCACCAGCATCATGGGTGTCTATATGTCGTCCTGCTTCGCCTACTGCGCGGACCGCGACGGCGTCTGCAATTAGCCGCGAAGGCAGCCAGGGGCCTGGCAATCCAATACGGGTTGCCAGGCCTTGCTTTAGCATTTGCTTCACCAGCTGCCCCCTCGCGGCTCAGCGCGTGGGACGGAACGGAACGAGGGTCGCGCCCGTGGTGGCCACGTGCAGCCGGCCGTAGAGGCCCTGGCTCTCATCCGCCGGACCCGCGGGGAAGAACGATGGGCTGCCCGTTCGTACCCTGGAGTTGGGCATCCAGGGTGCCCGTCACCAGGTCGAAGGCGTTCCCCCAAGCAGGTGAGGAGGAGGCGAGAGCGGGAAGGGAGGCAGCGGCCAGAACGGAGCGGATGAAGCAGAGAACGCCGCGAGTGGACTTACGCCGAGTTGCTGAGGAGGACGTTCGACTTCGACGTGTTCGCCTGCGTGAGGTGTGGAGGCCGCAGGAGGGTACTGGCATCCCTGACGGCTCCCTGTGGGGTGAGCACCATTCTGGAGCACCTGGGACTGCCCTCTGGGCCTGTGAAGCTGGCCCCAGCACAGGGCCCACCGCAGTTGGCGGGGTGTTGAGGCTCAAGCAGTCGCGCTGCTCCTGAAGCTCACGCCCCTGCTGCCCCCTTGCTGGAGGGGCGTCTGGGTTGGCGTGTGCCCATAGGAGGCTGCACCGCCTCTTCCTCCGCCTGGCGCACAGCTCGGCGGCACCCGTTAGCGGCCCTCCTCGACCCCTCTGCATCTGCCCTCCCCCTCAAC
>NZ_RAVW01000267.1 GCF_003611585.1 Corallococcus exercitus | reverse complement strand
GCCTGGCGGGCGGGGGCATCGAGGTCACGATCTCCTGGCGGGGAGCAGGCCGTGCGGCCAGCCTCCGCTCTTTCCCCAGCACGCTAGGTGAATCCGGAATTGGCTTCAAGCACCCCACCCGGCGGCTGGAGCGCCGGTTGTCGGGTCCGGGCCACGTCCCACGGGCCGGGGAGCGAACGGGCACGCACACGGTCTTCTCCCTCCGACCTGTCCCCCACACCCATCACCCCTAGCTTTTTCCCAGCGGGGGGCCGCCCAGGTGACACCCCGTCCCACTCACATCATCCGGGAGAGATTCCATGAAGAAGCTCATTGGGGTTTTCGCGTCCGTGGCGCTGCTGGGTTCGGGCGTGGCCTTTGCCCAGGACAGCGCGACGCAGGGCTCGCAGCAGCCGTCGACGTCGTCGGGCAGCATGCAAGGCTCGTCCGGCAGCAGCGCGGGCAGCTCCGATGCCATCGGCGGCTCGGGGTCGTCCGCCGCGCACTCGACGGGTTCGTCCTCGTCGAGCATGACGGGCTCGAACGAGCTGACGGGCAAGGTCGTCAAGAGCGACAGCAAGAAGGTCTACATCAGCAGCACCGGCGGCGCGGTGGTGCCCCTGGACATCGACAAGAACACGCAGTTCACCGACCCGAGCATGAAGAACGCCAAGAGCCTGAAGGAGGGCCAGGAGATCCGCGCCAGCTTCCAGGTGAAGGACGAGAAGAACATGGCGACCAGCATCTCGCCGAGCCAGGGCACGGGCGGCTCGGGCTCCGACGCGATGTCGCCGGACTCGTCCATCAACCAGGGCGCGGGCGGCTCGGGCATGGATGACAAGAACCAGGACATGGGCCAGGGCAACGACTCCACGATGAACCCGGACACCGGCTCCAGCACGGGCTCCAGCAGCTCGCCGAAGACGTACTAGCCCGCCTCTCCCCTCCCCTGTCCTCCTCCCGCCTGGGAGGGGGGCACCGGCTCGCGGCCCTCCGTTCGTCGGGTGGGCCGCGGGCGTCTTTTCCGTGATGGGAACTCCGCCCGGGCGGAGCAGGAGCGGCATGGATCACGAGGCCGACGTCGTCATCCTGGGCGCGGGCGCCGCGGGGCTCGCCGCAGCCGAACGATTGATGGCCAGGGGCCTGCGGGTCATCGTGCTGGAGGCGCGCGACCGCGTGGGCGGCCGCGTGGCGACGATCCGGGACACGGTGGCGGATGTGCCCCTGGAGCTGGGGGCCGAGTTCGTCCACGGAAAGCCCGCCGCGCTGCTGCGGCGCATCCACCGGGCCGGGCTGACGGTGAGCCCCTGTAACGACACGCATGCGCTCCTGTGGCGGGGGAAGCTGGACGACGGGGAGGAGGCCTTCGCGTTTCAGGAGCCCCTGATGTCGGCGAAGGCGCCCGACCGTCCCATGGCGGACTGGGTGGTGGAGCAGGCACGCATCCACAAGTGGCCGCCCGTCGTGAGCGCGATGGCGCGCTCGTATGTCCGGGGTTTCTACGCGGCGGATCCGGACGTCGCGAGCACGCTCGCCATCTCCCGGATGGAGCGGACCGCGGAGGCGTCCGGAGGCACGACGCCTTCACGCGTGCTGGAGGGGTACGACCGCGTGCTGCACGCGATGGCCGCGAAGCTGCTCGCGAAGCCGGACACGCTGTTCCTCAACGCCGTGGCCGAAGAGGTGCGCTGGAAGCCGGGCTCGGTCCGTGTGCGGGCCCGGACGCGGCAGGGCACCCCGCTTGGGACGTTCCAGGCCAGGCACGCGGTGGTGACGCTGCCCGTGGGCGTGTTGCAGGCGAAGCCCCCCGCCCCTGGCGCCGTGCGCTTCGTGCCGCGCGTGCGGGCGCAGGAGCGCGCATGGAACCGGTTGGCGATGGGCGCCCTGGTGAAGATCCTCCTGCGCTTCCGCACGCCATTCTGGCGGGAGCAGGAGGCCACCGCTCGCTTCGGCTTCTTCCATGCGCCCGCCACGCCGTTCTCCACGTGGTGGACGCTGGCGCCCCACCGGCGCACCCGGCATCTGGTGGGCTGGAGTGGAGGCCCCACCGCCGCGTCGCTGTCCCGCCTGAGCGACCAGGCGGTGCTGGGACGCGCGCTCCAGGGACTGTCGCAGCTCTTCCATCGCTCCGTGCGAGAGCTGAACGAACAGCTGGAGGCGTGGCACGTGCAGGACTGGCAGGGCGAGCCGTACACGCGCGGTGGCTACGCGGTCATTCCCTCGGGGGCGATGGACGCGGTCGAAGCGCTCGCCACGCCCGTGGGCCGGACGCTCTTCTTCGCGGGTGAGGCCACTCACGCGGGTGGCGATGAGGGCACCGTGCATGGGGCGCTCGAGACAGGTCGGCGTGCGGCGGACGAGCTGTTGGCCCGGCGCTCGTAGGCTTGAGCCTCCGTCGCCCTCCAGGCGGGCCAGCGGGCGGAGGGGCGGTGGCCGCGATGTGGCAGCGTTCGCGCGTGGACATGTTCACGGCATGCGCCTCTGGATTGCCATCGTCGCGGGATTGAGCCTTGGACAGACGGTGGAGGTGGAGCCATTGCCTCCGAAAGACCCGTCCGTGAGGGACCCTGCCGCCGCCGCGCTGCAGGATGCCTACGAGCAGGCCGCGGACGACCTGGACGGTGCGCGTCCTCCACAGGGCTATGTCGTCCAGAACCCGTCGGACCCGACCGAGAGCAACTACCGCACGCTGACGCCGATGCTGCCCGATGGCAGCGCGCCGGTCACTTCGGGCGAGGTCGCGGTCCAGCAGTCACAGAAGTACGTGGCTCCTCCCGTTCCTACGGTCTTCGACCAGCAGGCCGCATCCAATGAACCGGCGGCGACGGCTGAATCCCAGCCCCAGTCGGGCACGGGTGGCGCGGGCGCGGCAGGCACTTCTTCGACCGAGGGAGGAACCACTGCGGGACAGTCCGATACCGGCGCGGGCGCGGCTGGGACGTCGCCGACCGCCGGGCCCACGGGCGCGAACGCCCCGGGCTTCGGTGGCACCTACGACACGGGCGCGTCGTCCTCGGCAGCTCCGGGCAATGTCGCGTCGGGCAGCTCGGGTGTGCCCCCGCTGGATTCATCACGCGTGACGGTGCAGGAGCCGGGCACCGCGACGG
Source organism: Corallococcus exercitus (assembly GCF_003611585.1). Lineage (GTDB taxonomy): Bacteria > Myxococcota > Myxococcia > Myxococcales > Myxococcaceae > Corallococcus > Corallococcus exercitus. The sequence continues at coordinate 10,050 of NZ_RAVW01000267.1, read as the reverse complement.
GTGGCTCGGGTGCCGCCGGGACGACGGGGACCGGGACCGCCGCGCCCGAAGCCGCTACCGGTGGCGCGGGGACCGCCGGCACGACGGGCACCACCGCCCCAGGGGCCGCGACGGGCAACGTGGGAGCCTCTGGCACGACGGGGGCCTCGACTCCGACCACGCCGCCGGCCACGGGTGGCGCGGGGACGGGGACCGCCGCTCCGTCGGGCTCCACCGTTGCGCCTTCGACGGGGACGACGGCGCCGGCCCAGGGTGGAACGTCCGCCGTGACGCCTTCGGATCAGACGACGCAGGTCCCGTCCGCCCAGCCGCAGGCGCAAGGGACCGCCTCGAACGCCAACGCGGCCAACGAGGAACTGAAGGCCCTGCGCCAGCGCGTCGCGGACCTGGAGCAGGATCTGGAGGCCCGCGACACGCGCGCCACGGAGCGCACCCAGGCCGTGCAGTCCCAGGTGGATACTCACGAACAGCGCGCCTACCAGGCCGAGCGCAGCCGGCAGCAGCGGCTGGCGCGCATCCAGTCCGGCGGCCAGTGGATGCTCGCGGCGGATCAGGCGCTGGAGCAGGGCGAGCTGGGCGTGGACAACGCACTGGGCATCGCCGACCAGGACTTCTCCGCCGTGCACCAGAGCGCCTCGACAGATGGGCAGGGCACCGTCGTGGTCCAGGCCGAGCGCATCCGCGCGCAGATCGCCCTCGCGCGGGACGCCGCCGGCCGCCGGGACATCTACGCCGCGCGCATCGCCCTGCAGAACGCGGGCTACATGCTGCAGTTGGCGCGCGCCGCGAGCCTGGAGCGCTCGGGCACGTCCAACTCCCTGCTCAATCCGTGATGCGCGGGGTGGTGCGGGCCGGCGCGTCCGCGGGCCTCGCGATGAGGTAGCCCTGCACGAAGTCCACGCCGTGCCGGCGCACCCAGGACAGCTCCTCGGCGGTCTCGATGCCCTCGGCCACGGTCTGGATGCCCAGCTGCCGGGCGATCTCCAGCAGCTTCTCCACGATGGACGCCTTGTAGGGGTCCGCGTGGACGCCTCGCACCAGCTCCATGTCCAGCTTCATGAACTCCGGCCGGAGCTGGTGGATGAGGTTCAGCGACGAATAGCCCGCCCCCAGGTCGTCCAGCGCTACCTTGAAGCCCGCCGCTCGGTAGAAGTCCACGATGGAGCGCAGGTGCGCGGCGTTCGCGGCCCGGTCGGATTCGATGATCTCGAAGACGACGTGCGACTCCGGGATGCCCGACTCGCGGATGGCGGCCACGGTGGAGCGCAGGCAGAAGGCCGGGTCGTAGATGGCCGTGGGCGTGAAGTTGATGAAGAGGTGCGTGCTCAGTTGGTGCCGCACCGCTTCGCGGATGGCGGTGGTGCGCGCGGCCAGGTCCAGCTGGAACAGCAGGTCCGCCTCGCGCGCCGTGTCGAACAGCCGGTTGGGCGGCACCAGCGAGCCGTTGCGGTCTCGCCCTCGCAGCAGCCCCTCGTGCGCGAAGATGCGGGAGGTGTCCTGCGCGTGGACGATGGGCTGGAAGAACGTGGTGAGCCGCGACTCCGCCAGCATGTCCACCAGCCACCCGGACTGATGCAGCGTGGTGAGGCGCTGCAGTGAGTCCACGCGCGGGAAGTCCGCCATGCCCGGCTCGCCGTCGCCCACGATGAAGAGGGCGCGCGTGCCCCGCACCTCCTCCGCCGTCAGCACGTTGGGCAGGTGCGAGGAGAGCTGCCGCAGGCCGCCCTCCCCCATCTCCACCACCACGCATTGCGCGTCGGTGCGCAGCTGGTAGCGGCCCCCCGAATCACGCAGGTGCGCCACCAGCTTGCCCAGGCTGTGGCCCAGCGGCGGCCACAGGAAGAGGCGCCCCGGTGTGTCGGGCGTCTCGGGCAGGGTCTGGCAGCGGCCACATCCGTTCAACAGGGTCATGAAACAGCCTTGGCGTCACGGGGTGTGGCGGAAGATGAGCAGTCCGCGCGTCGTGTCCCACCCATACACCAGCCCGTCCGCGACGTGAACGCCCTGGAGCCCTTCGAAGAAGCCCAGGCCCCGGCCGGCGTCGGTTTCGTTCCAGGTGTTGAAGTACCCGGCGGCCTTCGGCGTGCCCAGCGTGGACACGTCATAGACGCGCAGGCCGTCCTGGTAGTTCGCCACGTAGAGCGTCGTTCCGGACAGCGCCATGCCCCCCAGGGAGGCCTCCGGACGCAGCGCCAGTTCCCCGCGCTGGACGATGGCCTCCGGGTGGGTGGCGTCCAGCGCGAGCAGCGAGGAGCCCCAGGCGTCCGAGCCCTGGAAGACGACCGTGGCGTCCCCCAGCTTGCCCACCGCCAGCGCGCTGGTGGACGGACCGCCGAAGCGGCCCAGCAGCTTGGGGGCCTTGGTCGTCGCCACGTTCGTGAGGTCCGTCACCGTCACGCCGTAGCTCCAGTTGCTCACGTACAGGCGGCCGTCCTGCACGGCCAGGGCGTAGGGGTACTCGCCCAGGGTGGTGGACGAGCCTTCCACCGTGTAGCGCACCACGAGCGTGGGCGCGGCCGGCTGGGTCACGTCCAGCACGACGATGTCCGACTTGGGCTGCGGCGACGCGACGTAGAGCAGGTTGCCGTCCTTCGCCAGGGAGTCCACCCGCACCTCCAGGTCCGAGAGGAACGTCTTGTCGCAGAGCGGGACCCCGGGGTTCGCGGCCAGGTCGCAGATGCGCAGGCCCTTGGCGTAGGTGCCCAGGTAGAGCGTCGTGCCGCTGATGAGGGCGGTGGTGTACGTCTCCGAGGGGAACTTCTGCTCGGACACCAGCGTGGGGTGCGCGGGGTCCTTCACGTCGTAGACGAACAGGCCCTGGTCGCCCGCGGTCACGTAGGCGTAGCCGCCCGCCGTCACCACGCTGGAGGGCACGCCGCGGGGCAGCGCCGTCTGCCCCACGAGCGTCACGCGGTCGGACTCGGACTCGCCATCGCGCCGCGTCACGCGCGTGGCGGTGAAGGTGCCCTGACGCACGGTCGCCCCGTTGCGGCAGACGCGGGCCACGCCCAGCACCGTGCCGGGACCGGAGGCCTTGCAGCCCGCGAACGCGTAGCGCACCGCCGACCCGTCCGACCCCGTCACGTCGCTGGCCAGGTAGAAGGTGTCCGGGGTGATCTGCTTCGTCGTCATCGCCAGGCCGATGAGCAGCGGATCCCCGGGCGAGAAGCGGATCGCGGAGGGGCCCGTGTAGCCGTCCTCGAAGTTGATGTTGGTGTTCCAGATGCCTTCGGCCTGGACGACACTCAACGTCGACCGGTCACAACCGGTCAGGTCGATGGCTTCAACCTGACACTCGGCCTTGTTATCGGAACTGTCCTTGCCACAACCGAAGGCGAGGAACGCGGTAGCGGCCACGAGAGCGAAACGGTTCATTCCCTCCTCCATACCGGGCCATCCCGACCGGAGCCAAGTCCCCTGGCGCGCGCAGAGGGGGGCGGCCCGGGACGTCCACCGCAACGCAAAGAAACAAAACGACCGCTTGTGCGTTTCCGGTGGGAGAGGGAGCCTTCCTCCGGGCCCCTGACAGCCTGTCTCCTCGCCTTACCGAGGTGCTTTTTGAACCCCCGTCCGCACGTCATCGCCGTGCTGCTGGCCCTGCTCCTGCCGGAGCTCGCGCTGGCCCAGGTCTTCGTCGTTCCCCGCCGCGCGGGGAAGACGCCCGTGAACAGCTACGAATTCGAGTGGCGGCACATCGACATCCTCGTGGGGCCCGCCGCCACCGGCATGGCGAAGCCCACCGACCACACCGCGCATGATCAGCCACCCGGCACGCAGGGCGGCGCCAATCCGAGCGCGCCCACCACGTCGCCGGAGACGGGCGACAAGCAGTCCCCGCCGGGCGGCCCGGAGGTCACGCCTTCGGGCAACGTGCCCACCCAGGTCCCGGGTGATCGGATGCCGGCGACGGACGGCATCTCGCTGGACATGCGCGCGTCGGACGCGGGCGCCCCGCCGACGGTGCTGGGCCTTCCGGACGGCGGCATCCCGCCCCCGGGCGTCGTGGCCCTGGCGGACGGCGGCACGACGGGCGACGCGGGCACGGTCGCGGGCGCGGCCAGAGGGGACGGCGGCACGGTGTTCTCCGGCGCGCCGCTCCTGCTGGGAGGCACGGACGGCGGCTTCAACTACACCTACGCGAAGGACCTGGGCGCGAAGACGGGCGGCGTGCGCTTCTACTTCTACGAGCGCGAGCGCGACGTGGCCGAGCGGGCCGCCCCCATCATCGAGGAGGCGTACCGGTACCTGGTGGATCAGTTCAAGTACGTCCCCACGGAGACGTTCCCGTACATCCTCTACAGCAGCTACGCGGAGTTCCTCCAGACGAACGTGTTCGCGGTCTCCGAGGGCACGCTGGGCGTCACCTCCACGGAGGACCTGAAGCTGTCGCTGCCGTACCTGGGCGACCACCACCTCTTCGAGGAGATCAGCACGCACGAGATGGCGCACCAGTTCACCATCCAGAAGGTGCGCACCGTGGCCGAGCAGGCGAAGACCTTCGGGGATCCGCTGGGCGGCTATCCGCTGTGGTTCATCGAAGGCCTCGCGGAGTTCTACGCCAAGCGCGGGCTGGACCCCGAGGCGGAGATGATGGTGCGGGACCTGCTGGTGAACCCGGACCTGATGAAGGGCTACGCGTTCCTCGACTTCTTCTCCCCCGGGCCGTACGGCTACCTGTGGATCTACAAGGTCGGCCAGGCGCGCGTGGCGTTCCTGGAGGACGAGTACGGCGCGGGCATCACCCAGCGGCTGCTGGAGGAGGCGCCCCGGCTGGTGGGCGGCTCGCGCGACTCGCCGTCGCTCAAGTTCGAGGAGCTGCTGGAGCGGCTGACGGGGGATGACCCCAAGCGCATCTCCGCGCGGTTCGAGAACTGGCTCAAGCGCCGGGCGTTCAAGACGTACCTGGACTCCTCGCAGACGGCGCCCGCGCTGGACTCGCTGGACGAGACGCCGGGAATCGTCACCGCGATGGCCAGCGGGCCGGACGGCAACGTGCTGGCGCTGCGCACCATCGTGCCGGAGACCGGTGAGAGCCGGCTGTACCTGACGGATCCGCGCACGCCGGGCAAGACGGTGAAGGTGGCGGGCGACGGCGTGCCGGGCATTGAATCCCTGCACCCGGTGTCCGGCCGCAACTTCGCGCTGACCAAGGACAAGATCGCGTTCGTGGCGGAGCGCACCGGGCGCGACGTGCTGTACGTGCAGGACTACGTGCACATCTCCGAGAAGCGGGCCACGGACGTGCTGGTGAGACGCTCGGCCATCCGCACCGGCATCGGCACGGAGGTGGGCCTCAACGTGCAGCTGGACACGGGGGACCGGCGCCAGTACCGCATCGACAGGCAGGGCGTGCTGGCCATCTACTCGCCGGCCTTCTCCCCGGACGGCCGCTACGTCGCGTTCATCGGCATCAACGACGCGGGCCTGCGCGACGTGTACGTGGTGGACCTGACGCAGGGCGAGGACGCGAAGATCCGCAAGCTCACCGACGACGTCTTCGCCGAGCGGCAGCTCACCTGGGGCCCGTCGGGCATCATCTACACGTCCGACGCGACGTCGCACCGCAAGTACAACCTCTTCCGCATCAAGGCGGACGCGCCGGTGGGCCAGGCCGAGCGCCTCACCAGCGAGGAGCGCGACGAGGCGGATCCGCTGGCGCTGCCCGACGGCCGCCTGTTCTTCGTGGCCTACAACAAGAGCAGCTCCGACCTGCACGAGCGGCTGGCGGACGGCCGCATCGTGCGGCGCACCGACCTGACGACGGGCGTCTTCGAGCCCGGCCCCGGCCCCGACGGCGGCCTGTGGATGCTCTTCCACATGAGCGGTGAGCGGAAGCCTTCCCTCTTGCGCCCGCCGCGCATGCTGTCGCTGGAGAGCCCGAAGGAGCCGGTGGCGGATCCCCCCTCCCCGCTCGCCCTCAAGCCGCTCACCGACGCGCTGACCTACAACCCCTTCACCCGGGAGAACATCGAGCTGGGGCCCATCTTCGGCTTCGCGGGCGCGGGTGGCGGCGGCTTCGTGGGCCAGGTGTTCGCGTCCGCGTCGGACCGGCTGCGCGACCACCAGGTGGTCCTCACGCTGGCGGTGTACGGCTCCTTCGAGTTGACGGACGGCCTGCTGCTCTACGTCAACGACGAGAAGCGCGCGACGTGGGGCGGCGGTCTGTTCCAGTCGCTGCGCTTCCGCATCGACAAGACGTTCGACAACCTGCCGGCGAACCAGCGGCCGTTCTTCATCTCGTCGGAGCGCTACTTCGGCGCGTTGGGCAGCGTGCGCTACCCGCTCAGCACGTTCTTCTACCTCCAGGGCGACCTGAGCATCGGTGGCACGAAGTACTTCCTGGATGACTTCAACGAGTTCTACCTGGCGTTCCCGGAGCGCAACGAGGCGAACCAGGAGCTCCTGTCCGCGTGGCGCGCGGACAACCAGCACATCCGCTTCCAGACGGAGCTCAGCGGGCGCGTCGGGTACGACAGCATCAAGTACCACTACGCGACGGGGCCGCTCTCGGGCAGCTCCGTGCTGTTGGAGGCCACCGCCGGCGTGCAGCCCTTCGACGGGCAGGCGTACGGCAACCTGCGCCTGGACGCGGAGCGGTACTTCCCCATCTACGGCCGCACCAACTTCTTCGCGCGCCTGGGCGCGGGCACCACGGTGGGCGGCCGCTACGCGCGCTCCTACTACCTGTCCAGCTTCGACACCCTGCGCGGCGTGAACTTCGGCGACGAGCGGTGGCTCCTGGGCCAGCACTTCGTCTATTCCACGCTGGAGGCGCAGTTGCCCCTCAACGACATCATCCGGGTGGCCTTCCTGAGCGACCTGGAGGCCATCGCCGCGGTGGACATGGGCGGCGTGGGCGACGGCGCGAGGGACCTCTGGGACCACCGCGTGCTCAACGCCGTCGTCGGCTTCAACCTGTCGCTGGGGCCCCTGCTGCTGCGCCTGCACTTCGCACGGCCCTTCGACATCAACGCCGCCGCGGGCAAGCCCGACGAAGGCTGGGTGACGAACTTCTCCATCGGCGTCGCCGGCCTCAACGGCTTCTTCGACACCAAGGGGGACCGCAGGCCGGGGTCCTCCACGCCGGGGCCGGCGCTGATGCCCGCGCTGGGCGGCGGCTACACGACGCCCCTGGTGCACTGAGGATTAGGGGCGCGCTTCCCTCCTCGCGGGGAGGCGCGCTCCGTCAGGACTGCGCGGCGACGAGGGCGGCGTTGGCGCGAGCCAGCGGCCCTCCGTCATTGGGGATGCGCTCGAAGTCCCCGCGCAGGGCCTTGATGGCGAACTTCTCCAGATCAATCTCCCGGCGGGTGCGCACGCCCAGCCCGCGCACCAGCGCGGACAGGGGCCCGAAGCCGATGAGGCCGTGCTGGAGGAGCAGGGCCAGGGCGGCTCCGCCGAGCAGGCGAAAGCCCCCGCCGGACTTGCGGCCCAGCAGCAGGCTGGCCAGCGCCGCCCCGGAGACGCCCACGACCAGGGTCCGGTGCACGTCCCACTCGTGCTCCAGCTTGTCGAGGTACTGGCTCATCTCCGAGCGATCCCCCTGCTCCGCCATGTAGCGGACACACGACTCCACGTGCGCGTCGATGCGCCGGTTCACCGTGGAAGGCGCGTGGGTGCGCACGGCATCGGTCGAGGTCTGGTTCCAGGACTCCATCATCACTCCCTTGACGGACTCGGGCCGTCCTCCAGCCTGCTCCCAGGAAGCTAGGGCCGCCGGACGCGTCCGTGCACAGGGCGACTTCCCGCGGCCGTCGCCCGGTTGCCCGCCTCGGAGGTGATGACGCCTGCCTCGCCATCCTGGGAAGCAGGCCGGCAGGCGTGAGGGCGCTTTACGCACTCCGTCGGTGACTCCGGGTGACGGCAAGCGAGCATTCCAGGGAGGGAAAGAGTTTTCCTTCCCCGGGGTGTCCGCGTGCCCTGCTGACGCCTGCCCGACCGTCCTTCCCTGGCAGGGAGGGTTCCTTCTGGCGCCGTGGCAGGGAGGCATGCGGCTTGCTCAGCCCCCGGTCGATGATGCGTCTACGACTTCTGATCAGCCTCTCGATGCTGCTGGCCGCCTGTGGCGGCGGCACGTCGAATCCCGATGACACCGATCCCTCCGTGACGGATCCCGGCATCACGGACCCCGGCACGAACGACGGCGGGGTTCCCGACGCGGGCTCCACGGACGCCGGGACGGTGGACTCGGGAGTTCCCGATGCGGGCTCCACGGACGCGGGCACGGGCCCCGGGGATGGCGGGAGCACGGATGCCGGGACGGATCCGCAGCCGGTGCCGGAGGAGCAGCGGCCGTTCACGCTGCCGAAGGTCCAGACGTCGCTGCCGGAGTACGTGCTGATCATCCCTCCGGAGGCGATGGAGAAGTTCAACAAGGACCCGTGGACGGAGGAGCAGGACGCGACGTTCCAGGCGGGCGGCAAGACGTTCCCGGTGAAGGTGCGGCTGCGCGGGGCCTCGGCGCGCTTCTTCGCCAAGAAGAGCTGGAACGTCAGCTTCGCGGACAAGGACAAGTTCGAGGGCCGCACGTCGCTCAACCTCGTCGCCGAGTACGCCGACGCGTCGATGATCGCGGAGAAGATCTCCTACGACCTGCTGGCGGCCATGCGCGTGCCGGCGTCGAAGGCGACCTTCGTGCGGCTCAACGTGAATGGCCACTACGAGGGCGTGTTCCTGGAGGTGGAGCAGGTCAACAAGGCCTTCCTCAAGGCCAGGCAGTTCCCGGATGACGACGCGACCATCTACCGCACGGGCTGGAAGGACACGGAGTTCAAGACGTGGAAGGTGCCCTACCAGGGCGACTGGGTGAAGAAGACGAACGAGAGCGAGCCCGACGACGCGCTGAGGGACGTGCTGGACGTCATCAACCACACGCCGGAGCCGCAGCTGGTCACCGCGCTGGAGAAGAACCTGGAGGTGGAGTCCTACGTGCGCTCCATGGTGTTGGACGCGCTGATGTCCAACAACTTCGTGGAGGACTCCGAGAGCTACTTCATGCACGACCAGATCACCGGCCGCTGGCGCTACGTGCCGTGGGACCTGAACAACGTGGATGCCCGCTGGTGGTACACGAACACGGTGGAGGACCAGTCCGGATCCACGAGCAACATGAAGCACCCGCTGTTCAACTTCACGCTGCTGGATGGCTGGGTGGAGAAGATGTACCAGCAGCGCAAGGAGGAGCAGGGAAGCTACCCGGGCTACCTGCCGGTGTTCTCCAACCTGGGCACGCGCGTGGTGATGAACCCGGTGCTGCGCGCCCGGCTGGAGTCGCGGCTGGACAAGGCGCTGGACGAGCTCTTCACGCCGGAAGTGATGGATCCGTACATCGATCAGCTCCACTCGCTGATTGACGCGTCCATGAAGACCGACCCGTACATGGACTACGCGAAGTTCGCCGCGGGCAAGGCGTACATGAAGCGCTTCGTGAAGGTGCGCCGCGACTTCGTGATGGCGGAGGTGAAGCGGCTGAAGGCGCAGCAGTCCACGCTGGTGATGGAGGCGTTCGACCCTCGCGCGGGCTGGGTGGAGGTGGGCAACCACGGCACGCAGCCGGTGTCGCTCCAGGGCATGACGCTGACCACGAACCTGCGGGTGAGCCTGGCGGGAGGGAGCTACGCGCCCACCGTCGTGAAGGCCCCGACGGGCGCGGTGCTGGGCAACACGACAGTGGCGCCGGGCCAGACGGTGCGGATCACCGCCGCCTCGCTGGGCATCACCTTCCCTGCCAAGGGCGAGGTGGGCCTGTTCGACGGCAAGACGGTGGTGGGCGTGAAGGACGCGCTGTTCTACGGCGAGCTGCCCGCTGGCAAGCACTACGCCCGCGGCGCGGAGGGCTGGGAGGTGCGCTGAGTCGTCGCGCGGACACGGGTTGATGGCAGGACGTGCGAGGCGGGCGGGGACGGGTTAGTACCCGGACCATGCCCGCCTCTCGCGTTCTGGATGACCTGCTGCCGCGCCGCTCCGGTCCCCTGCCCCGCGTGGCCGTCATTGGCGCGGGCATGTCGGGGCTGGCGCTCGCGCGGGTGCTGGCGGGCGCGGGCTTCGGCG
>NZ_RAVW01000266.1 GCF_003611585.1 Corallococcus exercitus | reverse complement strand
GTGTTGGCCCGGGCCTGGACGCGGCGGGGCGGGTGGGTATCGCTGGCGGTGCTGGTGCCGCACTGGTTGGGGCTGCTGCTGTTCTGGGCCTGGGACCGGGCGCTGGCGCGGCCCGCGCTCTTCGACGACCTGCCCGCGGTACGGCCGGTGCTGGCGTGGCTGGTGGATCACGGCGAGCCGTGGCAGGCGCGCGCGGCGGCCGGGGCGTGGGTGGCGGTCCATCTGGCCGTGCTGGTGGTGCGCGGGGGGCGGGCCCTGCGCCGGCTCGCGGTCTCCGGTGGCCCCGAGGTCCGGCGGGTGGAGCGCGTCTCCGGGGCGGTGGTGGTGGGCGTCGTCGTGGTGCTGGCGGTGGCGCTGACGGTGCGTCGCCCGGGGATTGCCGTCCGGCAGCCGCTGGTGGTGCTCATCGGCATCGACGCGTTCCGGCCGGACCGGCTGGGCGCGACGGGGCACGGGGTGGCGCCCCACGTCGAGCGCTTCCTCCAGGACGCCACGCTCTTCACTCGCGCGTACACGCCGGTGGCGCAGACGGAGCCCGCGTGGCGGTCGCTGCTCACGGCGCGGTGGCCGTACCGCACGGGCGTGCGCTACCCGCTGACGTCCGACGCGCGGCTCGTGCTGGCGCCCACCTTCGCGCAGCGCTTCGCGGACGCGGGATGGCGCACGGTGTTCGCCACGGACTGCTCGCGCTTCCACTTCGAGGGCCCGGCCTCCGGCTTCGCCACGCGCTGGCAGCCTCCGCGCGGCGCGCTCAACTTCGCGCTGGAGAAGCTGCGCTACCGGGCGCTGGGCCTCTTCGCGGACAACCCGGCGGGCGCCGCGTGGGTGCCCGAGTTCATCGACAACCGCGCGCTGGCCGGCATCCATGACCCCATGGGCTATGCGCGGCGGCTGTCGGACGGGCTGCTGGCGGAGGCAGGGGAGGGGCCGCTGCTCTTCGCCTTCCACGCCACGGCGGCGCACTTCCCGGGCGACCCCGTCTACCCGTTCTACCGCCGCTACGTGTCCGCGTCCGAGCCGCTGGAGCGCCGGCTGCGCATGCACTTCGCCCCGGTGGCGCCGGGCGCGAAGGGCGCGTGGAGCCGCGAGGGCGCGGAGGGGCTCTACGACGAATTGCTCGCGCAGGCGGACGCGCAGGTGGGAACGCTGTTGGACGCGCTGCGGGCCTCCGGGCGCTACGACGACGCGACCATCGTGCTGATGTCCGACCACGGCGAGAGCTTCCACGCGGACCGGCCAGACCTGGCGGGCGCGACGTCCGTGCACGGCGCGCGGCTGGGCGAGGAGGAGAACCGCATCCTGCTCGCGGTGAAGCCGCCTGGTGGCCGTGGCGCGGGCCCCGCCCAGGTGGACGCGCTGGCGCGGCTGGTGGACGTGGGCCCCACGCTGCTGGAGCTGTCCGGCCTGTCCGCGCTGCCTGAGTCGGACGGGGCGTCGCTCGGGCCGCTGCTTCGTGGCGAGGGGCGTCCGCTGGCGCCGCTGTACGCGGAGACGGGCTACACGCACGTGAGCCCGGAAGTGTTCGACCCGGGCCACTGGCCGGGCGCGCCGCGCACCTTCGACGCGTACCGCCTGCGCCCGGACGGCGTGGTGGAGATGGGCGACGACGCGGACGCGGCGGTGCTGCGTGAGAAGGACACCGGCGCCTTCGACGGCGAGCGCTGGGTGGTGGACCGGCCGCAGGCGGACGGCGGCGTGCGGCGCACCTGCACGGGGGACTGTGAAGGGGCGGACGCGCGAGCGCTGGCGGACTGGCTGGATGACGCTCGGGAGCGCGCGCCGGAGTCCGTCTCACGTAGAGTCGCCGGCCATGTCGACGACCGAAACAACCCCCGGCCTCCAGGAAACGTACGCCCCCCACAACGCCTGCTTCGGGTGTGGCCCGGCCAACCCGAAGGGGCTGCGCATCCGCAGCCGCGTGGAGGGTGACCTCGTCGTCGCGGACTGGACGCCCGAGGAGCACCACCAGGCGTTCCCGGGCGTGCTCAACGGCGGCATCATCGGCGCGCTGCTGGACTGCCACTGCAACTGGACGGCGGCGTACCACCTGATGAAGGCGCAGGGCGCGGCCACCCCGCCGTGCACCGTCACCGCCGACTACGCCATTGTGCTCAAGCGCCCCACGCCCATGGGCCGCGTGCACCTGTCCGCGAAGCCCGTGGACATCCAGGGGGACCGCGTCGTCGTGGAGGGCACCCTCACCGCGGAGAACGGCAAGGTGACGGCCACCTGCCGCGGCACCTTCGTCGCGGTGAAGGAAGGCCACCCCGCGTACCACCGCTGGTAGGCCTGGGAACGCCTCGGGCCCCGTCACCGGCCTCTTCGTGAGAGGCGGCGCGGGGCCCGTGGGGTGAAGCAGAAGCGCTGGGACTACTTGCCGGCTTCGAGCATGCGGGCGTGGTGCGCCGCCGTCTCGTTGGGCTGGCCGGGGTCACGCAGCCGGTGCACCTGGTTGCCGATCTTGTCCTGCAGCAGCATCAGGCCGTCCAGCACCTGCTCCGGACGCGGCGGGCAGCCGGGGATGTAGACGTCCACCGGGATGATGCGGTCGATGCCCTGGAGCACCGCGTAGTTGTCGTAGAAGCCGCCCGACGACGCGCACACGCCGAAGGCCACGACCCACTTGGGCTCGGTCATCTGCTCGTAGACGCGCTTGAGGATGGGGGCCTGCTTCAGGTTGATGGTGCCCACCACCATCAGCAGGTCCGCCTGGCGCGGCGAGAAGCGGGGGAACTCCGCGCCGAAGCGCGAGATGTCGTGCCGGCTGGCGGCCACGGACATGTACTCCATGCCGCAGCACGCGGTGGCGTACGGGTAGGTGAACAGCGAGTACTTGCGGGCCCAGCCCAGGCCCTTGGACACCAGCTTCTGGAAGAAGCCCGTGGCCTCTTCCCGGCGGGTGGTCATGATCGGAGCGATGTCGGTGTCAGCCATGGCGTAGTCTCAGCTCTCCCAGTCGAGAGCGCCCTTCTTCCAGACATAGATAAGGCCCACGACCAGGGTCGACGCGAAAACCAGCATCTCCACGTAGCCGAACCAGCCGAGCGCCTGGAAGTTCACCGCCCAGGGGTACAGGAACACCGCTTCCACGTCGAACACGATGAAGAGCAGCGCGATGACGTAGAACTTCACGGCGAAGCGCTGGCGAGCGGGACCGCTCGACTCGGAGCCTGCTTCGAAGGGGGCCGACTTGGTGCTGCTCGGGCGCTTGGGGCCCAGCCGGGTGGTGACCTGGGGGATGATCATCCCGAGGACGCCGGCCAGCAGGAGCACCACCGCCATCGGCAGGTACGGTGCGAGGGGTGTAGTCATCGGGCGCGGACCCTAACGACACCGCTGGCGTCGTGTCAAAGGGAAACACCCCCGCCCAGGGCCCGCCAACCCCTTGAGAAGACGGCCGAAATGCCGGGCCCATCAGGCGCCCTCATCCGCCGGGAGCCCCCCCGCCCGGACGCCTGCCGGTGCGAAGGGGGCCGGATCATCCCGCGCGCCCGGCCGCCTGACCTCCCCGGGGCCGGTTTGACGCTGTGGGGAGCGCACGCCTAGCGTCAGCGGGCTGTCCCGTTGTTTCCGCTCATCGCCTGGGGAGTCGTCTACATGTGGGGCCGGCTGACCTTGCGGATGCAGGTGGCGATCGCGGTGCTGCTCCCGTGCCTCGCGGTGGTGTTCTTCAGCGGGGCGTACTTCCCCGCCCGCCAGGAGGCCGCGGGCATGGAGGTCCTGGCCGGGCGGGCCATGACGCTGGGGACGCTGGTGGTGCGCCACCCCTCGCTCGCGCTGCCTGACACCGCGCCGGACGCCCGCGCGCGGCGCGAGGAGGTGTTCTCCCAGGTGGAGTCCGGTGGCTTCACGCTGAACTTCCAGGAGCTGACGCGCGCGGACGGCACCGTGATCGCAGCGCGGGGCCGGGTGCCGGAAGGCCCGCCCCAGCCAGCCCAGCTCACGCCGGGCGCGTGCACGGTGGCGCGGCTTCGTGAAGAGGTCGTGGTGCGCTGCGAGAGCGACGGCCGCGTGTACCGCGCGGGCTTCGGCACCCAGGAGGTGAAGGCCGCGCTGGCGGCGACCGAGGGCTATTCGCTCATGGGCTACCTGGGCGCCGCGGTGCTGGGGCTGGGGCTGGCGGTCATCATCAGCCGCGCCATCGCGGACCCCGTGTCGCGCGTCACGCAGGTGGCGCGCGAGGTGGCCCGGGGCGACGTGTTCCGGGGCGAGCTGGACGTGTCCGCCGCCGGTGAGGTGCGCCAGATGGCCACCTCCTTCAACGAGATGCTGGGCACGCTGCGCGCCACCGTCATGGAGCTCGTCACGCGCACCGAGCAGCTGTCCAGCGCGTCGCGTGGCCTGATGGGCGCCTCCGCGGATCAGGAGCACGTCATCAGCCAGCAGGCCGCGTACGCGCAGCAGATCGCCGCCACGTTCGAGGAGCTCTCCCGCACCGCCGAGCAGATCTCCTCCTCCACGGAGGTGGTGGAGTCCAGCGCGCGGCGCACCCATGACGCCGTCGCGGAGGCCATGGCGGTGGTGGCGCAGGTGGTGGGCGGCATCAGCGACATCCGCACGGAGTCCAAGGGCGTGGCGGACGCCATCGTGGGGCTGAACAAGGACCTGCAGCAGGTCTCCAAGATCGCCCAGGTCATCAACCAGGTGGCGGAGCGCAGCGACCTGCTGGCGCTCAACGCGGCGCTGGAGGGCACCAAGGCGGGGGACGTGGGCCGGGGCTTCTCCCTGGTGGCCGCGGAGATGCGCAAGCTGGCGGAGAACGTGTCCGCGTCCGCGCGCGACATCGCCCGCATCGTGGAGAAGGTGCAGGACTCCGGTGAGGAGGCCGCGTCAAAGGCGCGCGTGGGCATGGCGACGAGCGACCGGGGCGTGGAGGTGGCCGAGCAGGCCTCCGCCGTCTTCCTGCGCATCGTGGAGCTGGCGCGCGGCACCAGCGAGGCGGCGCGGCAGATCACCATCGCCACCCGCCAGCAGCGTCAGTCCAGCGAGCAGGCCGTGCAGGGGGCTCGCAACGTGGCGGACCTGGTGAAGCAGGGCGTGGACGCCACCGGCCGCACCACGCGCATCGCCCAGGATCTCCAGTCCGTGGCCGAAGGGCTCACCGCCGTCACCAGCCGCTTCAAGGCCCAGCCCCGGTCCTGACCCCGGTTCTGATCAGGCCGGCTGCGACGACGGGGCGCGGGCGCGCAGCTTCTGGAACTGCTCCAGGGGCATGGCCGCGACGCCCAGGCGGTGGTCGGGCGCCACCGCCTCGCCGTGGAAGTCGCTGCCGAAGGTGGGCACCAGGTCGAACTCCGCCGCGAGCGCCAGGTACTTCTGCCGCACGGTGGGGTTGTGGTCCACGCTGAGCACCTCCAGGCCGGACAGCCCGGCCTTGGCCAGCGCCTGGATCTCCGGGCGCTCCATCTTGGAGGAGCCGGGATGGGCCAGCGTCGCGGTGCCGCCCGCGTTGCGGATGAGCCGGATGGCCTCCGCGCCGTCCAGCTTGAAGCGCTCCACCCACGCCGCGCGGCCCGTGCCCAGGAAGCGGTCGAACGCGGCCTTCATGTCCAGGCACCAGCCCTGCTCCACCAGCACCCGCGCCAGGTGGGGCCGCCCCAGCTGCGCGTCCCCGGCCACCTTGCGCACCTGCTCCATGCGCACCGGGAAGCCCAGATTGCGCAGGCGGGCCACCATCGCCTCCATGCGCCGGGTGCGCTCGTCCCGCAGCCGGTCCGCGAAGCGCGCGAGGTCCGGGTCCTCCGGGTGCAGGAAGTGGCCCAGGATGTGGGCCTCCTTGCCGTAGACGAAGGCGGACAGCTCGATGCCGGGGACCAGCTCCAGGCCATGGGCGAGGGCCGCCTGTCGTGCCTCGTGGAGCCCCGCCACCGTGTCGTGGTCCGTGACGGCCAGGACGGTGACGCCCGCGGCGGCGGCGCGCGCCACCAGCTCCGAGGGCGGGTACTGGCCGTCACTGGCGGTGGTGTGCGAATGCAGGTCGATCACGGCGGTGGGACCCTCCGGAGGGCGGCGAGGCGGGCACTCTTACGCCATGTCTCCATGGGAAGGGGCCGGAAGAGCGGGCCCTGTGTGAATCCGCACGGCACGGGGTTTCTTCCTGTCGGGTGGAGACCCCTTGGGGAGGGGCGGGGCTGAAGGCGGGCCTCCCCTTGGCAGGCGGGCGGTGTTAGATCGCCGCGCCATGGCCAAGACCCCGACCCCGAAGAAGTCCTCCCTTCGCGCCGCCTACGCGAACGCGCGCAAGGCGGATCCGCGCCCCATCACCGGCAAGGAGAAGCCGGCGGAGCTGCTCGCGCACGCGTTCAGCGCCTACGTGGGCCGGCAGGAGCGCACCGCGTTCGAGCTGATGCAGCAGTCCGTGCAGCAGGACGCCTCCATCTTCCTCACGCTGTCAGGCGCCATGACGCCCGCGGGCCTGCACCAGTCCTGCCTCATCCCCCTGGTGGAGAAGGGCATCATCTCCGCCATCACCACCACGGGCGCCAACCTCTACCACGACGCCCACCGCATCATCGGCCACGGCATCCGCGAGGTGAACCCCAACGCGGGCGACCTCCAGTACCGCCTGGCGCGCATCATCCGCATCTACGACCTGGGCTTCTGGGAGGAGGCGCTGCTCGACACCGACCGCCTCTTCTCCGCCATCCTCCGCCAGCCGGAGTTCCAGAAGAAGATGACCACGCCGGAGTTCCACTACCTCCTGGGCAAGGCCATCCACGGCATCGAGAAGCAGCTGGGCGTGAAGCAGCCGTCGCTCTTGTCCACCTGCTACAAGCACGGCGTGCCCATCTGGGTGGGCGCGGTGCAGGACGGCTCCATCTTCCTCAACGTCGTGAAGCTCAAGCGCCTCTTGGGTGACGAGTTCAAGTTCGAGCTCGACATCAACGACGACGTCTATTCCATGGCCGCCATGCAGCACTACTGCCGCCACCACGGCAGCGGGAAGCTGGCCATCTGGATCCTGGGCGGCGGCGTGCCCAAGAACTACACGCTCCAGGGCGAGCCGCTGCTGGATCAGATCCTCAACGTCCCCACGTCGGGCTTCGACATCGACGTGCAGTTCTGCGTGGACCCGGTGGACAACGGCGCGCTGTCCAGCTGCCCGGCCGGTGAGGGCCACACCTGGGGCAAGGTGTCCGTGGAGGCGGTGGAGACGGGCTCCATGTACGTGCACTGTGACGTGACGGCGGTGTTCCCGTGGCTCACGCACGCGCTGTTCAGCGAGCCCAAGAACAAGCGCAAGCCGATGCGCCTGATGGACAAGATGGGCGACGCGGTGAAGTTCCTGGACGCGGACGTCAAGAAGCGCAGCAAGTCGCTGATGAAGACGCTGGACTGGAGCGTCGAGGAGGCCGAGCCCTCCTCCGAAGAGGACGCGAAGGCCCACGACAGCTTCGTGCGTTAGAAGTCAGTCCTTTCCTTTCCCCTGGCTCGAAGTCCCAAGGAGACGGTGATGGCCCAGCAGCCCGCGACCGGTGTGGTGATGTCCCTGGTGAGTGCCCCCCAGCTGAAGACGCAGGTCACGCACGGCCCGTCCGGCGCGACGCTGCCCACGGAGGCGCCGAAGGACAACGGCGGCACCGGCGGCAGCTTCTCCCCCACGGACCTGGTGGCCACGGCGCTGGCGTCCTGTGTCGTGACGACCATGCACCTGATGGCCGGCAAGGAGGGCATCACCCTGGGCGAGGTGCGCGCGACGGTGGAGAAGCGGATGACTCCGCCGCCGCGCAAGATTGGCGAGCTGGTGCTGTCCATCCTGATGCCGTCCGGCCTCACGAAGGACCAGCGCGCCATGCTGGAGAAGATCGCCCACGAGTGTCCCGTGGCGCGCAGCCTCCACCCGGATGTGAAGGTCGTGACGTCGTTTGGCTATCCGGACTGAAGCAGCCGGACCGGGGCTCGAAAGGCCGCCTGCCCTCCGAGCCCCGCTGACCGCGTGCGGCAAGCGGGCGCAGTGCCCACCCTCGTGAGGTTCGTTCGACGCCTCGGGGGAGGGGCATCCGACATGAATCTGAAGCGACTGGGCATCTACCTGAACGACCACCTGCTGGGCTCCACCGTGGGCCTGGATCTCGCGAAGCGGACGGAGCGCGAGAACCGCAGCAACCCGGTGGGGCAGTACCTGGCCACGCTCGTCCCGCTCATCGAGCAGGACCGCGCCACGCTGCTGGCGGTGATGTCCGCCCTGGAGGTCCGGGTGGATCCGCTGAAGGTGGGCGGTGCGTGGCTGACGGAGAAGCTGTCGCGCCTGAAGCTCAACGGCTCCCTGCTGCGCTACTCGCCCTTGAGCCGGCTGGTGGAGCTGGAGGGCCTCTGCGTGGGCTCCCACGGGCGCGTGTCCCTGTGGAGGAGCCTGGAGAAGGTGGCCCCGAAGGAGCCGCGCCTGGCGCGGTTCGACTTCGGCTTCCTCGCCGAGCGCGCCGACGGGCAGCTGGAGACGCTCCAGACGCTGCGGCTGCGCGCGACGGATGCGGCATTCAGCGACACCTCCGTCGAGACCGGTGAACAGGCACCAGTCCCGACGGAAGCTTGATCAGGGCCTTCAGGTCCCCGAGGGGGAGACGGGGGTGCGCGCCCCGTTCTCCGGCCCGGGCAAGAGGCGCAGCTGGCTGGCGGAGGTGAACGTCGCGTCCACCTCGCGCTCCAGGTACGTGTAGCCGGACAGGCCGTCCTCGTAGACGCGCAAGAGGTTGCGCGACTCGTCCAGGGTGATGCGCCCCTGGCGCAGCGCCAGCTCCGTGAACTTGCGCAGCTTCGCGACCAGGTCGTCCTTGTTGTAGCTCACGTAGTTGAGCACTTCCGTCACCGTGTCCCCGGCGACGACGTGATCAATCAGGTAGCCGCCGCCCGGCGCCAGCGACACCTGCACCGTGTGCGTGTCCCCGAAGAGGTTGTGCAGGTCGCCCAGGATCTCCTGGTACGCGCCCACCAGGAAGATGCCCAGGTAGTAGTCGTCGCTGTTGAGCGCGTGCAGCTCCAGCGCGTCCTTCACCTCGCGCTTGTCGATGAAGTGCTCGATCTTCCCGTCCGAGTCGCAGGTGATGTCCGCCAGCGTCGCGCGGCGGGTCGGCTTCTCCGCCAGGCGGTGGATGGGCATCATCGGGAAGAGCTGATCAATGGCCCACGAGTCCGGCAGCGACTGGAACACGGAGAAGTTGCAGAAGTACGTGTCCGACAGCTGCTTCTCCAGCGACTCCAGCTCCTCCGGAATCTCCCCGGCCTCGCGCGCCACGCGCAAGATCTTGTGGCAGATGGCCCAGTAGAGGTTCTCCGCCGCCACGCGCTGCTCCAGCGACAGGTGGCCCAGGGAGAACAGCTGGAGGCTCTCCTCCTTGGCGTCCTGCGCGTCGTGGAAGGCCTCGATGACGTTCTTGTTCGTGACCTCGCGGAACGTCGAATAGAGGTTGCGCACCACGGAGGGCGCCTTCTCGTCCACCTTGTCGGGCGTCTGCGTCGGGTCGAACTCGCTGGTGCCCAGCACGTCCACCACCAGCACCGCGTGGTGCGCGACGACGGCGCGGCCGGACTCGGAGACGAGCGTGGGGTGCGGCACGCCCGCGCGGTCGCACGCCTCCATCACGCCGAAGACGACGTCGTTGGCGTACTCCTCCGTCGTGTAGTTCATGGAGGAGGCGAAGTTCGTCTGGGAGCCGTCGTAGTCCACGCCCAGGCCGCCGCCTACGTCCAGGTACTTCAGCGGCGCGCCCTGGCGGGCCACCTCCACGTAGAAGCAGCCCACCTCGCGCAGCGCGTTCTTCACGTTGCGGATGTTGGAGATCTGGCTGCCCAGGTGGAAGTGCAGCAGCTCGAAGGAGGAGAGCAGGCCCGCGTCCTTCATGAAGCCGATGCAGGACATCAGCTCCGACGAGGACAGGCCGAACTTGGACCGGTCACCGCCGGACGCCTCCCACTTGCCGGCGCCGCGCGTGGACAGCTTCACGCGCATGCCCAGCCGCGGGGTGATGCCGGTGCGGCGGGCCACCTCCGCGATGAGGGGCAGCTCGCTGGGCTTCTCCACCACGAGGATGACGTTGCGGCCCAGGCGCGAATAGAAGAGGGCCGTCTCGATGTACTCCTCGTCCTTGTAGCCGTTGCAGATGACGAGCGCGTCCTCGCTCTCCAGCAGCGCCATCACCGCGAGCAGCTCCGGCTTGCTGCCGGCCTCCAGGCCGTAGGTGAAGTCCTTGCCCGCCTCGATGATGGTCTCCACCACGTAGCGGTGCTGGTTCACCTTGATGGGGAACACGCCCCGGTACAGGCCCTTGTAGCCCTGATCCGCGATGGCCTTCTTGAACGCGTTGTTCAGGTGGACCACGCGGTGGCGCAGCACGTCCGTGAAGCGCAGGAGCAGCGGCAGGCCGATGCCCCGGCGACGGACCTCGTCCACCAGCTCCTTGAGGTCCATGCTCGGAGCGGCGGGCCCGTCCGGATGGACGCACACGTGGCCCTTGTCGTTGATGCCGAAGTAGGGCGAGCCCCAGTTGCGGATGCCGTACAGCTCATGGGCATCGGCCAGGGTCCAGCGGTGCTGAGGGGAGGGAGCGGCCATCGTTGTTTCGTGCCTCCGGTGGAGCGCGCGGCGGGGGGTGGAAACTCCCATGAACAGGGGAGGGGGGCCGGACTATCGGAAACGTCCCGGTCATTCAATAGCCGCCTGTTCGAGGAGCAGGCAGGCGGGCAGGGGCCCCGTTCGCGGTGCTGGCCCTGGTGGGCCGGTCAGCATCCAATTCCTACCCTTCCTCCTAGGCAGCGCAGGGAGGCCGAGTGGAGAGAAGGGGAGGGTACATGGAGTCGTCCGCACGCAGGGAAGAGGCAGCGCCACTGACCCCGCGGGAGATCTTCGAGCGGTTGGATCGCTACGTCATCGGACAGGAAGCCGCGAAGCGGGCCGTGGCCATCGCCGCGCACAACCACCTCAAGCGCATCCAGGCGCGGCGGATGCGCCGGCAGTCCCTCATCAAGAAGTCCAACATCCTGCTCATCGGCCCCACGGGCAGCGGCAAGACGCACATCGCGCGCAACCTGGCGGAGATCCTCCACGTCCCGTTCACCACCGTGGACGCCACCGAGTACACGGAGGCGGGCTACTACGGGAAGGACGTGGAGGTGATGGTGTCCGACCTGCTCTTCAAGGCGAACCACTCCGTGGAGGACACCCAGCGGGGCATCATCTTCATCGACGAAGTGGACAAGATCGCCCGCCGCACTCAAGGCGCCCGCAACGGCGCGGGCAGCCGCGACATCGGCGGTGAGGGCGTGCAGCAATCGCTCTTGAAGCTGCTGGAGGGGCGCGAGGTGCACGTGCCCATGAACGTGACGCAGGCGTGGAACAAGAGCGACTTCGTGCAGGTGGACACGCGCGACATCCTCTTCATCTGCGCGGGCACGTTCAGCGACCTGCACGACTTTGGCGACGAGGGCAGCCGGGCCATGGGCTTCGGCGCGGACGCGCTCACGGCGAAGCGCAAGGAGAAGCGCATCTCCACGAAGCAGCTGGTGGACTTCGGGATGATGGCGGAGTTCCTGGGCCGCATGCCGGTGATGGTGCAGCTGGAGCGGCTGGGCGAGTCCGACCTCCTGCGGGTCCTCACCGAGCCGCCGGACGCCATCACCCGCGAGTTCAAGGAGCTGCTGTCGCTGGATGAGATCGAGCTGGAGTTCCCGGAGAGCGGGCTGCGGGAGGTGGTGCGCTACTCCATGTCGCGCGGGTTGGGCGCGCGCGGCCTGCGCTCCATCCTGGAGCACGTGATGTCGGACATCATGTTCGAGGCGCCGGAGCGGCGGCACCGGCAGGTGACGGTGGACGCGGAGTTCGTGAAGGCCCGGCTCGCGAGCCTGGACGACGTGGAGCTCAACGCTTAGCGGGAGCCGGCCGTTCGGAGGCCCGGGCGGCGGCGCCCAGCCGTGCCGCCGCCTGCGGATCCTGGATGAGCTGGAGCACCAGGTCGTTGCGCAACAGGGCCCGCGTGTCGCCGCGCTCCAGCGCGTCCTGCAGGTCTCCCTGTGACAGCGCGGTCTGGAAGCGCGGGTCCTTGCGCAGGGCCTTGAAGGCCGGGTCGTCCTGGAGCTTCTTCGCCTTGGCCGGGTCGTGGGTGGCCTGGGCCACGCGGACCAGGTCCTCCAGCGGGGCGAACTGGGTCAGCTCGAAGAGGTTGAAGCGGCGGGACAGGTCGAAGGCCATGGAGCCCTTCGGGGCCACGCCCACGCGCTTGCCGGCGATGACGACGTGCTGCTCCATGAAGGTGAGCGCGCTCAGGCAGACCCAGAAGAGGGCGGCCATCTTCCCGCCGCCGAGGATGAAGCCCAGCGTGCGGTCCATGCCGCGCTCCTCCGGGTTCTTGCCGGAGAGGAAGCGCAGGAGCAGCGCGCCCAGCGCGTAGCGCACGGTGAGCCACGTCACGACGAAGAGGAGCACCGTGCCGAAGAGCGTGCCGATGAGCAGCGGCGAGCCCAGCGCGACGGCGAGCTTCGGGCCGATGAGGGGCGCGAGCTTGCGCGAGACGAAGTAGCCCGCCGCGAGCCCCACGGAGTTGGCCACCTGCCGGGCCGCGCCGGAGAGGGCGCCGAGGATGCCGAAGAACAGCACCATGCCCAGGAGGATGAGGTCGATGACCATGTCGGGGGCTCCTGGGGGCCGCTAGCGGATCTTGAACGAGGAGTCGCCCTTGGACTTGTCCGCGGTCTGCTTCTGGGCTTCCGCGAGGGCTTCCTTGTAGCGGGCGTTGGAGGGCTCGTAGGTGAGCGCCATCTTGAGGTTGCGCTCCGCGGCGGACGGGTTGCCGGACTCCAGGTCCTTCTGGGCCTGCGCGTAGAACTGGCGGCCCTTGGGGTGGGTGCCGATCTGCTCTTCCTGTTCCTTCTTCGCGGCGGCCTTGGTTTCGGACTCGGAGGCGTCGGTGAAGCGCAGCTTCTGCGCGCGGTCCGGGCCCGCGATGTCGGTGAGGTACTTCTTGCGCTTGGTGTCGTCGCGCAGGACGTAATAGGCCTCGGTGACGCGCTTGTAGAGCTCGTTCACCTGGTCCTTGAGGGCCTTGGACTCCAACTGGAAGAAGCGGTCCGGGTGGTAGACGCGGCTCTCCCGGTAGAAGGCCTTTTTGATGTCACCAGGCGCGGCGGTGCGCTCCAGGCTGAGCAGCTCGAAGTAGTCCATCTGGTCGAGCTTCGCGCAGCGGGACTCCAGGTCCACGAGCTGTTCCGGGCTGAGGGC
>NZ_RAVW01000265.1 GCF_003611585.1 Corallococcus exercitus | reverse complement strand
ACAGCCCCCCCGAAGTCCCCCCGCCGTCCGTCACGCGGTCCCCGGAGCTGAAACACCGTCATGCGTTACGCGAACATCCTGTCCACCGGCCGCTATGTCCCCGAGAAGCTCCTCACCAACGCCGACGTGGAGAAGATCCTGGGCGAGAAGGTGGACGAGTGGCTCCAGCAGAACGTGGGCATCAAGCAGCGCCACGTGATGGCGGACAACCAGGCCACCAGCGACCTGGCCGTGGCCGCCGCGAAGGAGGCGCTCTCCCGCGCGAAGGTGGACCCGAAGGAGCTGGACCTGGTGCTGGTCGCCAGTGACACACCGGACTACCTCTCCCCCGGCACGTCGTCCGTGGTGCAGGCGAAGCTGGGCGCGGTCAACGCGGGCACCTACGACATCAACGCCGCGTGTGCCGGCTGGGTGACGGCGCTGGACGTGGCGTCGAAGACGATTTCGGCGGATGACAGCTACCAGCGCATCCTGGTGGTGGGCGCCTACGGGATGACCCGGTACGTGAACTGGAAGGACAAGAAGACCTGCACGCTGTTCGCGGACGGCGCGGGCGCGGTGGTGCTGGGCGCGTCCGACAAGCCGGGCTTCCTGGGCGCGAAGCTCCTGGCCAACGGCGAGTACCACGACGCGCTGGGCATCTACACCGGCGGCACGAACCGGCCCGCCACGGCGGAGACGCTGGCGCTGACGGACGGCAAGCCCGCGGTGCAGTTCGTGCGCAAGTTCCCCTCCACGTTCAACACCGAGCGCTGGCCCATGCTGCTGGACACGCTGCTCAAGCGCGCGGACCAGACGCTGGACGACGTGAAGCTGTTCGTCTTCACGCAGCTGAACCTGCGCACCATCGAAGCCACCATGAAGGCGCTCAACCAGCCCATGGAGAAGGCGCACTACACGATGGACAAGTGGGGCTACACGGGCTCCGCCTGCATCCCCATGACGCTCGACGACGCGGTGCTGCAGGGCAAGGTGAAGAAGGGCGACCTGGTCGCCTTCTGCGCCAGCGGCGGTGGTCTCGCCATGGCGTCCGCCCTCTACCGCTGGACGGCTTAGTCCCCCCGCCCCCCGCCTCATTCAGACAGGAGTTCTTCGCATGTTCATCGGGGACTGGATGGGGCGGGGTGCCCTTTACTGGCCGGACGCGGTGGCCGTGGTGGACGTGGCCCGCAGGGACGCGGGCCGCTTCACCTACCGGCAGATGAACGCGCGCGCCAACGCGCTCGCGGGCTGGCTGCGGGACGTGGCGGGCGTGCAGCGCGGCGACCGCGTGGCCATCGTCGCGCACAACGGCGTGGAGTACCTGGACACGCTGTTCGCGTGCGGGAAGCTGGGCGCCATCTTCGTGCCCTACAACTGGCGGCTGCACGCGGCGGAGCTGACGGAGGGCGTGCGCGCCATCCGCCCGCGCGTGCTGCTGTTCGGGGACGACTTCAAGGACGCGGTGGCCCAGGTGCGCGAGCACGTGGGCGACGGCCTGCGCCTGGTCTCCCTGGAGGCGCAGGGGCTGCCCGGCGCGGATCCGTATGAGAAGGCCGTGGCGTACGCGCCCGCGGCCCCCGTCACCAACGACGCGGTCAGCGAGGAGGACATCCTCTGCCTGCTCTTCACCGGCGGCACCACCGGCCGCTCCAAGGGCGCGAAGGTGTCGTACCGCATGGTGGCGTGGAACACGCTCAACACGCTGGTGCATGAGCTCCGCCAGGGCGACGTGACGGTGACGCACACGCCGCTGTTCCACACGGGCGGGCTGCTGGTCTACACGCTGCCGCTGCTCACCGTGGGCGGCACCGTGGTGCTGATGCGCCGCTGGGATCCGGACGAGATGCTGGGGCTGGTGGCCAAGGAGAAGGTGACGCTCTTCTTCGCGGTGCCCACGCAGTACCAGCAGCTGATGGACTCGCCGCGCTGGAAGGGGACGGACTTCTCCTCCGTGCGCTTCGTCACCAGCGGCGGTGCGCCCCTGCCGGTGACGCTGCTCCAGGCGTGGCAGGCGGTGCACCCGGTGCCCTTCAAGCAGGGCTTCGGCATGACGGAGTTCGGCCCGGGCATCTTCAGCATGGGGCCGGAGTTCGCGGTGTCCAAGGCGGGCTCCATCGGCCGGCCCAACTACTTCATCGACGCGAAGCTGGTGGACGACGCCGGCAAGGCCGTGCCCGTGGGCGGGGTGGGGGAGCTGGTGCTGAAGGGGCCCTCCATGTGCTCCGGCTACTTCGAGGACGACGCCGCGACGAAGGAGGCCATCGACGCGGACGGCTGGTTCCACACCGGAGACCTGGCGCGCGTGGACGCGGACGGCTTCTTCACCATCGCGGGCCGCAAGAAGGACATGTTCATCTCCGGCGGAGAGAACGTGTACCCGCTGGAGCTGGAGTCGGTCCTGTACGAACACCCGGCCGTGCATCAGTGCGCGGTGGTGGGCGTGCCGGACGCGAAGTGGGGCGAGGCGGGCCGGGCCTACGTGGTGCTCAAGCCTGGGGCCGAGGCCTCGGCGGAGGCGCTGCTCGAGCACCTCAAGGGCCGGGTGGCACGCTTCAAGGTCCCCAAGCGGGTGGAGCTGGTGAAGGCCCTGCCGGTGTCCGCGGCGGGGAAGATTCTGAAGCGCGAGCTGCGCGAGGCGGCCATCGCCGCGGACGCGCGGGCCGCTTCGTGACGCACGGTTTTTCCTCTCTCAAGCAACGCAACCAGGAGCGCGCACATGGCTGATACATCCAGGAAGGTCGAGATCCGGGACATCCCCACGCAGCGGCTCCGGGTGCGCGCACGGCTGGTGGGCGAGGAGGGCTTTCCGGTCATCTTCGTGCACGGCAACTGTTCCTCGTCCGCGTTCTTCGAGTCGCTGATGAAGACGCTGCCCCAGGGCTTCCGGGGCATCGCGCCGGACATGCGCGGCTACGGGCACACGGAGGAGAAGACCATCCACGCGACGCGCGGCATGCGCGACTTCAGCGACGACCTGCTGGCGCTGATGGACACGCTGTCCCTGAAGCGCGCGGTGTTCGTGGCGCACTCGGCGGGCGCGGGCATGGTGATGCAGCTGTCGCTGGACCATCCGGAGCGCGTGGCCGGCCTGGTGGTGGAGGCGCCGCTGTCTCCGTACGGCTTTGGCGGCACGAAGGACGCGGACGGCACGCCGTGCTGGGCGGACTTCGCGGGCTCCGGCGGCGGCACGGCCAACCCGGACTTCGTGCAGCGGCTGAAGTCGAAGGACCGCTCCACGGAGTCGCAGACGTCGCCGCGCAACGTGATGAACGGCTGCTACGTGAAGCCGCCGTTCCGCCACCCGGACGAGGAGATGCTCCTGAGCTCCGTGCTGGACACGCACGTGTCGGACGAGCTGTACCCGGGCAACTTCGCCCAGTCGCCGAACTGGCCGGGCGTGGCGCCGGGCACCACGGGCATGAACAACGCCATGGCGCCCGCCTGGTACAACACCTCCGCCTTCGCGGCGCTGAAGAACGGGCCGGACGTGCTGTGGATCCGCGGCGCGGACGACGCCATCGTTTCCGACACGTCACTGTTCGACTTCGGCTTCCTGGGCAAGCTGGGCGCGGTGCCCGGCTGGCCCGGGGATGAGAAGTACCCGCCGCAGCCCATGGTGTCGCAGATGCGCAAGGTGATGGAGCGCTACGCGGCCAACGGCGGCCGCTACCGCGAGGTCGTCCTCCAGGACACGGGCCACAGCCCGCACCTGGAGAAGACGAAGGAGTTCCACGACCTGCTCGTCCCGTTCCTGCAGGAGCACGCCCGCTAGTCGTTTCGCCGTTTCCTGACGCGCGCTGAAGGCACGCGAGGGCCCTTCCGGGACGACCCCGGGGGCCCGTCGTGTGTCCGCGCGCGTCCTTTTGTCTGTCGTCGCAGTCTGCTGTCGCCGCAACCGTAACCCCCCACGGAGGTACGCATGCGAAGCACCTGGACGTTGTCACTCACCGCCGCAGTGCTGCTGGCTGGCTGCGGGGCGGAGCCGCCCGCCGAAGCCCCCCCGGCCCCGGAGTCCGTCGCCACGGCCGAGGCCCCGCTGGACGCGGACCTGGCGCCGTACTTCGACGCCATCCCCACCAACTTCACCACCCCCTATCGCGTGGTGGGCACGTACACGCCGCCCACGTGGTCCTGGGGGCAGATTGAGCTGCTGGAAGGCAAGCAGCGCTTCCGTTCCGAGTACTACAACCCGCGCACGCTGAAGCTGCGGGACCAGGACACGTACCAGTCCACGGACTACCCGCTGCGGACGTACTTTGGTTCGCTGAACCAGCAGCTGGTGAACGCGTTCAACCTCTACTACGCGAACAGCTGTGCCACGACGGCCGGGGCCCCCTGTCCCACGCCCGGCCCCACCAAGCCGGAGGCGCGCTTCGTCCTGCTGCACAAGGGGCGGAAGACCGCGGATCGCACCTGTGACGTCACCAAGACGCCGACGCTGCTGGTGCATGGCGCCATCCAGGACGCGAACGTGTGGCTGTTCCCTAACGGCAACAACGGTTCGGGCGGCACCTACGGCGGCGCGGCGCAGCTGACGGGCATGGTGCAGGACCTGGAGTCGAAGGGCCGCTGTGTGTACGCGGTGACGTTCGGCTCGTTCCACGGCGACAACTTCAACCACGCCATCCACGTGGCCAACGCCGTCCAGCGCATCAAGGCGCTGCACCCGGGCGTGGCGCGGGTGGACGTGGTGGCGTGGAGCAAGGGCGTGCTGGCGGTGGACCCCTGGCTGGAGAACGCGGCGACGTGGGGCGGCTTCAGCACGACGCGCTTCTTCGAGCGTCTGGCGAAGGAGCAGGCGTCGCAGGTGCCGGCGTATGACGACTCGGTGCGCGTGTACGTGCCGCTGTCCGGGCCGCACAAGGGCATCGACCTGAACTTCCGCCACCCCATCCACACGCTGACCATCGCGAGCACGGCCTCCAACGCGCCGGTGGGCCGTGGCCCGATGCCGTGGACGTACTTCTCCGCGATGCAGTGCGTGACGTTTGGTTACAGCGTGCCCTGGTTCAACAACCCCTACGCGGAGAGCGTGTGCAAGGATTCCGGCGGCGTGTGGACGGACTACTTCCGCCGCATCTACCTGTCGAACATCACGGGCCTGAGCAGCACGGGCACGCCGGTGTACGCGAGCTCGCTGCAGACGCTGAACACGAACCAGGGCCTGTCTTCGTCGTTGTTCAACTTCGACGACTACAACATGAGCCTCTTCGGCGCGGTGAACACCAGCGGCAAGTACGTGACGGCGTACCCGGGCCAGCTGCAGGCGGCGTATGACCTGCGTGGCACGTACCCGATTCCGGACCGCAGCGCGTCCGCGTGGGACGACATCGATCCGGACGAGAACCGCTACTTCCCCTGGCTGGACACGAAGCTCGTCTACAACCCGTACAACCCGTTCATCGCCGCGGGCTACATGCAGTCGAGTGACCACCGCGTGTGCCGCACGACGGCGTTCGACCCGGTGGGCTCGCCGTGCTTCGCGTACCACGCGGCCCCCATCTACGGCATGGGCCTCAAGAACGTGGAGGCGTACGACTCGCTGGGCTACGGCAAGTACCGCATCATGGACGGTCTGGGCATGGCCACGGCGATGGAGATGGGCGGCAAGTTCATCACGCGCCTGGCGGAGCACGGCCTGGATTCGCGCCTGCCGTCGCTCTACGTGCTCTACGGCACGGCGGGTGGTTCGCAGCCCTTCGAGACGGACGGCATGACGTCCACCACGTCCACGCTGCGCAGCGACGGCGTGCTCTTCGAGACGAGCATCGCGGCGATGACCCAGCTCACCCAGGGCTGGACGTCCACGAAGAAGACCGCCGACGCGAAGCAGGAGGGCATGGCCTATGACCACCTGAGCATGGGCATCACCCCGGCGGTGTGGAACAAGATCTCCGCGCACTTCGTTTCGCGGGACTGATGTCGTAGGAACCGCCGGGCATGCCCATCGTCCACGACTGGCTGGCCCGGCGGGCTTCGCTCGCCCCGGAGCGCACGGCGCTCGTTGATTCGCTCCGGGGTGGGCGGCGCATCTCGTGGGCGGAGTGGAATGCCTCCGCCCACCGGACCGCGCTGCTGCTTCGCGACCTGGGCGTGGGCTTGGGGGACCGCGTCGCCGTGCTCGCCTTCAACGGCGTGGAGACGCTGGACCTCGTGTTCGCGTGCGCCAAGCTGGGTGCCGTGCTCCAGCCGCTCAACTGGCGCCTGGGCGTGGAGGAACTGCACGGCCTGCTCTCCGATGTCGCCCCCTCCGTCGTCTGCTTCGGGCCGGAGTTCCGCTCGCAGGTGGACGCCTTGCGCTCGCGGCTTGCGGCGCGCTGGGTTCCCTTCGCGGATCCGCTTCCGGGGGAGCGTGCGTTCGCTTCGCGTGAGGACCTGTCCGGGGCGCTGCCCGCCGTTGAATTGGAGGCGGACTCGCCGTGGGTGCTCTGCTCGACTGGCGGCAGCACCGGCCTTCCGAAGTCCGCCGTGCTTACGCATGGCTCGCTCACCGCCAATGCCGTGAACACCATCGTCAGCTGGGGCCTCACCCAGGACGACGTCGCGCTGCTCAATGCGCCCTTGTTCCACACCGGCGGCCTCAACGTCTTCACGCTCCCGCTGGTGTACGTGGGCGGTGCCTCCGTCGTGTGCCGGGCCTTCGACGTGGCGCAGACCTTGGACCTCATCGACTCGGGCTCCGTGAACCTCGTGTTCGCCGTGCCCACCATGTTCATCGAGATGCAGCGGCATCCGCGCTTCGAGGCCGTGGACTTCTCCCGCCTCAAGCTGCTCATCAGCGGCGGCGCTCCCTGTCCCGCTCCCGTCTTCGAGCGCTTCTTCGCTCGCGGCATCCCGTTCCGCACCGGCTACGGCCTCACCGAGGGTGGCCCCAACAACTTCTTCCTCCCTGACGCCGTCATGCGCTCGCACGCGGGCTTCGTCGGCGTGCCCCTGTTCCAGGTCGAGGCGCGCATCGACGGCGAACAGCGCCCCGGGGACGTGGGCGAGCTGCTCCTTCGCGGGCCCCACCTGTGCGCCGGCTACTGGCGCCGCCCGGAGGAGACCGCTCGCACCTTCGTGGATGGCTGGCTGCACACCGGCGACCTGGCCTCCCGCGACGCGCAGGGCCTCTTCCGCATCGAGGGCCGCGCCAAGGACCTGATCATCTCCGGCGGCGAGAACATCCACCCCTCCGAGGTGGAGAGCGTCCTCGCCAGCCACCCCGACGTCGCCGAGGTCGCCGTCATCGGCGTACCCGACCCGAAGTGGGGCGAGGTCCCCCGGGCCCTTGTCGTCCCGCGGCCGGGCTCCGAGCCGACCCTGGAGGCGCTGGTGGCCTTCTGCTCGGGCCGGCTCGCCCGCTACAAGCTGCCCCGCACGCTGCGGCTGCTGGACGGCCTGCCGCGCACTCCGGCGGGCAAGGTGGACCGGCGGGGGCTCGCCCGGATGCATGGCGAGGGCTGAATTTCCGTTCCGTTGCGCCTGTCCCCCCTGACAGCCCCCGGATGTCCCGCCGGACCGCCGTCCGTAATATTTCGTCATGGGCCCGTAGCCCCCTGGAAATGTAGGGGTGAAAGGTTACAGGTCGCGGCCCGGAGGCGGTCCGCATCCCACGCGGAGACCCAAACCCATGGAGACCCCCCCACGCCCCACGACCTCCGAGGAAGCCACCATCCAGGTGCTCCTCGTCGAGGACGATGAACGCCTGGCGCGGCTCACCGCCCGCTACCTCCAGGAGCACGGCATCATCGTCACCGTGTCCGCGTCCGGCACCGACGCGCTCCTCCAGACGTCCCGCCACACCTACGACGTCATCCTCCTGGACCTCATGCTCCCCGGCCGCGACGGCCTGGAGGTCTGCCGCGAGCTGCGCACCCGCACGGACGTGCCCATCATCATGCTCACCGCGCGCGGGGAAGAGGCCGACCGCGTCCTGGGCCTGGAGTCCGGCGCGGATGACTACCTGCCCAAGCCCTACTCGTCGCGCGAGCTGCTGGCCCGCATCCGCGCCCAGGTGCGCCGCGCGCGCGGCAAGGTGGGCCCCACCAGCCACCCCGTGCACGCGGGCCGGCTGGTGCTGGACCCCCGCAGCCTGAGCGCGTCCCTGGACGGCAAGCCGCTGTCGCTCACCACCTACGAGTTCAGCCTGCTGCGCGTCCTGGCCGAGCGCGCCGGCCGCGTCCTCAGCCGGGAGCAGCTGCTCGACCTGGTGAAGGGCAGCGCGGACGAGGTGTTCGACCGCTCCGTGGACGTGCACATCTTCCGCCTGCGCCAGAAGCTGGAGGTGGATCCGCGCAACCCGCGCCTGCTCAAGACGGTCCGCGGCGCCGGCTACATGCTGGCCACGGAGACCGAGGCGGATCCGTGAAGTTCTTCCGCCTCCCCATGGGCCTGCTCCCCCGCATCTACCTGGTGGGAGTCATTCAAATCATCCTCGTGGGCGTGTCGCTCATGCTCGCGCGCGACCTGTTGCGCAACGAGTCCTGGCGCAACCGCTTCGACGACGAGCTGTCCTACTTCGTCGACGAGTGGTCCAACCTGCGCGACCAGCCCGCCGCGCTCCAGGCGTCGCTCGACCGCGCCCAGCAGCGCATGGGCATGCGCGTCACCCTGCGCGCCGCGGACGGGACGCTGCTGGGCAACACGCGGCCGGACCCCGTGCCCGCGCTCAGCCCCGAGGAGCTCTCCGCCGTCAGCTCGCGCGTCACCCGCAGTGGCCCGCGCGGCCCGTTCCCCGGATTTGGGGGCGGCCCCGGACGCATGCTGGTGGTGAGCCCCTACCCGGGGCCCGTCCAGGTCTACGCCGCCGTGTCCCTGCCCCCGCCGCCTCCGCCTCCGGATGGCGACCGGCAGACGGCCATCATCGTGGGGCTCGTGCTGGCGTGCACCGCCATCACCTCCGTCGCCTTCGCGCGCACGCTCGCGGGTCCGCTGGAGAAGCTGGCCAGCGCGGCGCGCGCGTTCGGCGCGGGAAGGCTGGACGTGCGCGCGGGCCTGCGCCGCAAGGACGAGCTGGGCCTGGTGTCCGAGGCCTTCGACGAGATGGCCGGCCGCATCACCCAGCTTCTGCGGTCGCAGAAGGAACTGCTCGCGAACGTGTCGCACGAGCTGCGCACGCCCCTGTCCCGCATCCGCGTGGCGCTGGACCTGGCCGCGGAGGGCGACGCGCAGACGGCGCGCGAGCTCTTGCCCGACATCACCGAGGACCTGTCGGAGCTGGAGCGCCTGGTGTCCGACGTGCTCACCACGTCCCGCCTGGAACTCGTGACGGATGGCGCGAGCGGCGGCGTGCCTCCCCTGCGCCTGGAGCGCGTGGACGCGAACGCGCTGGTGGACAAGGCCGCCGCCCGCTTCCGCTCCGCCCGGCCGAAGCACCGGCTGGAGGTCCAGGTGGATGGCGCGCTGCCGGCGCTCGAAGCAGACCCCGTGCTGCTGCGGCGCGTGTTGGACAACCTGCTGGACAACGCGGGGAAATATTCGGAGCCCGGCACCACCGTGAAGCTGCACGCCCGGGCGGAGGGCGACGGCGTCCAGGTGGAGGTCCGCGACCAGGGTATCGGCATCGAGTCGGAGGACCTGGCGCGCGTGGGCACGCCCTTCTTCCGCACCGACCGCAGCCGTGCTCGCACCACGGGCGGCGTGGGGCTGGGGCTGGCGCTGGTGCGCCGCATCCTGGACGCGCACCACGGCCAGCTCACGCTGGAGAGCCAGCCGGGCCAGGGCACCACCGCGCGCGTCGTGCTCCCCGGAGTGGGGGCGGCGGACACACCGGATGGTCGCCTCGCCGTGGGTCATCTTTCGTAATAGAGACGAGATTCACCGAAACATTCCAAAACGTAGATAAGGGGCATGAAGGCCTTGAGCGAGATGCCGCGAGAAGCGCCGGCCCTGGCGCCGGTGGAGCTGGATGAGGACGAGGGTCGCAAGCGCGGAGTGCCTCGCTGGGCCTGGATCCTGGCCATCCTGGTGGTGGCGGGCGCGGTGGTGTTCTGGCGCATGCGCGCCGGAAGCCAGGCGGACGCCGTCACCTACGAGACGACCCCCGCCGAGGCCCGGAAGCTCACGGCCAAGGTGACGGCCACCGGCACCGTGGCGGCGCTGGTGACGGTGCAGGTCGGCAGCCAGGTCTCCGGCCGCATCCAGGAGCTGATGGTCGACTACAACTCGCAGGTCAAGAAGGGGCAGGTCATCGCCCGCATCGACCCGCAGCTGGTGCAGGCCGCGCTGGACCGGGCGAAGGCGAACATGACCGCCGCGCGCGCGAACCTCCAGAAGGCTCGCGTGAACGCGGACGTGGCGAAGAAGCAGGCCGTGCGCTCGAAGGAGCTGCGCGCGCAGCAGTTCATCTCCCAGTCGGAGCTGGAGACCGCCGAGTCCGCCGCCGCCAACGGGCAGGCGGAGGTGACCGCCGCGGAGGGCTCGGTGGCCCAGGCGCAGGCCGCGCTCAACGAGGCGGAGGTGAACCTCAAGTACACGACCATCGTGTCGCCCACGGACGGCATCGTCATCTCGCGCAGCGTGGACGTGGGCCAGACGGTGGCCGCGTCCCTCCAGGCGCCCGTGCTCTTCACCATCGCGGAGGACCTGCGCAAGATGCAGGTCAACACCAGCATCGCGGAAGCGGACGTGGGCAAGCTGCAGCCCGGCATGAAGGCCACCTTCACCGTGGACGCCTTCCCGGGGGAGACCTTCGAGGGCGTCATCCGGCAGATCCGCAACGAGGCCATCACCGTGCAGAACGTGGTGACCTACCTGGCCGTCATCGACGTGCCGAACCCGGACCTGAAGCTCAAGCCGGGCATGACGGCGAACGTGACCATCGTCACGCAGCAGAAGGACCAGGCGCTCTCCGTGCCCAACACGGCGCTGCGCTACCGCCCCGCGCCGTCGCCGAACGCGCCCGCGCAGGCCCCGGCCCAGCCTGCCCCCGCCGGCATGCGCACCGTCTACGTGCTGCGCCGCCAGCCGGAGCAGAGGCCCCAGCCCGTGGCCGTGAACGTGCGCACCGGCATGACGGACGGCACCTTCACGGAGGTGGTGGAAGGCGAGCTGAAGGCCGGCGACCGCGTCATCACCGCGGCGAACTCGCCCGCGGGCGCGGCGCCCGGCTCGCCGGCTCCGTCAGGCGGGAGCCCCCTCGGTGGCCCGGGCGGCGGCCGGGGCATGGGCGGCGGCCGTCGCGGCGGGTTCTAGGCGCGGGCGCGTTCCAATCACAGACATCTCCACAGGCACCGCGGGCAGGGGAAGGGACAGAGGCACGACGATGGACGCGGAAACGAAGCGGGCACCCCCCGTCATCCAGCTCAAGAACGTGGCGAAGGTGTACCGCTCCGGTGACGTGGAGGTGCGGGCCCTGCGCGGCGTGGACTTCACGGTGGAGCCGGGCGAGTTCGTCTCCATCATGGGCTCCTCCGGTTCGGGCAAGTCCACGCTGATGAACATCCTGGGCTGCCTGGACCGGCCCACCTCCGGTGAGTACCTGCTCAACGGCCGCGAGGTGGCCCGCCTGGACCGCGACGGCCTGGCCCGCGTGCGCAACCGCACCCTGGGCTTCGTCTTCCAGAGCTTCAACCTGCTGGCGCGCACCACCGCGCTGGAGAACGTGGAGCTGCCCATGCTCTACGCGGGCGTGCCCTCCAAGGAGCGCCGCGCGCGGGCGAAGGAAGCGCTGGAGCGCGTGGGGCTGGGGGCCCGGCTGGACCACCACCCGAAGCAGCTCTCCGGCGGTCAGCAGCAGCGCGTGGCCATCGCCCGGGCGCTGGTGGGACGGCCGCGCGTCATCCTCGCGGACGAGCCCACGGGCAACCTGGACTCGCGCACCACGGTGGAGGTGATGGCGCTGTTCCAGCAGCTGCAGAAGGAGGGCCTGACGCTGGTGCTGGTGACGCACGAGCCGGACGTGGCCGAGTACACCCAGCGCATCGTGGTGGTGAAGGACGGGCGCATCGTGAACGACAGACGCCAGACGCCGAACCCGGCGGTGGTGCCCGCCGAGGAGGTGGGGACATGAGCATCCTGGAGACGGTCGTCCTGGCGCTGCGTGCGCTGCTGCGTTCCAAGACGCGCTCGGTGCTCACCGCGCTGGGCATCATCATCGGCGTGGGCGCGGTCATCGCCATGGTGGCCATTGGCGACGGCGCGAAGGCCAGCGTGCAGAAGGTCTTCGACTCCATGGGCACCAACCTGCTCATCGTCCTACCGGGTTCGTCCCGGTCCGGTGGCGCTCGAGGCGGCTTCGGCAGCCAGCCCACCATCACCTGGGACGACCTGGAGGCCGTGCGCACGCAGTTGCCCAGCGTGCGCGGCGCGGCGCCGGAGATGCGCTCCAACGCGCAGGTGTTCAGCGAGGACCAGAACTGGAACACCAGCATCATCGGCACG
The DNA here is from genome assembly GCF_003611585.1 of Corallococcus exercitus. Classification (GTDB taxonomy): domain Bacteria; phylum Myxococcota; class Myxococcia; order Myxococcales; family Myxococcaceae; genus Corallococcus; species Corallococcus exercitus. The sequence continues at coordinate 938 of NZ_RAVW01000265.1, read as the reverse complement.
ACGACGGACTACTTCACCGTGCGCAGCTGGACCATGGCGCTGGGCGCGCACTTCACGGACGCGGACAACGAGGCGGGCGCGAAGGTGGCGGTGCTGGGCCAGACGGTGGTGGACAACCTCTACGGCAAGGGCTTCAACCCCGTGGGGCAGGTCATCCGCATCAACAAGACGCCCTTCACCGTGATGGGCGTGACGGCGCCCAAGGGCCAGTCGCCCGTGGGCCAGGACTTCGACAACACGGTGTTCGTGCCGGCCACCACGTTCCGCCGCCAGGTGCAGGCGCAGAGCCTGGGCGCGTACATCACCGGCGCGGTGTTCGTGCAGGCGGCGAGCGCGGATGTCACGGCGAAGGCCCAGGCGGACGTGGCGAACCTCCTGCGGATGCGCCACCGGCTGGGGGAGAATGACGCGGACGACTTCGACGTGCGCAACCTGGCGGAGGTGGCCAGCGGTCAGCAGCAGAGCACGGAGACGCTGAGCCTCTTGCTCGCGGCCATCGCGGCGGTGTCGCTGGTGGTGGGCGGCATCGGCATCATGAACATCATGCTGGTGAGCGTCACCGAGCGGACGCGCGAGATTGGCGTGCGCGTGGCGGTGGGCGCCCGGCCGCGCGACATCCTGGCGCAGTTCCTCATCGAGGCGCTGACGCTGGCGGTGCTGGGCGGAATCATCGGGGCGGCCGTGGGCCTGGGCGTGGCGAAGCTGCTGGCCGCGCAGTTCGGCTGGCCCATGCTGGTCCGGCCGGACGTCGCGCTGCTGGCCATCGGGTTCAGCGGCCTGGTTGGGGTCGTCTTCGGTCTGTACCCGGCGCGCAAGGCGAGCCTGTTGGATCCCATCGATGCACTGAGGTACGAGTAATGCGCGCGCTTCCGTTGACGCTTTCGTTGTGCGTCCTGCCCGTGGTCGCGGGGGCCCAGACGGCCGCCCCGCCCGCGGCC
>NZ_RAVW01000264.1 GCF_003611585.1 Corallococcus exercitus | reverse complement strand
CTCGGGGCATGGGAGGGCTCGTGGCGCTGGAGGAAGCGGGAATGGAGGAAACCTACATCGGAGACGGGATGGCGTGCGGGCCAACGAACCGGAACGGGCCCGTCTTCCCTGAAAGGAACGGTGGGAGCGCATTCCCACCGTGCGGTGAGCGCTCTAAGATGCTGGCCGCTTCAACCTGGACCCACCCATGCCTCCTCGCCGTCCATCACCGTCATCGCGTTCTGGTACCGGCCGTTCGGCCGGGGGCGCGACGGCGGATCGCCGACCCAAAGCTCCCGCGGGAGGCGGCTCACGCCGCGTGTCCGCCGTGCCGGATGAAGACTGGTCCGCGCCCGAGTCGGGCGAGGACAGCCAGGACGGGGGAGACCCGGAGCTGTACGGCGACGCGGAGCCCGTGCGCTCGCGCACCGGCGAGACGCGGGTGGCCTCCATTGACAGCGTGCGTCCGGAAGAGGAGGAGCCCGCCGAGGAGGAGGACAACTCCGAGACGACGCGCGCCGGCCCGCCGGTGATGATGCTGGTGCTGGACGGCGTCGACAAGGGCCGCAAGAAGCGCTTCAAGGGCGTGCGCATGGTGGTGGGGCGCAGCAAGGACTGCGACTTCGCCCTGGGCGACCAGACGGTGTCCCGCCGTCACCTGGAGCTCGTCTACGGCGAGAGTGGCGTGGTGATGCGCGACCTGGGCGGCATCTCCGGCACCCAGGTGAACGACCAGAAGGTCGACGAGTGCATCCTCAAGCACGGGGATGAAATCTCCGTGGGCAAGACGCGCCTGCGCTTCGTGGACGAGGGCGAGCTCATCAAGGAGATGCGCGCCAAGGCCGAGTCCGGCGAGGCGGATGAGAAGAAGGAGGAAAAGAAAGAGGAGAAGAAGGACCCGCGCCTGGATGAGAAGACCAACGCGAACTACAAGCTCGCGGACCTCATGCGCGACGAGAAGGCGCGCAAGACGGGCGTGCCCCGTCCGCGCCCGGTGCGCTCGACCGCGCGCGAGGGCTTCAAGCCGACCTTCAAGATGAAGGTCGGCGCGGCCGTGGGTGGCCTGCTGCTCCTGATGCTGATCATGGGCCTGGCGCTGTCCAAGGGGAACCAGCCGCCGCCCAAGCCGCCGGTGGACCCCAACCAGGCGCGTGCCCAGGAGCTGATGCAGCGCGCGCGCGACAAGGTGCGCGACGGCGAATACCCGGACGCGGTGCGCTTCGCCCAGGAGGCGGAGAAGCTGCGCGTGGGCATCGACGTGGACGGCGTGGCCAAGGCCGCGCAGCAGCTGCAGGACATCGTGGACTCGTTCCAGGCGGTCCGCGGGCTGATGGCGGAGAACCGCTACACGGACGCCCGCGCGAAGCTGAGCGCCACGCCGCAGGGCACCGCGCGCACGGACGAGGAGCGCAAGAAGCTGGAGGAGGAACTGGACTCCAAGGAGCAGGCGTACACGCTCAGCCTCGTCGAGGCGGCGCTGACGGAGCGCCGGCCGGACGACGCGCGCACCCTCATCGCGGAGCTGCCGCAGAGCACGCGCTCCATCTACGAAGAGAAGCTCGCGGCGCTGGAGGCGCTGCTCGCCAAGGAGGCGCAGCAGGCCGCGCGGCAGGCCGGCATCCGGCAGGCGGTGGCGGCGGAGAACGCCAAGCAGCGCCGCGCGGAGTTCGTGGCGGAGGCCTTCCAGGACGTGGAGCGCCGCTTCAACGGCGGGGACTTCCAGCGCGCGACGCTGGAGGTGGACCGGGTGATGGACAAGTACCGCTCGGAGGCGGACATCCAGGCCCGCGCGCGCAACCTGAAGAAGCTCATCCCCCAGTTCCGCTCCGCCTTCGAGGAGGGCCAGAAGAAGTACGAGAACAACTCGCTGGAGGCGTCCGTGAAGCCGCTGCGCCGCGCGGCGGAGGTGTACCGGCAGATCGGCTTCGCGGGCTCGCTGGGCGACACGCTCGACAACGAGCTGGCGTCCGCGTCGGTGGCCGCGGGGCAGGCGGCCTTCAAGCGCAAGGAGTACCCGGTGGCGGGCCGCAGCTTCCGCGAGGCGCTGCGCCTCAACCCGGGTGACTCGCGCGCCCGCGATGGCCTGGACGAGCTTCAGAAGAAGGTGGAGGAGCTGTACCTGTCGGCCTACATCTCGCGCGACCGCGACCCCGCCCTGGCGAAGGAGCAGTTCAAGATCGTCATCGAGGCGTCCGCGGAAGGCACGGACGTGAAGCGCAAGGCGGAGATGGCGCTGAGCGAGCTGCAGAAGTCCGACGGTTCGTAGCGCGAAGCGCGAAGCCGGGGGCCGCCGCTCGTGGGATGGAGCGGGCGGCCTCCTCATGAATTCCTGTCACACCTGTCGTCGTGAGCGGTCTGGAGACACCGGATGAACGAGTCGTCGTTGCGTGAGCTGGGCATGGACCTGTTCGAGGAGCGCCAGTTCGAGCGCGCCCTCGCCGTCTTCGCGGAGGCCGTTCGCCGCGTGCCCGCGGACCACCGCTCGCGCATGCTGGCGTCCCGGTGCCTGGCGGAGCTGGGCGAGCGCGAGCGCGCCGTCACCGCGTACCACGCGTGCGCGGAGGGGCTGCTGCGCCGCGACTACCTGCTGAGCGCCATGGCCGCGTGCAAGCTGGCCCTGGAGCTGTCGCCGAACGAGCGGCGCCTGAAGGAGACGCTCTACCGCGTGCACTCGCGCGCCGCGCGCAGCGCCCCGGGCCGCGCCGCCGTGCCGCCGCCCCTGCCGCCGGAGCACCTGTACGACGGCAAGGTGGACACGGACCTGATGGGCCTCGTGGGCGAGGAGCTGTCCAACCGCGCCATTGAGGTGCTGGCCGCGCCGGACACCGGCGGCAACGCGGATCCGCAGAGCCGTCCGCCCCTGCCGCTGTTCGCGGACCTGGACCGGGACGCGTTCCTGGACCTGGTGGGGCGCATGGTGTGGCGCACCATCAAGCCAGAGGAGGTCATCAGCCGCGAGGGCGAGCCGGACGACCACCTGCACGTGCTCGTCGCCGGCAAGGCGGAGGTGACGCGCAGGACGGACGGCGAGGACCGCACCCTGGGCTTTCTGGGCGGCGGCTCCATCTTCGGAGAGCTGGCGCTGCTCACGGGCGCGCCGCCCACCGCGACGGTGACGGCGATATCGGACTCGGAGGTCTTCGAGATCCGCCGCGAGCACCTCAACGCGGTGGCGAAGAGCCACCCGGCGGTGCCGCAGCTGCTGGCGGACTTCGCGCAGCAGCGCATGATGCGCAACCTGATGGCGAACTCGCCGCTGTTCCAGCAGCTGCCGGAGTCGGAGCGGGGCGCGTTCTTCCAGCGCTTCACCTTCCGCGCGCTGCAGACGGGCGAGAAGGTCCTGGTGGAGGGCGAGTATTCCCAGGGCCTCTTCCTGGTGCTGGCCGGTGAGATGACGGTGCAGAAGGAGGACCCGGCGGGCGGAATGGTGACGCTGGGCGTGCTGCGCGAGGGCGACGTGGCGGGAGAGATTTCGCTCCTCACGGGCCTGCGGGCCACGGCCACGGTGACGGTGGCGCGCAAGACGGCGGCGGGGTGGCTCAAGCGCGAGGCCTTCCAGGAGCTGGTGAAGACCTTCCCCAACATCCGCACGTACCTGGAGCAGCTGTCCGACCGGCGCCTGAAGCAGATTGGCGAGGCGCTGCGTCCGCTGGAGATCATCGACGCGGACGACATGATGCTGGAGCCGGAGACCGGGGCCGCCTGAGATGGTCCTGACTCGAGCCCGGGTGGTGAGCGGCATGGCGGCGGTGGCCGCCGCGGCGCTGGTGCTGTTCTTCTGGCCGCGAGAGGAGCCGGGCGTGAAGGACGCCGTCACCCGGCGCATCATCGAGATGACGCGCTCGGCGGAGGAGAAGAACGTCGGCGAGGTGATGGAGGGCGTGTCCGAGCGCTTCAAGACGACGGACGGCTGGAGCAAGCAGGACGTGCGCGGCATCCTGACCGCGCAGGTGCTGCGGGGCCAGTGGGTCCGCATCTTCACCACCGACATCGACGTGCACGAGGTGTCGCCCACGCAGGGTGACTTCCAGGCGCGCTTCATCTTCGGCCGCTCGCAGGCGGACAAGCTGGAGGACCTGGCGAAGGAGAGCGTCCTCAACGCCTATTCCATCGAGGGCACCTTCGAGAAGGAGCCCGATGGCGAGTGGCGCGTGGTGAAGGCGAAGCAGCGCCGGCTGGATCCGTCGGAGCTGCTCTAGTCGTCATCCGACCCGCGAGCCGCGAGCCGCGAGCAGGACTACTGCTGCTGGAAGAGCGGCCCGGCCTCGTTGAGCCAGGCCTTGGCCATGGTGGGCTGGCCGCTGGTCTCCAGGCGCTTCTTGATGTCGTTGGCGCGCGTGGCCAGCTGGTCCACGGGCGTGCCCTGCGCCCGGGCGCGCACGAGCGCGAAGTAGTGCTGCTGGCAGCCGGCGGCGAACTCGCCCTGGGCGAAGAGCAGCTCGCCCAGCGCCGCGTACGCCTCCGGCATGCTGCCCGTGCCGGTGTCCGGGGCCACGGCGGTGAGCAGCGACTTCGCGCCTTCGAAGTCCTTGCGCGCGAGCAGCAGCGCGCCCTTGGCGTACTGCGCCCGCGCCAGCCCCACGCCGCGCGCCGAGAGCGCCTTGTCGTAGGCCGCGAGCGCGTCGTCCTGCCGGCCCGCCGCCTCCATCACGCCGCCGCGCGCGAGCCAGTACCGGTCATCCCGGTCCAGCGCGGGCACTTCCTTGCCGTCCGCCGTCCGCGCCTTCACCTCGCGGAAGGTCTTCTCGTAGGCGTCGAGCATCGCCAGCGCGCCCTCGCCGTCGCCCTGGGCCTGGAGCAGGCGCGCGCCCTCCAGCGTCAGCAGCGGCGCGGTGGGCCGCTTCGCCACCGCCGCCTCGAAGGCCTGGCGGGCCTCCGGGGCGCGCTTCGCCGCGAGCGCACGGCCCCGGGTGAAGAGGGCGTAGTGTTCGTCCGGCCAGGCTTTGAGCGCCGCGTCCACGTGCGTGAGCGCCTGGTCGGGATTGCCCTTCGCCAGCGCGACCTCCGCCTGCGCCACCTCCATGCGGGCCTGGAGCGCGGGCGTCAGGTCCTTGGCGCGCGAGCGCACCTCGTCCAGCGTCGCCTGCACGCCGTCCGGGGGGCGCCCCGCGTACAGCTGCGCCAGCGCGGACGTCACCCGCGCCAGCAGGTGGTCCGGGTTCGCGGTGGTGGCGCGCGAGAAGGCCTCCACGGCCTGGGGGAACATGCCCTCGTCGAGCAGCGCTTCACCGTAGGCCGTGGAGAAGCGCGGATCCTTCCACGCCCCTTCCGCCGCGCGGGCGAAGGACTGGCGGGCCTCCGAGAGCTGTCCCTGCTTCTGCAGCAGCCGCGCCTGGGCCAGCGTCAGCTTGGGGCTGTTGGCGCCCTGGGCCTTCAATTCCTCCAACAGCTTCCGCGCCTCCTCCGTCTGGCCCGCGCCCACGAGCAGCAGCGCGCGCGCGCCGTAGCGCTCACCGGAGCGCGAGCCCAGCGCCTCCGCACGCTCCAGCTGTTCGCGCGCCTTCGCGTCCGCGCCGGGCTGGTGGTGGGTGAGCCACAGCTCCGCCTGGAGATCCGCGGCCAGCGCCCGCGCGTCGCGCGAGTCCGGCGCCAGCGCGAAGAGGGCCTCCAGGTTCTGCTGCGCCATGGCCAGGTCGCTGGGGTTGCCCCTCAGGAACGCGGCGCGCGCCGTGCGCAGGCGGGCGTCCATCTCCTGCTGTACCTGTCCGCGGTGGACGAACCACGCCACGGCGGCCGCGAGCAGCACGGCGACGACGCCAATCTGGGCAAGGGCGCTGCCCAGCCCCTCGCGACGCTTCCAGTCACCGCGGCCCGACGTTTCCATGGGGGTGGCCTCACGCGCAAAGATTGAAGATTTTCAGACAGTGATGCGAAGTAGGACGGGCATGGACAGATAGGTCCGGCCCCCCGGGGTGTCAACGGGTGGGGCAGCACGCACGCGGGGGTGGAACACCCCGGAGGCACGCCATGGCCGTGTACACGACACTTCCCCCCGAGGCCTTCACCCACGTGGCGGACGCCTACGGCCTGGGGGCGGTGCGCTCCATCACGCCCATCCCGCAGGGCTCCATCAACACCAACCACCGGCTGGAGACGGACACGGGCCGCGTCTTCGTGCGCCACACGACGGTGCGCTCGTCGGACGACCTGCGCTTCGAGGCGTCCCTGCTGGAGCACCTGTCCCGCGCGCGCTTCCCCGCGCCCGTGCTGCTGGTGCCTCCGGGCCCCACGCCCTTCCTGGAGCTGCACGGCGGACGGATCAGCGTCTTCAAGTGGCTGGCCGGGGAGGAGTTCACCCGCGACCGCCTCACGCCGGAGGTGCTGGAGCGGCTGGGCGCGGAGCTGGGCAAGCTGCACCAGGTGACGCAGTCCTTTGGCGGCACGCGCGCGAACCCCTACGGCCCGGGCGTGGTGAAGGGCTGGCTCAACAGGCTGGCCCAGCGGCCGGAGCCGGAGCTCGTCTCGGTGGCGGCGGAGCTGGAGGGCTTCCTCGCCCGCGCGGAAGCCGAGCGCCAGGGACTGGAGCCCCGGGGCGTCATCCACGCGGACCTCTTCCTGGACAACGTGAAGTGGCTGGCGGACCGCGTGGGCGCCTTCTTCGACTTCGAGATGGCCTGCGTGGAGGCGTACACGCTGGACGTGGCCATCACCCTCAACGCGTGGTGCTTCGAGGGGACGTACCAGCCGGAGCTGTGCCAGGCGCTCCTGCGCGGCTACCAGGACGCCCGGCCGCTGGCGGACGTGGAGAAGCGGGCGCTGTACGGCCACGCCCTCTACGGCGCGGTGCGCTTCACCGCCAGCCGCATCCGCGACTACCACCTGTCCCCGCTGGGCGCGGACAAGCTCGCGCCCAAGGACTTCCGCACCTACCTGGCCCGGGCGCGGGCCCTCGACGACATGGGCCCGCTGGGACTGCGCAAGCTCCTGGACTTCTGACGGGCAGAGCCTCCGAGCCGGCTAGATGCCGGAGAGGATCTTCCACTCGTCGTCGACCTTCTGGAACACCATCTGCTCCAGCTCCGAGTCCTGCTGGGGCCGGGCGTTGAGCCCCGGCATGCGCCAGGACGCGTTCCAGTAGTAGATGGCGAGCGCGATGTTGTCCTCTTCGCGGAACTCCACGCGGCGGATGTTGAAGTCCACCTTGGGGTTCTGCAGCTTCTGGAAGAGGGCCTGGAGGTGGGGCCCCAGGTTTTCGGCGGTGAGGTCGTCCGCCGTGTCCTCGGTGCCGCCGTCGTCGCGGAACTTCGGGGACACCAGCGCCTGGATGGCCTTCGCGTCGCGGGCCTCCAGCGCGGCGCGGTAGCGCTCCATCACGGAGAGGATGGCACGGGTGTCGTCGGTGTCTTCCAGCTCCGTGCCGGGGATGCGCTTCGGGGCGCACGCGGCCAGGAGGAAGACGGCGCAGAGGGCGAGGAAGCGGTTGTGCATGGCGGGGCCTTACGGGTTCAACCGCATTTGTGTCAACCCATTCCCAGGCCCCGCCGCCCGCCCTGCGCTTTGACTATTTGGCGCGGATGACTTCAGCGATGAAGCGGTTGAGCACGGGCAGCTCGCCGTCGAGGATCTTCAGCCCTTCCGTCTTGATGATGGGCTCGGCGATCATCGCCACGGGCTTGAGCAGGAAGGGCACCTTGAGCGCCAGCTCGCCGTCCATCTTGCGCTCCGTCTGGCCATTGCCCAGGTCGCGCAGCTTCAGCACGCCCGTGTTCACCAGCATCTTGGAGATGGTGTGGGACGTGGGCGTGTTGGTGAACGTGAGCTGCTTGGTGCGCTTGTCGTAGGTGGACGTCTCGATGAAGGCGAACCACTCCGGCGACACCTTCTTGGGGCCCACGGAGGAGATGACGGGCTTGGGGCGGTAGCGCACCTTGCGGTGCACGCGGTCACCGTCGTTGCGCACCTCCAGGGGCTGCAGCTCCAGCAGCACGCCGTGGTGCTGGAGGAGGAACGGGAAGTAGCGCTCGTCGAGGAGCGCGCGCTCCACCTCGTCCACCGTCCCCTGGATGTACTGCGTCTTCTCGAAGTGCATGCCCCATCCACCTTTCCGTCAATGCGTGAATCGCTGTCGCAGGGGCCCGCGTCTAGCGGAAAGCCTGACGCGGCACCAGGGGCCCGCGAAAGGTCGTCTGCTCGAAGTCACATCGCTCCTGCCACTCGGTGGCCGCCGCGCGGAAGGCGGACCCGTAGTCCGGCAGCGCCCCCACTTCATGCCGCACGGCGCCGCAGTCGCCCGCCAGGTAGGCGGCCTCGATCCTCAGCCGCGTGGCCTCCCGGCGGATGGCCTCCGGGAGCGCGTTGTCCGCCAGGGCGCGCTGGAGCTGCTCGCCCGCGAGCGCCGGGGCCCCCACCTGGTGCAGGCGCCGTCCCAGCAGGTAGCGCAGCCACGGGTCCTGGGGCGAGGCGATGAGGGCGCGGTCCAGCAGCAGCAGGCGCAGCTCCTCCTGTGGCGCGCGGAAGTACGCGTCGATGGGCGCGCGGCGCGACGGCGTCTCCAGCGCGGCCAGCTTCACCTGGGCGGTGCGCGTCACCTCCGGCGCGGCGTCCAGCGCGAGCGCCGCCTGGAGGAAGGCGCGCGAGCCCTCCACGTCCTCCAGGTGGAGCGCCACGTCGGCGCGGGCCACGGCCACCTCCGCGGCGAGCGTGGGCCGGTCCTTCACCTGATCCGCGAGCGAGGCCAGCACCTTCGCCGCGTCGGGCGAGCGCTCCAGGGCGTCCAGGGCCGCGGCCTGTCCCAGCTGGAAGGACGGCTCCTCCGGCTGGAGCGCGGCGGCGCGCTGGTAGCGCTCGAGCGCGTCCTGCGGGTCGCTCGCGAGCGCGTCGCGGGCGGACTCCGACAGGCGGGCCACCTCGCGGGCGCAGGCGCGGGAGAAGAGGCTGCCCGTGCGGAAGCGCGCGAAGGCCCGCGCGAGCGTGGACGCGTCCAGGGGCAGCGCGTCCAGGGTGCGCTCCCACTCGGTGACGAGCTCGTCCAGGGGGCGGCCGTAGGCCTCGTTGAAGTCCGCGTGCGCGTAGACGGCGCGCAGCCGGTCCGCGCCATACGTGTCCGCCAGGTAGCGCAGGAACGAGCCCGCCACGGTGTACGCGCGCGCCGGGGCGGACTGGTAGAAGCCCTTGGGCCCCATGAGGTCGCGCATGTCCGGGGCCAGCCCCTGCCGGCGCATGCCCGCGGCCCACTGGTGCAGGGTGAGCTCGCCCTGCACGGGGTCGTCCGCGGCCACCGCGAGCCCTTCAATCACGCCCATCAGCGGCCACACGCCCAGCCGGGTGGTGACGCGGAAGAAGCCGGAGCCCGCCGGGCCCGCCATGACGTGCGCCAGCTCGTGGTGCAGCGTGGAGTGGGGGAAGGGCTTGTCCTGGATGTGCAGCTCGGTGCGCCAGGGCTTGGCGAACTGGGTGCGGCCGGCGCCCACCAGCTTCTGCTTCTCCTGCTCGGAGCGGTAGAGCCACACGCGCACGCGCTCCGTGGGGGCCACGCCCAGGAAGCGCGACGTCTGGGCGTAGCGGAACTCCAGGTCGCGGGCCATCCGGTCCACATCCTCGCGGGCCTTGCCGCGCGGGTAGTGCAGGACGAAGTGCGCTGTCTCCCGCACGCCGCCCAGCTGCTCCGCCAGGTACGCGTCGCTCATCCGCAGGCCCAGCTGGGGGGCGTGGGCCTCCAGATAGGTGATGCCCAGGGCGCAGGGGAGGACCAGCCCCAGCAGGCCGCCGACGCGGGCCCCCTGGCGCGACAGCCGCCCGGTGCGCACGTCCAGGAACGCCAGGGAGAGCCCCGCGAAGACGCCCACCCACAGGAGCGTCTCCAGGCGGAACCAGCCGAGCGCGGCCGTCATCTGGAGGGCCTCGTCGTAGAGCGGGCCGGGCAGATGGCCCAGGAAGACGTTGAAGGCGAACACCTGGGGCCCGAAGACGATGGGCCACACCGTCACTGCCAGTGAGGCGAGGAGGAGCAGGGCGTACAACCCCGCCGCGCTCCGGGGCCGGGCGGTCGCGAAGCCCAGGAACACGCCCGCCGCGGACGCCAGCAGGGCGGAGGGCACGGTGAGCAGGGGGTAGAAGCCGGCCAGCTCGAAGGGGTCGCACGCGGTGCGCAGGCGGGCGAAGAGCAGGGCACACACGAAGGGGGGGACCAGCACCCCCAGGTTCAGGACGACGCTGGCGCCCAGGGCGCGCCCCACGGCGGTTCCGGGCAGGGCGGAGGCTTCCGCTGTGGCGGGCCGGGGAGAGGCGCCGGTGAGGATGCGGCGCTCCTGGGCGGCGGCGGCGATGCCCGTTCCTCCCCCGAGCAGGCCGACGGCGATGGACAGGGCCAGGCCCAGCTCGAAGCCTGGGACCCCGAAAAGCGGGAGCAGGACGAGGGCCGCCCCCCCACCGCCAAGCAGCAGCACGGTGGCCAGGACGGCCGGACGGCTCAACAGTGCGCGGGCACGGGGGAGGACTTGCCGCATGGCGTCCCCTATACTCCCCGGCTGCATGTCCGAACAGAAGAGCGGATCCGAACTGCGCACCCACGGTCGTGCGCCCATCGAGCTGAAGGTCGACTACAAGAAGCTCAATTCGTTCTTCGCTGACTACACGAAGAACATCAGCAAGGGCGGCACGTTCATCAAGACGAAGAAGCCACTGCCCATCGGCACGCGCTTCCTCTTCAAGCTGACGGTGCCGCACCGCGAGGCACCCTTCGAGCTGCTGGGAGAGGTCGTCTGGTCCAAGGCCGACGCGGAGGAGCCCGGCATGGGCATCCGCTTCATCTACAGCAGCGAGTCGCAGCGCGTGGACTTCGAGACGCTGGTGGAGCGGCTCATGTCCGACAGCCTGGGCTCCGAGCTGACCGAGAAGCTGCTCAACAAGCCCCTGCACCCCCAGCACCCGTCATGAGGACGCGGATGCGCCTCTCGTTCGTCGTGGCGGCGCTGGCCTTCGCGGGCGGCGCGTGTCAGGAAGCGCCCGCCGCGCCTCCGAAGCCCGCCGCGCCTGCTCCGGCGCGTCCGAAGTCGAAGGACGTGGCGGCGGAGGACTACGTGATGCCGACCCTGCCGCGCGCGCACGTGCGGCTGAAGGATGCCTACGGAGGAGTGCACCGCGTGGAGGTGGAGGTGGCCGCCACGGCGGAGTCGCGCACGCGCGGGCTCATGTGGCGCAAGTCGCTGGCCTCCGGGCAGGGCATGCTCTTCCTCTTCCCGGAGGAGGAGGTGCGCGGCTTCTGGATGCGCAACACGCTCATCCCCCTGGACATGCTCTTCATCACGTCCGAGGGCCGCGTCGTGGGCATCATCGAGAACGCGGAGCCGCGCACGCTGACGAACCGCTCGGTGGGCATCCCCAGCCAGTACGTGCTGGAGGTGCCGGGCGGCTGGTGCCAGAAGAACGGCATCGTCCGGGGCGGCACGGCGGAGTTCGAGGGCGTGAGCACCATCCCCATCACGCCGTGACCCGGGGCGTGGGCGTGAGGCTCAGCCCGACTGCTTCACCGCGCCCGGTTGGAACAGGAACGTGCTGGTGTGCGTCTGCGCGGAGACGGCCTTCACGCGCTTGCGCAGGGCCGCGGCGACGGCGGACAGCTCCGCGGGGTGGGGCTGGGCGGACAGCCCGTGGTGGTCCACCGCCGCGAGGCTCAGCGTCACCGGCACCGTGTTGCCCGCAGCATCCGTCGCGGTGAAGCCTCCGCGCCGCAGGTCCTCGGGCCCGTAGAGCGGCACCTTCTCCGCGTCGAAGCGCTGGCAGAGCGTGCGCAACACCTCCGGCGCCACCGCGTCCGGACACACGAGCACGAAGTCGTCGCCGCCCACGTGGCCCAGGTTCGAGCCCTCCGGCAGCAGGTGCAGGCACTCCGACAACACGCTCGCCGTGTAGCGGATCACCCGGTCGCCCTGGAGGAACCCGTAGCGGTCGTTGTACGCCTCGAAGTGATCCAGGTCCGCGTAGATGACCGTGAACGCGCTGCCCTGGAGCGCGGCGCGGATCCACCGCTCGATCATCCGGCTTCCAGGCAGGTCCGTGAGCGGATGCGCTCCCGTCGCCGCGTGCTGCTCCAGGTCCGAGGCCCGCGCGATGAGCTGCTTCATCGTCACCGTGCCCAGGAAGTGGCCCTTCGCGTCCGTTACCACCACCGGGTCGTAGACGGACTCGGGCGGACGGCGCATCGCCATGCGCGCCAGCGCCGTGATGGCCGTCGCGTCCTCCACCACCATCAGCGCCTCGCGCGGCCCCTCCGGCAGCGCGGACGCCGAGCTGACGGCGGCCCCCCCGAAGCGCGCGTAGAAGCTCCGCCGCGTCACCACCGCGTGCGGCTGCTCCGCGTCCAGCAGCACGACGTGGTCCTCGCCCGGCGTGCGGCGGAAGAGCCGGTCCAGCTCCACCGCCTGCGCCGTCACCGGAGCGCACGGGGGACGGATGATCATGCTGCCCACCGTCTCGTCGTCCTCGTGCTCGCGGTGGTGCAGCGCGCGGATGGCCTCCCGGCAGCGCTCCGCGAAGTCCGCGCCCGGCCGCTGCGGGGAGCTCACGGGCCGCGCCAGCAGGTAGCCCTGCGCGTGCCGGATGCCCAGGCGCAGCAGGACCGCCAGCTCGTTCCACGTCTCCACGCCCTCCGCGATGAGCACCGCGTCCACGCGCTGCGCGAAGGCGACCAGCGACTTCACCAGGTGCTGCCGGTACGTGTGCAGGTGGATGTCCCGCACCAGCGCCTGGTCCAGCTTGATGAAGTCCGGCGCGCTGTGCACCAGCGTCACCAACCCCGAGTGCCCCGCGCCGAAGTCGTCCAGCGCGATGCCGAAGCCCTGCTCCGCGTACCGACGCGCGAGCATGCGCAGCTGCTCCGTGTCCTCGAACGTGCTGCGCTCGGTGATCTCCAGCACCAGCTGCTGGGGACTCAAGCCGTGCTGACGCAGGAGCTCCAGCGTGGACGCGCCGCCAAAGCGCTCGTCGCTCAGCACGTCCGGACTGACGTTGAAGAAGAAGGGGCCGCGCCGCTGCGCCTCCGGCAACGTGGCGATGCGGCGCACCGCCGCGGTCCAGCACGCGCGCTCCAGCTCGAAGGTGAAGCCCTCCACCCGCGCGCGGTTGAACAGCTCGTTGGGGGACTCCACCGGGCCCAGGCCTCGCGACAGCACCTCGTGGCCAAGCACCTCGCCGCTGAGCAGATCGACGATGGGCTGGAAGACGGTGGCGACCCTCGGCTCATCTCCGTTCCACAGCCAGGGGGGTGGCGGTGCAGGCTTGCTGGGGGAGGGCAGGCTCATGACTCCCGAAATGTACCGCGCTCTGGCGCAACCTTCAGGCCCCCCCGACCACTCGGCAGGTCCAACATCGAAAAC
>NZ_RAVW01000263.1 GCF_003611585.1 Corallococcus exercitus | reverse complement strand
GTCCAGGGCGGGGGCCTTGGCGGGCAGCGAGGCGCGGGCGGAGGCCGTCTCCGAGCGCAGGTAGAAGCCCAGCGGGCCGGACTCCTGGCACACCTTCACCAGCACGCGGTTGAGGCCCTTCTTGAGCTTCACCGACACGCGCGTCTGGTCCGGGCGGGGCAGGTTGTAGCGGTCCTCCTTGGAGGCCAGCTGCCCGTTCACCCACAGGCGGTAGCCGCCGGAGGTGCCCAGCCCCAGCGCCACGCGCGTGTCCTGGGGCACTTCCAGCCAGGTGAGCGCGTACGCCACGGACTCCTTGTTGGGGCGCACCGCGGTGGCCAGGTCCACGTAGCCGTCCGCGGACGTGACGGCCAGCTTGCGCCAGGTGGCCTCGTGGCCCTTCGCGCCGGGGTAGCGCGCGGTGAGGTCCAGGTTGGCGGCCTCCGGGCCGAAGTCCGTGTCGCAGCCGGCCTTGCCCTCGTTCTCGAAGCCGCCGACGACGTAGTAGTCGTTGACGAAGCCCAGCCACTGGCGGACCTCGTTGGCGCGCACCATGCGGCCGCGAGAGCGCTCCGCGTCCATGAGCAGGATTTGAGCGGTGGTGCGCGTGTTCGCGTCCGCCGTGCGGCGGGAGGCAATCTGCTGGTAGGTGCTCACCAGCGGGGTGAGGTCCTCCACGTCATCCACCAGCGCGTGCATGCGCAGGAGGGCGGCGCCGCCGCGCGGCGAGTTGGCGGCCTTGACGGCTTCGGCCGCGTATTCGCGGGCCCGGTCGTCCGCGTTCGGCTTCGCGAGCCCCAGCACGGGACAGGTGAGCACGACAAGTGCGGCCAGCGATGTGAAACGCGACATCCGTTCTCCTCGAAGTTCGACGGCGCCCGGGGGCAGGCAGGGGGCGATGACGCCAGTGAACAGGCGGACCCGTCACGGCCTTCCCCTGCATGCGGCCCCGGACGGCGGGCAGGCAACCAATTCGCGTCCCACTCTATGCCGGACCGGTGTGGGGCGGGGTGGGCCCGTGGAGGCAACGGCGGAAAAACGCACAGGGCCGGCGCGGGCGTGGATGCCCGTGCCGGCCCCGGTGTGGGTGCCCCTGCCTTAAGGACGGACGTCAGTGGAGCTTGTTGTAGAGCGCGTTGACGAGGCCGCCGTCATCGCCGCTCAGCTCCCAGAACATCGCGCCGCCCAGGCCCTTGGCCAGGATGTAGTCCGACTTGGCGGCAAGGCTCTCCGGGTCGTCGTAGGCCACCCACACCTTCGTCGTGGGGCTGTAGACGTAGGCCTGCTTGCTCTCCGGGTGGAAGAACTTCGAGTAGCCGGAGCCTGCCTTCTCGAAGCGGGCCTTGATGTCCTTGTAGTCGAACACGCCGGTGAGGCCGGACTGGCCGTCATCCCACGTTCCCTGGGTGGGGACGCCGGTCTGGAACAGGCCGTTGTTCACGTTGGGCACGTTGCCCCAGCCGCGGCCGTAGAAGGGCACGCCCAGGACAATCTTGGAGGCGGGCACGCCCAACTGGAGCATCTTGGAGATGGAGCCGTCGGTGTAGAAGCCGTCGTTGGCGCCCGGGTCACCCGTCACGCGGTTGAGCGCGGAGTGGAAGTTGACCGTGCTCTCGAAGGCGCCGTGGTAGTCGTAGGACATCACGTTGATCCAATCGAGGATGCCGGCCAGCTTCACGGTCTCCTGCTTGTTGGCGAGCAGGTCCGGCGACGCGCCCGACGCGATGGTGAGCAGGTACGTCTGGCCCGTCTGCGCCGTCACGGCGGCCAGCTGGGTGCGGAACTCCTGCATGAGCAGGGTGTAGTTCACCTTGTCCGCGGGGCTGCTGATGTTGTCCGGCAGGCCGCCGCCGGTGGGGTACTCCCAGTCCACGTCGATGCCGTCGAACACGCCCACGCCGTTGGCCGGGGTGACGCCGGGGAACTGGCCCTTCACGTACAGGTCCACGCAGGACTTCACGAACGCGGTGCGCGACGCGGCGGTGGCGGCCACCTGGGAGAAGTACTTGGACCAGGACCAGCCGCCAATGGAGATGAGCAGCTTGAGGTTCGGGTTCGTCTTCTTCAGCTCCTTGAACGCGCGGAAGTTGCCGCGCAGCGCGCCCGGGTCCCACTCGCCGGGGTAGCCGAAGCCCTTGTCGATGTCCGCGAACGGATCCCCGAGGATGCACTTGCCGTCCGGGGAGATGTTGGAGAAGGCGTAGTTGATGTGCGTGAGCTTCGACGCCGGCACGTTGGACACCTGGTAGTTGCGGCCGTAGATGCCCCACGCGGTGAAGTAGCCGACGATGCGCTTGCCGCCCGGCGGCGGAGTGCCGGGCAACTCCACCACGACGCTCACGGTCTGGGTGCCCACGTTGCCCGCGGCGTCGTAGGCCTTCACGGTGTACGTGTACGTGCCGTTCTGCGCGGACGAGGAGATGGCGCGGGTGAACGACGCCGCGGTGGCCACGAGCGTGCCGTTCTCCAGGATCTCCACCTTCGTCACGCCCACGTTGTCGGTGGCGCTGCCGGAGACGGTGAAGGAGCCCGCGGCGGTGATGCGCGACGCGCTGGCGCTGGCGGTGACGACGGGGGCGGTGACGTCGCCGCTGGATGGGATGGCCACGGTCACGGTGACGGTCTTCGAGCCCACGTTGCCGGCGGCGTCGTAGGCCTTCACGGTGTACGTGTACGTGCCGTTCTGCCCGGAGCCGGTGAACCCGCGCGTATAGGACGACGCGGTGGCGACGAGGTTTCCGTTCTCCAGGATTTCAATCTTCGTCACGCCCGTGTCGTCGGTGGCGCTGCCGGAGACGGTGATGGAGCCCGCGGCGGTGACGCTCGTCTTGCTGCTCGTCGCGGTGACGACGGGGGCGGTGGTGTCGCCGCCGCCCGTGACAGGGCCCAGGTCAAGCCACAGCGCCGCCACGGCCGTCGGCGTCCAGTCCGCCTGGGACGTGTGGGCCTGACGGCACTCATAGACGCGGCCTTCATAGGTGACGCGCGTGCCCACGGAGTAGGCGACGCCCACGGCCCACGCGGCATCCAGCGGCGCCTTCATCACGCTGCCCGGGCCCTCGGCTTCGGGCGCGAAGGACTCCTGGCCACAACCGGCGACGGTCAGCGCGGACGCCACCAGGCCCACAATCCACTTGCTACGACGCATTCGTGTTCTCCTCGCCTGCGGTACACGCGGAAGGAGTCACGCACCCATTATTCCGGGTTAATGGCTGGCGTTGGATTTCGCCTGTCCGGCCACCCATGTGCTGTGGACGGAAAGGTCCGGCTTCAGCAGCACGAGGTCCGCGCGCTGTCCGGGAGCGATGCGGCCCCGGTGGCCATGCAGGCCGATGAACGCGGCGGGGTGGAGCGAGGCCATGCGCAGCGCTTCCTCCAGCGGCACACCGAGCGCGTGGACGCAGTGGCGCACGGCCGCCGTGAGGTCGATGTCCGCGCCTGCGAGCGTGCCGTCCTCGGTCTCCAGTCGGCCGTGGCGGCGCAGGATGGTGCGGCCCTGGAGGGTGAACGACGTGACGGGCGTGCCGACGGGCGGCATGGCGTCCGTGACGAGGAACACCTTGCCCGGGGGTTTGACCTTGAGGAGCAGGCGCAGGTTGTCCGCGTGCACGTGCACGCCGTCCGCGATGACGCCGCACCACGCGTCGTCCTGGGTGAGCGCGGCGACGACGGGGCCGGGCTGGCGGTTCATCACCGGGGGCATGGCGTTGAACAGGTGGGTGAAGCCGCGCACACCCGCGTGCAGGGCCTGGGTGGTGCGCTCGCTGGTGGCGGCGGTGTGGCCCGCGCTGAGCACCACGCCGGAGGTGGCGAGCCGGCGCAAGGTGGCGTCGTCCACGCACTCGGGCGCGAGCGTCATCAGCACGCGACCGCCGTGCGCGGCGAAGCGGCGGGGCAGGGCGGTGAGGTAGTCGAGATCGCGAGGGTCGGGCGCGCGGATGAACGACGGCACGTGGACGCCCGCGCGCTCGCGGCTGATGAAGGGGCCTTCCAGGTGGATGCCGAGCACGCCGCTGTCGGGGCGCGAGGTGGCGGTGAGCGCGGCCTCGCAGGCTTCGCGCATGCGGGCAGCGTCGTCGGTGATGAAGGTGGGCAGCAGGCCCGTGGTGCCGCACGCGCGCATGGCGGAGGCGATGGCGAGCGCCGCCGCCACGGTGGGAGTGTCGTTGAAGAGCACGCCCCCCGCGCCGTTGACCTGCACGTCCACGAAGCCTGGAGCCAGCAGCGTGTCACCGGGCAGCGTGTGCACGGTGGCACCGGGAGGGATTGCGGAAGAGGGAACAACGGCGTGAACGGTGTCCCCTTCGAGGACGACGGCGTGACCTTCGAGGAGCTGGTCCCCGGTGAAGACTCTCGCGCCCTGGAGAACGAGGGGCGTGGGCATCACACGGTCTCCGTGACCTTGCGCAGGTGCGCGGGTGCATCCGGGTCCAGCCCACGCGCCGTCGCGAGCTGGTGCACCGCGAAGTAGAAGCTCTGCACCTGGCACAGCGGTGCGAGCGCCGCGGGAAGGTCTGGCAGCGTGGGCAGGGATTGCGCGCCGGGAACGGGCAGGGCGGTGTGGACGCTCGCGCCCAGTTCAACCATGCGCTGAACGACGTCGCGGGTGCCCTGCGCGGCGTTGTCCTCCTGTCCCAACGCGAGCACGGGGAAGCCCGGCCGCACGAGCCCGAGCGGACCGTGGAGGACCTCCGCCGTGCTGAAGGCCTCGGCGTGCATGCGGCAGGTCTCCTTGAGCTTGAGCGCCATCTCCAGCGCGGCGCCCAGGCCACTGCCCCGGCCGACGACGTAGAGGCTGGTGGCCTCCTTGAGCGTCGCGAGCGCCGGCCACCAGTCGAGCTTCCCCGCGGCCTCCAGCGCCTCCGGGAACCGCCGGGCGGCATCGTGCAGCTCCGCGGAGTCCGACCAGTGCGCGACGAGCTGGAGGAAGGCGAGACCGGAGAGCAGATAGGACTTGGTGGCGGCGACGCTGCGCTCGGGGCCGGCGGACAGCGGCACGCGCACGTCGCACAACGAGGCCAGCGGCGAGGACTCGTCGTTGATGAAGCCCAGCACGACGGCGCCACCCGCGCGGGCGGCCTCGGTCATGCGCAGCAGGTCGGGGCTCTGACCGGACTGCGAGACGGCGATGAAGAGCGCGTCGCGCAGCTCCAGCGAGCGCGTGTTGTAGACGGACGCGACGCTGGGACCCATGGACGCCACGGCGCGGCCCAGCGTGGTTTCGATGAGGTACTTGCCGTAGACGGCCGCATGGTCGGAGCTGCCCCGGGCACAGGTGACGACGAAGCGAGGAGGCGTGCGCCGCAGGCGAGCCCCCAGGTAGGCGAAGGTGTCGCGGCAGCGCTCAAGCTGGCGGCGGGCCGCGGCCGGAGCCTCGGCGGCCTCACGCGCGAGGGCGGGAAGGGAAGGATTCGTCTGGGTGGGGTCCACGCGCAGGGGATAACAGCCTCCGGGCATGGACTGGTGGAGGAAGGCGCCGGGCGTGATGCGTCCGACATCCCGGGCGCGGCTCGGAGGCCATGCCGTCAGGCCGGACCTGGAGCGGGCAGGCCGGGTTGCGTCAGCCGCGCGGCTTGACGGCGAAGGAGGGGCGGAGGAGAGAGGACGTCATGCTGAAGACCGCCCTGGGCCGTTTCCGCGCCGTCGCCTTCTGGGAAGGACTGTCCTTCCTGGTGCTGCTGCTCATCGCCATGCCGCTGAAGTACGTGCTGCACATGCCGCTGGGCGTGCGCGTGGTGGGCATGGCGCACGGCCTGCTGTTCATGGCGTACCTCTACACGCTGATGATGGCGGCCATCGAGTACCGGTGGGGCGTGAAGCGGATCACCGTGGCCTTCGTGGCCTCGCTCGTGCCGGGCGGGACGTTCTGGCTGGACGCGCAGCTGCGTGGCGAAGCGCTCGCGCTGGAGACGGCGAAGACGCGCTGAACGCGGGGACCCTCGCGCCTACATGGCCGTGACGACGGCGAGGCTCGCGAAGACGGACCCGTTCAAGAGGAGGCCCGCCAACGCGGGCGCGAACACCCGGGCGGGCCGGTAGCGCTTGCGGCGGATGAGCGCCACGAGTCCCATGACAAACCCGGAGCCGAAGAGCAGGACCAGGACGTAACCCAGCGGCCGCGATCCCAGAAGAAGCGGATCCGAGAAGCGCTGGATCAGCACCGCGATGACGTAGAGCAGCCAGCTGCCATGCGCCAGCAGCCTGCCTCCGCGCGCCCGGTCGCGCTCCTCTGGCGTCAGCATCGCGAGCCTTCCCTCTCCGCGACAAGTCCTTCTCCGCGCAGCATAGACGACCCATGGGGGATTGACCCTCCCAGGCAGAAGACCCATTATGTTGGTCGTGGAGGATGGGACTCCAGAGGTTGTATTGGAATATCCGCGCGCACCATCCCAGGCGGCGTGGGATGCACTGACCGAGGAGGAGCGGGCGCAGGTCGTGGAGTCCCTCCCTGGCGAGGTGACCTGGAATGAGATGCCAATGCCCGAAGGGGACTGGCACACCGGCCCGCGCACCTACGTATGGAACGTGTTGCGCAGGTACTGGGCGCAGCAGTCCCGACGGGCGTATGTGAGCTCCGCGCTCCCCATCTACTACCCCGAGGAACCACGCTTCGCGCCGGATCTGCTGGTCGTGCTGGATGCGGAGAACCATCGCCGGAACAAGTGGGTGTGCAGCGCCGAGGCCCATGGGGTGGACTGGGTCATGGAGGTGCACGCGGGCGGAGAACGGAAGACGGCCGCCGAGGAAAAGGTACAGCGCTACGCCCGCTTGGGGATTCCGGAGTACTTCATCCTCGACGGTCGTGACTGCACGCTGGCGTGCTACCGGCTCGCGACACCCGATGCGCGTGTCTACACACGCCTGGAACCGCAGCGGGGTCGATACGTCTCCAAAGTGCTGGGACTCGAATTCCAGACCGAAGGAGAGCGCCTCCAACTGTGGACGAGCGCCACGCCGCTGCTGAGCTACAAAGAGCGCATCCTCCAACTGGAGGAAGAGCTTCAGCGCCGCAACAACCTGGAGCGCCGTATCAAGGAACTCGAGGCCGAACTCGCCCGGCTCAAGAAGTCCCAGGGCTGAACCGCGGACTTCAGGCGAGGGTGAACGCCCTCGCCAACGTCAGCACCTCCACCCGCGTGGCCCCCGCATCCCGCAGCGCGATACCCGCGGCCCGCGCGGTGGACCCCGTGGTGAACACGTCGTCCAGGAGCAACACCTCCTGCCCCTTCACCGCTCGCGACGCGACGAACGCTCCAGCCACGTTGCCCGCGCGCTCCGCCTCACTCAGCCCCACCTGCCGCCGCGTCTCCCGGGTGCGCTCCAGCCAGTCCCCCGGCGCCGTCCGCCCCGTGGCCTTCGCCAGCTCCCCCGCGAGCAGGTGCGCCTGGTCGTACTGCCGCTTCCGGAAGCGCCGCACGTGCAGCGGCAACGCCACCACGCACCCGGGCGCGGTCCTCAGGAACCGCCGCGCCTCGTCCGCGAGCAGTGCTCCCAGCGGCGCCGCGAGGTCCGGCTGGTCCTCGTACTTGAACCGGTGGATGGCCCGCGCCACCGGCCCCTCGTGCGCGAACGGCGCCCAGGCGCGGCTGAACGGCGGCGGCACCGTCCGGCAGCGGGGACAGGTGTTCCCCGGGAACGCACCGGGCTCCGCGCACGTCCGGCAACACACCGGCGGCAGCCGCTCCAGCGCCGTGTCACACGGCTCGCAGAACACCGCGCCCACGCCTGGCAGCACCTTCGCGCAGGCCAGACACATGGGCGGGTAGAGCAAATCCAGCAGGGCCTTCCACATCACCGGGACTCCCAGGGGCAGCGCATCCTCGCGCCCCTCGTGCCAGCCCCGTGCCGCTCACTCCGCCGTGCGGCCCCGCGTCTTGTACGTGAGCACCGGCGCCAGCGTCGCCACCACCCGCACCAGCCCCGCCTCCACCAGGTCCGTCACCACGCGGTCGATGGCCTTGTACGCGGGCGGCGCCTCCTCGAAGAGCAGGTCCCGGTCCTCGCACACGACGTGACTCTTGAAGGACGTGCGCGTCAGCGACTCCGCCGTGAAGCGCTCCTTCAGCCGCTCCCGCGCCGCCGTGCGCGTCCACTTGCGTCCCGCGCCGTGCGCCAGGCTGTGCGCGCTCTGCTCGCCCGTGCCCACCGGTAACACCAGATAGCTCAGCGCCCCACGGCTGCCGGGAATCACCACCGGGCCCTCGTCCCACGGCGCCGCGCCCTTGCGGTGCAACCACCCCACGCGTCCGCCCTCATGCCGCGCGGTCACGCTGTTGTGGCACACGTCCAGCACCCGCCGCCCCGTCGCGCCAATCCCGTCCAGCGCCCGCTGCGCCACCAGCGCCCGGTTCGCCTTCGCCCAGAGCACCGCGCCGTCGTGCCGCGCGAGGTACGCGCGCGCCTCCTCCGAGTCCGCCGCCAGCCCGCCCGCCGCGTGCCGGTCCACGTGCGTGCGCAGGATGGCCTCCCCCAGCCCGCGCGACCCTGAGTGCACGAGCAGCAGCAACCGCTCCTCCCGCAGGCCTAGCGCCTCGAAGACGCGCGCGTCGTGCACCTCCTCCACCCGCTGCACCTCCGCGAAGTGGTTGCCGCCGCCCACCGTGCCCAGCGCGGCCTCGAAGCCCGTGCTGCTCGCGCCGTGCTCCGCGAGGACCGCGTCCGTGTCCCCTTCCCACGGCCCCTCCAGGTCCAGCTTCGCCGCCCAGCGCTCCGCCTTCGCCTTGCGCGTCAGCAGGTCCACGTCCCACAACCCCATGCCACAGCCGATGTCGCTGCCCACGAGGTAGGGATACAAGAAGCCCTCGGACTCGAAGGCCGCGCCCACCGGGGCGCCCTTGCCGGGATGCAGGTCCGGCAATCCCACCGCCAGCCGCATGCCGGGCAGGCGCGCCACCGCCTCCAGCTGACGGACGGCCTCGCCCTCCACCCACGACTGGGGCGAGGCGATGATGCGCACGGTCGCGGCCGTGGAGGTTTCAGAAGAGGGCGTGTTCATGATGGGCGCTCCCGACGCGGAGCCTCTCCACGCCCTGACGCCCCGGCCAGACAGCCTGCCCGGCTGCCTACTTGTGGTAGGGCTCGCCCTTCAGGATGGTGAACGCGCGGTAGAGCTGCTCGATGAGCACCACCCGCGCCAGCCGGTGTGGCAGCGTCATCCGCGACAGCGACATCACCTGATGCGCCGCGCCGCGCACCGAGTCATCCAGTCCCTCGTCCCCGCCGATGACGAAGAGCAGGTCCTTCGCGCCCGTCTGCGCCTTGGCGACGTAGCGGCTGAGCTCCACGGAGTCCAGCAGGGTGCCGCGCTCGTCCAGCGCCACCAGCCAGTCCTGCGGCTTGCGCTTGCCGAGGATGGCGGTGGCCTCCGCGGACTTCGCCTCGCCGGGCTTGAGCTTGCGGCCCGACGCTTCGTTCATCTCAATCAGCTCGAAGCGCGTGTAGTGCTCGAGCCGCCGCGCGTACTCCTGCACGGCGGGCTCGAACAGCCCGGAGCGGTCCTTGCCGATGGAGAGGAGGCGGACCTTCACGGGACTAGGACAGCTTCTCCCGGGGCGCGTCCGCCCACAGCCCGTCCAGGTCGTAGAAGGCGCGCACCTCGCCGTTGAACAGGTGGGCCACGACGTCGTCGTAGTCCAGCAGCACCCACTGACCCGTCTCCAGGCCTTCCGTGCTGATGGGGCGCAGGGGCTGCTGCTCCTGCTTGAGCTGCACCTGGACGTTCTCCGCCATGGCGCTCACCTGGCGGTCGCTCTCGCCGGAGGCGATGACGATGTAGTCCGCGTAGGACGTCATCCCGCGCATGTCGAGGATGACGACGTCCGTGGCCTTCTTGTCCAGCAGCAGGTTGCCGATGCGGCGCGCCAGCTCGCGCGCCTTCGGGTTGTCCGCGGGCTTGGGCGGCGGCGGCGGCGCGGCGGCCTTCGGGGCCTTCTTGCGCGCGGCGGCGGTCTTCTTGCGCGGCGGCGGACGCAGGCCGCTCTTCGCCTTCTTGGCGGCGGTCTTCTTGCGGGCCGGAGCCCGGGTGCCGCTCTTCGCCTTCGCCTTCTTGGATGCAGGGGTCTTCTTCTTCGTGGCCATGTGGCGGATACCCTATCGCACCCTTGGCAAGCTTCCAGCGCTCCTCTAATGGGTTCCGTCCATGAGCGACGCCCGCCTGGAGCAGTTCAAGAAGATGACGGCCCAGTTCCCAGACGCCCCCATGGCCTGGTTCTCCCTGGGGAAGCTCCACCTGGAGCGCAAGGAATACGACAGCGCCATCCAGACTCTGGAAACCGCGGTCCGCCTGGACCCGAAGTACGCCGCGGCCCTCGTCTCCCTGGGGGATGCCTACGCGGGGGCCGGCCGGACGGACAAGGCGAAGGAGGTGCTCACCACCGCCCGGGACCACGCGCTCGCCCAGCAGCACCCCAGCCTGGCGGAGGAAATCGACGAGCGCATCGCCGACCTGGAATGACTCTCAGTCCTGGTCACGCCAGGTGAAGCCCACGCCGAACACCTGGCGCGTGTAGTTGAGGCCGTTGCGCGGCAGGCGCGTGCTCCACAGGCCCCAGGACAGCTCCAGGTCCACGCGCGCGGAGACGGGCCGGGCCAGCTTGAGGGACAGCGAGTTCTGCCCCTCGTCCTCCTCCACCAGGACGATCTCCGGCGACAGGAAGATGCCGTCCGGGTAGCGCGCCAGGCCCAGCGTGCCCTGCGCCAGGAGCGTCACCCGCCACGGCAGCCGCACCCCGGCGCTGCCGGTGAGCCGGTGGCGCAGCGCCGTCTCTCCGAAGCTGTTGGAGCTGACCTCCTGGAAGGCATACGTGAGCGACAGCTTCACCGGCCCCCGGTACGTGTAGCCCGCCCCCGCCACCAGCGCGCCGTCCTGGCGCCGTCCGGGGGACGTGCTGACGCCCGGGAAGGGGCGGGCGAAGGGGCCGTAGCGGCGCGAACCCCACTCGCCGAACACGTTCAGCGTGTGGCGCGGGCTCAGCCGGTAGCGGCCCAGCACCCCCACCTCCGGCCCGCCGAAGTCGGCCGTGTGGTCCGGGCGGTACACGAAGCGGCGCGCGCCCAGGCGCATGCGCAGGGCCAGGCGCACGTCCGGGGCGTACTCGGCGAAGAGGCTGGCGCCCAGGTCCGAGTACGCGCGGCTGCCGCCCCGCCGGTCCTTGGCGTGCCCTTCGGCGCCCGCGCCCCACTCGGTGCCCAGGGCGAGCGAGCCCTCCAGCGCGCCCGCCTGCACCAGCGTGTCCTCGTTGGCGTAGTCCACGTACTTGCGCCCGCCCAGCTCGTACCGGCCCACCACCTGGGCGCGCTCGCCGGTGCCCTTTCCCTCCGCCACGCCCAGCGCGCTCAGCGCCAGGTCCGTTCCGGGGCCGTGCGTGGCGCCGTCGGAGAAGTCGCGCGGGGCGTTGCTGTCCACGAGCAGCCGGCCGGTGCCCCGGAGCGAGCCCTGCCACTCGGCCGCGCGCGCACCTCCGCCCCAAGGCAACGCGAGGGCGAAGAGGAGCGGGAGGAGGCGGCGGTCCAAGACGCGCGCACCATACTCCGGGCCGTGGGCCCGCCCCACCCTCGCAAGCGTCCATCCCGGCCGAGTCGCCCCGGGGACACCCGGGGTGCGCCCGCGGTCGGTGACGCCGCACCCGGCCGCCCGGTACATTGCGGCCATGTCTTACGCGTCCTTCCTCGCGGTGGCGGCCGGCCTGTCGCTCTGCGCCTGTTCCTCGTCGTCCTTCCTCACGGAGGTCCAGGGCGAGGCGACGGTGCCCGCGAGCCCCGCCGGCACCCCCACGCTCCTGAATGCCTTTCCCGCCATCAGCAGCTTCTCGGCGTTGGACTTCAACGAGAACCAGGACTTCAAGAACCGCGACGTCACCAAGGACGAGGTGACGCGGGTGCAGGTGAAGTCGATGACGCTCAAGGTCCTGAGCCCGAACGACCAGGGCTTCGACTTCCTGGACTCGCTGGAGGCGGTGGCTCGCGCGGGCAACTCCGAGTCGCGCTTCGCGGAGCGCGGCGGCATCGCCGGGCTGGGCTTGAACGCGCCCAACCCCACGCTGTCACTGAAGGCGGACGGGAGCGTGGACCTGCGGCCCTACGTGGCCGCGCCCTCCATGGCCATCATCCTGCGCGGCACGGGGCGCCTGCCGGAGCGCGAGGTGCGCGTGCAGGCCACGGTGGTGCTGGAGGTGGAGGGCGACCTGCTCTAGCTACGGGGCCAGCGTCTTCGCGCGGCGCTCCAGCGCGCCCGCGCGCCCGTCCAATTCGCGCGCCAGGGACTCCAGCCGCGCGGCTTCCTGCTCCAGCGAGGAGAGGTCCTCCGGTCCGCCCGCGGCCAGCGCCTGGGCCCGCACCGGGTCCACCTGGGGCCGCCGGTCGCTGGCGGTGACGCTGCCGGCCGGGGCCAGCCCGCCCGCGGGAACGCCGGTTTCCCCTCCGACGGAGGGGCCGTCGCCCGAGTAGTTCGGCGTCTCAGCCATCGAGTCCCCCGCGGTCACCTGGCCGTTGCCTCCGCCCCGCAGGGTGGGGGCCACCAGCAGGCCCCGGTCGCCCGCCGTGCGCATGCGCAGGTGCCGGTCCTGGTCGTCGAACATGGACTCCTCGCCCAGGAAGTCGTTCATGCGCCGGTCCAGGTCGCGCTCCTCGCGCACCTCGGTGATGCGCGCCTTCAGGGCCGTCAGCCGCTGCCGCACCTTGTCCTGGGTGTCGCGCAGCGCGTCCGCCTGCGCGAGCAGGTCCTCCGGGTCATCCCCGCGCGCCGCGCCATCCAGCGCCGGCACCTGGGAGGCGGGCAGCGCCGCGCGCACGGCCTCCCGCTCGCCCCGCACGGAGCGCATCTGCTCCACCAGCCGCGCCCGCTCCGCCCGGTCCGTCGTCGCGTCCCACGCCGCGCGCAGCCGCGTCAGCTCCTGGGACAGCGCGCCGTGCAGCGCCAGGTGCGCGCGCTCCACCTCGCCGTCCGCGCCGGACACCGACTGCGCCAGCCCCGTCAGCTCCCCGCTCAGCTCCTGCGAGCGGCGCAGCGCGGACTCCAGCTCGCCGCCCGCGGTGAGCTTCCCCTGGCGCTGGGCCTTGAGGGCTTCGATGCGCGCGGCCAGCCCGTTGAGCTCGTCGCGCAGCCCCTGCTGCCGGGTGCGCAGGGTGCGCGCTTCCGTGCGCGCCGCCTGGGCCTTCGCGCGCGCCTGCTCCAGGCCGGACGTCGCCCCGGCGGGAGCGGCCACGAGCAGGCACAGGAGGAGGGGGAGGACACGCGACATCATCGGGGGGACACCGTCAGCAAGGCGGATGCCAGTCCTTCCCTCCTACTCCGTTCCCAGGCCCGACGGAAAGCGCCCTGGTTCCGGGCACCTG
>NZ_RAVW01000262.1 GCF_003611585.1 Corallococcus exercitus | reverse complement strand
CCCTGGCGCCGCCCCCACGGCGGGCCCGGGCGCACGCCCCGCGCCTCCCGTCGTCGCCGCTCCAGCGGCCCCCGCCGCTTCGGGCCCCGCCCCTGGCTCGGACGAACTGCCCGCGCTGCGCCAGCTCGCCGCGACCATGAAGGGGCAGAACCACTTCCAGCGGCTCGGCCTCACCGAACAGACCGAAGGCAGCGCGGTGAAGATCGCTTACTTCCGCCTGGCCAAGCTCTACCACCCGGACACCCTGCCCCCGGGCGCCCCGCCGGAGCTGGAGAAGCTCAAGGCGGAGGTCTTCGCGTACATCGGTGACGCCTACCGCGCCCTCTCCGACGACAAGAGCCGCGCGGCCTACCTGGAGGAGCTCAAGAACGGCGGCGGCGACGGCGTGGACGTCCAGGCCATCCTCCAGGCCGAGGAGCTCTTCCAGAAGTCCTGCATCCTGGTGAAGGCGCGCAAGTACCCGGAAGCCGTGAAGATGCTCAACGAGGCCATCTCCCTCAACGCCGAGGAGCCGGAGTTCTACGCCTGGCGGGGCTACGCGCGCTTCCTCGCCGCCCCCGACAAGAAGGCCGCCCAGCCGGAGGC
This sequence comes from Corallococcus exercitus, assembly GCF_003611585.1. Lineage (GTDB taxonomy): Bacteria > Myxococcota > Myxococcia > Myxococcales > Myxococcaceae > Corallococcus > Corallococcus exercitus. The sequence goes on along the minus strand of NZ_RAVW01000262.1, from coordinate 12,752 downwards.
CTTCCGCGAAATCCAGGCCGCCATCAAGCGCAACGAGCGCTGCGCCCCCGCCCACTACTTCCTGGGCGTCATCGCCAAGCTGTGCGGCGACGCTGCCGGGGCCCTCAAGCACTTCAAGCGGACGGTCGAGCTGCAACCGGACCACATTGATGCGATGCGAGAGGTCCGCATGGCGTCGCAAAAGAAGTAGGGTGCGCGCCTTTTCAAGGAGACACCCATGCCCCTCACCGGGAAAGAACGCCGCCACCTGCGGGCCCTTGGCCACCACCTGGAGCCGGTGGTCATCGTCGGCTCGTCCGGCGTCACCGAGGGCGTCATCGCCGCCGTCGAGCAGGCGCTGAACGACCACGAGCTCATCAAGGTGAAGATCAACGAAGGCCCGGAAGGCCGCCACGAAGGCGCCGACCGCATCGCCGAGGCCACCGGCTCCGAGCTCGCGCAGCTGCTGGGCCGCACCGCCCTCTTCTTCAAGCGCCGCAAGCAGAAGTCCCGCTTCGAGGACGTCCTCAAGGGCCCGCATGAGCCCCGGCCCGCCCCCAAGGAGGACGAAGAGAAGAAGCCGCGCCGCCGCTAAGCCGTACCGTTTTTCCAGAGGTCGCGGGTTAATCAGGCCGGCCCGGACGATTTGTATGGGTTCGAGAGCAGGCGAGCCCTCGTACCGGGTTGAAAATGTCCCTACGCTGGGGGTCTTCCCCCCGCGGAGGTGACGTGCAGACACCCTCGTCCTCCCCTTCATCCGCTCCTGGTTGGCACGACGTGCTGATGCATCACCTGGAGCCCTTGCTGGGTGACTTCACCGCCAAGATGGCCATCCACACCGCCGCGCTGCGGGCCCTGAAGCGTCCACCCGAACAGGTGGGCGCGCAGGACGTGCCGCAGGTGCTGGAGGGCCTCAAGCCCATGCTCAACGTCTTCATCGGCGCGCAGCGCACGACGAACACCCTCACGGAGATTTCGAAGGCCATGGAGAAGCTGCGATGAACGCCCCCCGTCCCTCTTCGGGCCGCGCCTTCAGGCGGGTGGCGCCCTGGCTGGGCGCCGTCGTGGTGCTCCAGCTCGTGCACCTGGGCGCGGTGGCCACGTCCCTCCAGGACACGCACCGGCTGGCGCTCGTGGGTGACGTGGCGGGTTGGGCCGTGGGCCTGCTCGCGGTGCTGGGCACGGCGGCGGCGGCGCTGTCCTTCGGCGCGGGCGACTACCTGCGCCGCGTGTGGGGCCTGCTGACGGTGGGCGCGGTCCTGTCGCTCGTCAGCACGGCCTTGCGCAGCTACTGGATGCACGCGGTGCCGGACGTGCCGTTCACGGAGTCGCCGCTGCTCCCCGTGCGCATGGGCGTGGTGGTGCTGGCCAACGTGAGCACCACGTTCGCGCTGGTGCTGCTCTCGCGCACCTACCGGCAGTCCGGCCTCCAGCCGCCGCCCAGCTCCCGCGCGACGCTCCTGTGGGCGGTGGCGGCGGTGGCGGCGCTGGCGGTGGGTGGGCCGGCGCTCGTCAAGGCGGTAGGGAACCTGGGCCAGGGCTTCGCGGCCACGTGCACGGCGGTCATCGCGCTGGCGTCCACGCTGGCGGACATGACGACCATCCTGCTCGTCGCCCCCATCCTCCGCGTCGCGTACATGCTGCGAGGCGGGCGGCTCGCCTGGGTGTGGTGGGCCATGGGCGTGTCCGGCGCGGTGTGGCTCTTCTACGACGCGCGCGAGTGGCTGGCGCCGCTGCTGCCCGGCAATCCCACCGAAGCGGTGGAGCTGCTGCGCACGCTGCGCACCTCGGGGCTCGCGATGCTGGGGCTCGCCGGGTGGTTGCAGCGCTCGGCGCTCGCGTCGGCCCAGCGCGAGTCGCGCGCCGAGGTCGCCGTCCCCACCGCCTGACCCGGCCCGCCGCGTCCAGGTGACGCGCGAGGCCACGGCCCGCTCCCTGTCCGGGGGCGGGCCGTTATGTTTTCCAGGGAGCGCGGGGTTGGGTGAGACTGGGGCTTCCCGTTTCCTCCCAGGAGGCTTCACGCCCATGCGTCCTTCCCCGCGGTCCCTGCTGTTGGTCACCTGTCTGCTGGCGGGATGCCGGACGGCGCCAGAAGCACCGGCGGCACACGCGAAGACGGACTGCGGTCCGGTGATTCCCGGCATGGAGGCGGTGCTCAAGCCCGCGGCCTTCGTCGTGCTGGGGGAGATCCACGGCACGCGGGAAGCGCCGGACTTCGCGGCGCGGCTGGCGTGTCACGCGGCGGCGGCGGGCCAGCCGGTGCGGCTGGCGTTGGAGCTGCCCGTGGAGGATCAGGCGTCCCTCGACGCGTTCGTCGCGGGTGAGGCCGAGGGCCCTCCTGACAGCGCCTTCTGGCACCGCGAGGCGCAGGACGGCCGCGGCAGCCAGGCGATGCGGGGATTGCTCGAGCGCGCGCGGGAGCTGCGGCGCGCGGGGCTGCCGGTGCGGGTGCAGGCCTTCGACCCGGGGGGCAAGGACCGCGACAACACGATGGCGGAACAGCTCCGTCAGGCGCGGAGCCAGGCGCGCGAGGACACGTTCATCGTGCTCGTGGGCAACTATCATGCGCGCCGCGACGTGGGCGCACCCTGGGACGAAAAGCTCCAGTTCATGACGCACCGGCTGCTCGAGACGGAGCCCGGCCTGGTGTCGCTCGACGTGGTGAACGCCGGAGGCACCGCATGGGTCTGCCGCGGAATGACGGCGGACACCTGTGGCCAGCAGCCCCTGCGCAGCCGTGGCGAAGTGCAGGCCGAGGGAATCATCCTCCAGAAGAAGGCGGATGATCCGGACGGCTACGACGGCACCTACTCCGTGGGAGCCATGACCGCGTCGCCACCCGCGTTCGGCGCCCCGAGCACCGCCACGCCCGCGCCCCGGTAGCGCCGCGACACGACCATCGCGGCCCCCAGCGCGCCCAGCGTGAGCGCGCCCACCCACAGGCCCGGAACGAGCCCGGGCGTGCGGTAGCGCATCACCACGGTGTGGCTCCCGGCCGGCACCGCCACCGCGCGCACCGCCACGTTGGCGGCGAGGATGGGCGCGGGCTCGCCATCCAGCGTCGCGGTCCAGCCGGGCAGGTACGCTTCGTTGATCACCAGCACCGAGGGCGCCGCGGCCTCCACGTCCACCGCGAGGTGCTCCGGCGACTCGCGCGAGACGTGCACGCCTCCGGTGCCGGACGCGGCCTCCACCGGCAACGGCGCCGGGCACTCCACGAGGACCGTGCCCTCCGCTGGCGGCTCGGGCGCCGACATCCGCGCCAACGCCTCATCGAACGTCGCCACGCACTCCGGCCGGGCCAGGTGGATCCGCGCGGGGGCCCGCGGATGCGCCAGCAGCGTCGTCCCGAAAAGGGATTCCTCCGCCAGTACGCGCGTTCCCGGAGGAGGCCCCTCTGTCAGCTCCCGCGTGCGAATCACCGTGAAGGGCGTGGACAGACGCGGGGCCCATTCCCAGTTCCAGCGCCGTGGGTTGCCCATCAGCCGCAGCAGCCGCGAGCTCCGCCCCGGCAGGTAGCTGGCCGCGCTCTCGATGTCCCAGAACACCGACGTGTCCGGCGCCAGCACCGCCACCTGCCCCAGGCTCAGCCGGTCCTTGAACTCGTAGCCGGCCAGGGGCGGCGCCCAGTAGCCCTTCACCACCGTGTTCACCCGCACCGGCTCCTCCGCCGGCGCGGACGCGCGGATCCGCTCCGCGAACGGAGGCGGCGTCTCCAATATCTCCGCCGGGGACACCTGGTAGAGCGGCCCGTTCTCCAGGAAGAGCGCCGCGCCCTGGAGCACCACCAACCCCACGCCCAGCCGGGGCCGCCACGCCAGGACCGCGCACAACAGCGCGAGCCCCGCCGCCGTTCCCCCCATGCGAACCACGTTGTTCGACAGGCCCTCGATGGCCGCGGCGGGAGCCTCCGGCCAGTGCGGCAACACCCAGCCCCGCGTCCACAGCCCGCCCACCGCTTCGCCCAGCACGACCACCAGGCAGAAGGCCGCCACGCCGATGCCCGCGACGATGACCGCGCGCGGAGCGCCCCCCGGCCCCAGACACCGCCGCCAGCCCAGGCCCGCGCCCACCGCGAGCCCCAGCACCAGGAAGGACCCCAGCTTCTCCGGGTAGCGGAAGGGCCGCCACAGCGGCAGCAGCCGGTACATCCAGCCGTACACCGGCAGGGACGACCCCAGCACCAGCGCCAGCAGCAACAGCCACGCGCCCACGAACACCCAGGTGCGCCGCTGCCGCCACGAAGCCCCCAGGCCCGCCAGCGCCAGCACGCACGCGGGCGTCCCCACGTAGAGCGAGTCCACCCACGCGCGCGTGAAGCCCCCCATGCGGATGAGCTTCTGCACCACGACCTCGGGGATGCCGCGCACGCCGACCGGCTCCGTCAGGAACGGCCCCAGCAGCAGCTCCCCCACCCGCAGCGGGTGCAGGGAGAAGTACTGCGCCTCCAGGAGCGACCGGGCCCCGGGCTCGCCCGTCGCCACCAGCGCCGCGGCGGGAAGCAGCTGGGGCGCGGCCAGCAGCCCGCCCGTCGCAACCAACAGCAGACACGCTCCCACGCGCCGGGCCCACGTCCCCGGTGCCGTCACCGGCTCCGTCAACGCGACCAGCACCCCGAGCGCCTGCGTGACGGCGAACGCCTGCGCATCTCCACCGAACGCGACCAGCGCCAGCAGGCCTCCCCCCACCGTCAGCCGGGCCGCCGTGGGGCGCCGCACGAAGCGCAGCACGCCCCACAGCGCGGCGGGAACGGTGCTCGCGGGCAGCAGGTACGTGGGGTTGTTCGTGATGCAGACCAGGTAGCCGCTGAAGGTGAACGTCAGCGCCCCGAACAGCGCGCCCGCGCGGGGGACGCCCCACTCGCGCAGGAGCGCCACCGTGCCCAGCAGCGCGACGGGGAAGCACAGCAGCACGGTGAGCTTCACCGCGGCGCCCAGGGGTAGCACCAGGTGCAGCAGCGTCGTGGGGTGGAACACCCCGGAGATGAAGATGGCGGGGAAGGACTGCCCGAAGCCGTCGTAGGGGAACCAGTCGGGGAACTCGCCCCGCGACATGCGCGAGGCCTGGTAGGCCCGCATCGGGTAGAAGGCCCGCAGCGTGTCGCCCGCCAGGAAGATGTCGCGCGTGAACGTCGCCCGGAAGAAGAAGAGCGCCGGCAGCACCAGCGACAGCCCCCCGATCATCCAACGCCAGCCGGGCTGGACCTCGTCCACCCGCCGGGAGTCCGCCTCGGGAATCGGTGCACCAGGGTTCGCGTCCACGTGTGCACGGCATCGTCGGTGACGCGCGTCCCCAAGCCAAGTGTCGTCTGCCCACGCCCGGCCCATCGCGGGGTGGCCGTCCTCCCACCGGGCGCGCTACATGCGCGGCTCCACTCTTGCGGCACGAGGAACCTGGAATGCTCGCACGCACCTGGCGCGGGGTGACGAAGGCGGAGGACGCCGACGCCTACCTCACCTATCTCCACCAGACGGGCCTCACGCACTACCGGCGCACGCCGGGCAACCTGGCCGCGTACTGCCTGCGCAAGGTGGCGGACGGGCGCGCGGAGTTCCTCCTCGTCACCCTCTGGGAGTCGATGGACGCGGTGAAGCGCTTCGCGGGCGACACACCGGAGCGCGCCATCTTCTTCCCGGAGGACGACCGCTACCTCATCGACCGGGACCTGCACGTCACCCACTACGAGGTCCCCTTCGCGGAAGGCCAGGCCTTCGAGCCCCAGCGCGTGCGCTTCGACGACTTCCGCGTGGCGGGGCCCGCGGGCGACCTGCGGCTGGTGGACACCGGCGGCGGGGGGAAGACGCTGCCCGTCGTCTTCGTGCACGGGCTCGCGGGCAACGCCTCCCACTGGCAGGCGCAGCTGGAGCACCTGGCCCGGACGGGCCGCCGGGGCATCGCGCTGGAGCTGCGCGGCCACGGAGGCTCCACGTACCCGGAGCCGGAGGACTTCACGCTGGAGTCGCTGACGGGCGACATCGCCGCGGTCGTGCGTGCGCTGGGGCTGCGCCGCTTCGTGCTGGTGGGGCACAGCATCAGCGGGGGCGTGACGCTGGCGTACGCGGGGGAGAATCCCCGGCAGGTGGCGGGGCTGTTCCTGGTGGATCCGATGACGGACTCGCGCCGGTACCCCGAGGAGCAGGTGACCGCGTACCTCGCCTCGCTGGACGCGCCGGACGTGGCGCAGGCGGTGCGGCAGGACTGGGCGCAGATGGCGGGTGAGCGCGCGGACGTGCGCGAGCGCTTGCTGGCGGACCTGGACGCGACACCGCTGTCCGCCGTGACGGCCGTGCAGCGCTCCAGCCTGCGCTTTGATTTGACGGCCGCGCTCGCGCGCTATCCGGGGCCGAAGTTCTCGCTCGTCGCGCCGGACAACGACACGCCACAGAGCGTCCACCGGCTGGGCGAGGGCGTGGCGCACCAGGTGGTGGAGGGTGCCGGCCACTGGATCCAGCTGGACCATCCGGACGCGGTCAACGCCGCGCTGGACGCGTTCCTCACGAAGTCAGCACCAGCTTGACGAGCTCCGGGGGGCTGCCCAGCCGCATGGGCGGTCCCCAGAAGCCGCAGCCCCGGCTGACGTAGAGGTGCGAGTCGCCGTGCCGGTAGTGGCCGGCGGAGTGCTCCCAGCTCAGCCCGATGAGCGCCGTCATGGGGAAGAGCTGGCCGCCGTGGGTGTGCCCGGAGATTTGCAGGTCCACGCCCTGCTCCGCGGCCACCTTGAAGTTGGCGGGCTGGTGCGCGAGCAGCACCGCGGCGCGCTCGGGGTCGCGGCCCGCCAGCGCCTGCTCCAGGTCATAGCCCTTCTGGCCCAGGCGCCGGCCGCCGTGCCAGTCGTCCACGCCCACCAGGTCGAACGCGCCGCCCGCGTCCCCGATGCGCACGTGCCGGTTGCGCAGCGAGGGAATGCCCAGCGAGTCCAGGTGGGCCACCCACGCCTCCGCGCCGGAGGAATAGTCATGGTTGCCGGTGACGAAGAAGCGGCCATGGCGCGCCTGGAGGTTGCCGAGCGCCGCGACGAAGCCGCCCAGCCGGGGCACGGTGCCGTCCACCAGGTCGCCGGTGATGGCGACGAGGTCTGGCTTCAGCGCATTGGCCCGCCGCACCAGCTCGTCCATGAAGCGCCGCTGGATGAAGGGGCCCACGTGCAGGTCGGTGAGCTGCACGATGCTGAAGCCCTCCAGCGCGCGGGGAAACTTGGGAATGCGAACCACCAGCTCCGTGACCTCCGGAGCCGAGAACGCGCGCCAGCTGCCATACCCCGCCAGCCCTCCGCCCAGCGCAAGCGCCCCACCCGCGGTCGCCTGCGACAGGAAGCGCCGCCGCTCGGCATCCACCGTGGGAACAACAGGGGCAGGCCGGAGCCGACGTCCCAAAGCGAGCACGGCCCGGCCCACGTCGAGTCCCGCGAGCGCGAGCACCAGGCACAGCGCCACACCCATCCACGAATAGGACACCAGCTCCACCACGTCGCCAGGAGCCTCTGGAAGCGTGCGCTGCAGGTACCGCCGAGCAATCAGCACCAACGTCATGAGGCCCAGCAAGAGCGCGGCGAAGACCCGGGGTCCACGACGAGGCGTGACATTCCAAACGAGCCGCCGGAACAGGTACAGGTGCCCGAGCAAGGCACCCAGCGCGATGATGAGCGAGAACGGAGACAGCGGCATAAGCGCGAGCCTCCCGCGCCTCAAGCCCACGCGCACCTGAATCCGTGCTCGCCCGGCCGCCTTGAAAGGAAACGCGCATCCCCGTCAGCCGTGCTCGTCCCACAGGAAGAAGAGCTCCAGCGCCAGGGCCTCAAAGGGTTCGACACGGACGATTGCACTTCCGGAATGGAAGCCCACCTGCCTGTAGCCTTCTGCCTCCAGCCGGAACACTTCCAATGTGCGGGGCACCGGGTCCAGGAACCAGACATGGCGCACGCCTTCGCGTGCGTACACTGGCAGCTTCGCCTCGCGGTCCAGCTTCCGCGTGGATGGCGACAGCACTTCACAGACCCAATCCGGTGCCAGGCGGGAGGCGGCCTCTCGAGGCGTCCCTGGCAGCCGTTCGCGCCGCCAGCCCGCGATATCCGGAATGAGGACATCCATTCCGAAATGAAGTTCGGGTTCGTCCAGGATGAGCCAACCTCCAGGCCCGCCACGTCCCCTGTCGAAGGGACCCGTGAGTTCCGCACCCAGGTGGGACGCCACGATGAGATGAGGAGCCGCCGGCCGTGGGCTTGCATACAGCTCCCCCGCGACGAGCTCCCCCACGACATGCTCCGGGAGCGCCTCCAGGTCCGCATAGGTCGCGGGTTTCTTTCCCATCACGTCTCCCCATTTCTCGCCGCCCTCCACTCTATCCATGACGGCGAGAGGTAGCACGCCCGTCCGACATGACAGGGCACACGTCCGGCGTCCTACCTTACACGTCTTCCATCGATTCCCGGCCCAATTCCCTGCCTCGCGAAAACCCCACCGTTAAGAGGCCGGCGTCTTCACCCTCCTTCCCCGAAAGGTCCCCATGGCCACGCCACTCCAGGGTCGTGAAATCCGCCTGAAGTCCCGCCCGCACGGTGAGCCCACGCCGGACAACTTCGAGACCGTCACGGTCTCCGTCCCGGAACCCACCGAGGGCCAGGTCCTCGTGCGCAACCACTTCATGTCCGTGGATCCGTACATGCGCGGCCGCATGAACGACGCGAAGTCCTACGTCCCGCCCTTCAAGCTGGGCGAGGCCCTGGACGGCGGCGCCGTGGGCCAGGTCCTCCGCTCGCGCTCGCCCGACTTCAAGGAAGGCGACTTCGTCGTCGGCACCGGCGGCTGGCGTGAATACGCCGTCGCCCCCGCGAAGCACTACCAGAAGGCCGACCCGTCCGTGGGCCCGCTCTCCGCGTACCTCGGCGTGCTCGGCATGCCGGGCATGACCGCGTACGTGGGCCTGCTCGACATCGGCAAGCCCAAGGCCGGCGACACCGTCTTCGTGTCCGCCGCGGCCGGCGCCGTGGGCGGCGTCGTGGGACAGATTGCCCGCATCCAGGGCTGCCGCGTGGTGGGCAGCGTCGGCTCGGACGCGAAGGTGAAGCACCTCCGCGACGACCTGAAGTTCGACACCGCCCTCAACTACAAGACCGCCCCCATCGCGGAGTCCCTGGCGAAGGCCTGCCCGAACGGCATCGACGTCTACTTCGACAACGTGGGCGGCGACCACCTGGAGGCCGCCATCGGCCTGATGAACGACCACGGCCGCATCGTCCTGTGCGGCTCCATCTCCCAGTACAACGCCACCACCCCCGCGCCCGGCCCGCGCAACCTGGGGCTCGCCGTGGGCAAGCGCCTCACCCTCCAGGGCTACATCATCCTGGACCACGAGGACCGCCGGCCGGCCTTCCTGCGCGACATGGGTCAGTGGCTGCGCGAGGGCAAGGTGAAGGACGTGTCCACCGTGGTGGACGGCCTGGACCAGGCCGTCGGCGCCTTCATCGGCCTGCTGCGCGGGGACAACACCGGCAAGATGCTGGTGCGCCTGGCGAAGGACGCCTGACGCTCGCTGGCCAACGTCCCGAACGAACGCAACCGGACACCGCCGCCGCCCTCCGTCCTGCACCTCCCAGACGCGGATCAGAAGACGTGCGGCCTCCACCGCGTCCGGCACCCTGCACGCCCCCTTGAAGGAGGCAGTGCGGTGAGCTCACAGAAGCATCCGGACGCGGTGCATGTCGACGAGAAGAGCAAGGACCAGCAGCTCGCACGGGACCGCTCGGAGCCCACGGGCAACTTCCTCACCACGGACCAGGGCATCCGCGTCGAGCACACCGACGACTCGCTCAAGATTGGCGCGCGCGGGCCCACGCTGCTGGAGGACTTCCACTTCCGCGAGAAGATCACCCGCTTCGACCACGAGCGCATCCCCGAGCGCGTCGTCCACGCACGCGGCTCCGGCGCCCACGGCTACTTCCAGGTGTACGAGTCGCAGGCGAAGTACACGCGAGCGAAGTTCCTCCAGGACCCCAAGAAGAAGACGCCCGTGTTCGTGCGCTTCTCCACCGTCGCGGGCTCGCGCGGCTCCGCGGACACCGTGCGCGACGTGCGCGGCTTCGCGGTGAAGTTCTATACGGAGGAGGGCAACTTCGACCTGGTGGGCAACAACATCCCCGTCTTCTTCATCCAGGACGGCATCAAGTTCCCCGACGTCGTCCACGCCGCCAAGCCGGAGCCCCACCACGAGATTCCCCAGGCCCAGACGGCGCATGACTCGTTCTGGGACTTCGTGTCGCTCGTCCCGGAGACGATGCACATGATCATGTGGATCATGTCCGACCGCGCCATCCCGCGCAGCTTCCGGATGATGCAGGGCTTCGGCGTCCACACCTTCCGCTTCGTGGACGAGAAGAACACCTCGCGCTTCGTGAAGTTCCACTGGAAGCCGCTCCTGGGCACGCACTCGCTCGTCTGGGACGAGGCGCAGAAGCTGGCGGGCAAGGACCCGGACTTCCACCGCCGCGACCTCTTCGAGGCCATCGAGCAGGGGGACTTCCCCGAGTACGAGCTGGGCGTTCAAACCCTGGAGGAGGCGGACGCGACGAAGCTGGGCGTGGACCTGCTGGACGCGACGAAGATCATCCCGGAGGAGGTGGCCCCGGTGATGCCGGTGGGCAAGCTCACGCTGGACCGCAACCCGACGAACTTCTTCGCGGAGACGGAGCAGGTCGCCTTCTGCGTGGCCAACATCGTGCCGGGCATCGACTTCACGGATGATCCGCTGATGCAGGCGCGGCTCTTCTCGTACCTGGACACGCAGCTGACGCGCCTGGGCGGGCCGAACTTCGCGGAGATTCCCATCAACCGCCCGGTGGCGCCGGTGCACAACCACCAGCAGGACGGCTTCGGCCGGCACACGAGCAACGTGGGCCGCGCCAACTACTTCCCCAACTCGCTGGGCGGCGGCTGCCCGTTCCTCGCCTCCCAGCAGCAGGGCGGCTTCGTGCACCACCCGGAGCAGGTGAGCGGAAAGAAGGTGCGCGAGCGCTCCGCCTCCTTCAACGACCACTACAGCCAGGCGGCGCTGTTCTTCCGCAGCCTGTCCGCGCCGGAACAGGAGCACCTCATCGACGCCTGCCGCTTCGAGCTGGGCAAGGTGGAGACGCGCGCCATCCAGGAGCGCGTGCTGGAGCACTTCGCGAAGATTGACGCCCTGCTGGTGTCGGCCGTGGCGGAAGGGCTGGGCCTTCCCGCCCCCAAGGCCACGCCTGTCACGCCCAAGGGCCCGCCCGCGTCCAAGGCCCTGAGCATGGAGGCGATGAAGATGACGACGCCGCCGTCCATCAAGTCCCGGAAGATTGGCGTGCTCGTCGCGGACGGCGTGGACGCGGACGAGCTGATGGCGGTGCGCAAGGAGCTGGAGGCGCAGGGCGCGAAGGTGAAGCTCATCGCCAAGCGCCTGGGCACGGTGAAGGCCTCCAACGGCAAGGACGTGCCGGTGGACAAGAGCGCGATGACCACCGCCTCCGTGGAGTACGACGGCGTCTTCATCCCCGGCGGCGCCGCGAGCGTGGCCACGCTGAAGAAGGACGGCGAGTCGCGCCACTTCGTGCAGGAGGCCTACCTGCACTGCAAGACGGTGGGCGTGTCCAAGGACGCGGAGGAGCTGCTCAAGGCCTGTGAAATCGACCCGGCCGCGCCCGGCATCGTCGCGGGCTCCAAGGCCGGAGCCGGCACGACGCTGGCCACCGCGTTCTCCCAGGCGCTCGCGCAGCACCGGCATTGGGACCGCAAGGACAACGCCCGCGTCCCGGCCTGAGGTCCTCGAGCCAGTGACGTCACCGCGTCCGCTGTGACGCGGTGACGCGCCGCCATCCGGCAGGACAGCCCTCGCGCAGCACCCGCGCCGCCGCGAGGGCGCACGCGTAGCTGCTCGTGAGGGGCTGCTCCTTCCAGACGCCGTCCGCGTACAGCCGCACCGTGGCCGCGTCCTCGACGTGGTCCACGATGTCTCCCTTGCGCAGCGCATGCGCCATGGCCGCGTCCGCCACCGTCACCACCGACGGCATCCCGGACGGCAGGCCCGACACGGGACCTGCGGCGCAGAGCACGACGCTCCCCTGCCCCACCGCCCGGTCCAGCAGCGCGGTGAGGGGCGCCTCGAAGGCGCGGCCCGCGGTGCCCAGGCTCAGGTTGATGAGGTCCGGGCGCACGTCCTGCGTCAGCCACTCCAGCGCCTCCAGCAGGCACGGCGAATCCCCGCGCATCCGCCCATCCAGCACGCGCGCGACGTACCACTCCACGTCGTCACCGGGGCGGCCCTGGTCCAGCAGGATGCTCAGCACCGCGGTGCCGTGACCGTGCGCGTCCTCCAGGTCCTCCAACACGGAGTCCCCGCCACGCCAGGCGGCCAGCTCCTCACGCGAGTGGACGCGGGACTCCAGGCGCCGCGCCTCCCGGTCCAGCAGGAAGCTCGCCGCTCCGGCAAGCGACAGCCCCGCCCCGCGAAGGAAGCCCACCGACACACCACTGTCCACGATGGCGACCTTCATGGGAGGCAGGGCCTTGAGACGCGGCCTAGCAGGAGCTGCTGGAGTCCTCGCCCACCGGATACTTGAGCTGCGGGTAGTAGGTGCCCACCCACTGCGTGCCATTCCAGGTGTAGTTCTGGCCGTTGAGGTACGACGTGGCGCAGGCGTGGCCCATCAGGTCCTCGGACCCGCTCACTTCCTCCAGCAGCTTCGACACGTCCTTGCTCGTGAATTTCAAGGGAGCACTCCCGGCATTGGATTGGGGGGAAAAGCGGGCTGGAGC